>MWCJ01000064.1 GCA_002069975.1 Bacteroidetes bacterium ADurb.Bin217 | reverse complement strand
TCAAGTATATCGCGAGGCAATAGTGTAAAATTGAGCTATGGATTTCATGATATTAATGCAAAACTTACGTGGAATAAAAATACATATAACACATTTGCATGCAATGTTTATTATGGCGACGATTATTTGAATTATTGGGGCAAACAAGGACTTTCGGAATCGTTTCGATATACCAATGCATGGGGCAATAAATTAGTATCGCTTACATGGAACAATACTCGTTTTACAAAACTACATGCATCACACATTGTTTCGTATACCAACTACAGGTCGGCTACTAAATTAAATTTCACAATCCACGATTCCAGCTCAGTACATATTCGCATGCACGATATATCTTCAAAATCACAAGCCCTGGCACAATCGCTATGGGAATACACCCCTACTTCGTGGTGGCGTATAGAATTTGGTTTACAATCTTCGCTCGACACCTATATTCCCGACAAACACTATAATTCATTGGAACAACAAAGTGAACCACATACTTCGTTGTATGGTAACGAAACAGCACTGTTTGCCGATAATGTTTTTCGTATAGCACAACGTATTTCGTTTACTCCGGGAGTACGTTTTCAAAAAAATATTGTAGAATCATTTACATCAACACATATAGAACCCCGCATACAACTTGCGTATAAAGTTTCGCCCTATCATACCATAAGCACTCATTACATGCAGGTATATCAAAATTCGCACATGTTGTTTACCAATGGGTCTATTATGAGCAACGAAATATGGATTCCATCGGATACAGATATTGCACCTTCGCATGCTACGCAATATTCTATAAATTGGAATGGGCAATTTTTGAAAAGTATGTTTGCTACCGAATGCAATGTATATTATAAAGAAATGGCGAATTTGATAACATTTAAAGACGGATATACAAGCATACGCGGTGATGACCAATGGAAACAAAAAATTGCAACGCATGGAATTGGTACATCCTATGGTTTAGAATTATTCATTCGTAAGCAAAAAGGCGATTGGCAAGGATTTACCGGCTATTCGTATTCTCATACCACACGTACATTTGCCCAAACCAATCAAGGAAAAACATTTATATTTGATTACGACCGACCTCATTCTTTCTCTATAGCAATACTGCGTAAATTTTCAGACACATGGAGCATAAGTGGCACATGGGTATATCAATCGGGCTTGCCATACACACCGGTTCTTGGCAGACAATCGGCTATTGGATTAAATTTCGACAATGAATATGTGGTATACGAATCACTTATTTACGGCGAACGCAATAGTGGTAGAATGAAACCATATCATCGATTAGATTTGGGAATTACTCATACATCTACCAACAAACATAATCAACGATGCGAATGGAATTTCAGCATTTACAATGCATACAATCGAAAAAACCCCTATTATTACTATTACAATCATGACAACGGCAGTGAATTTTACACACCAAACTATCAAGACGAAATAGGATTTAAACCATTAAAAATGTATCAAATAAGTTTCTTCCCAATCATACCTACCATATCGTACAAAGTGTATTTCGAAGGAGAACGATACAGAGCCTACACGCAAGAAAAACAAAAAATCAAGCAAGACAAAGGTCCACAAACATTCAAAGAAAAATTTAAAGCGTGGATGTTTTATGAGAATTAACTACTAAAAAAGAATTCTCAACTACTTTACAAACTTTCTAACTTTATAAACTTTACAAGCTTCCAAACTCATTTCTTCATAGCCTCTATCCCACCCTGCAAAAACTTGGTATAAAACTCTATACTTTGAGCTTCGGTATACGTTATTGGTTTTGCCAATCGCTTGCCATCGGGCGACAATAATACATAATATGGCTGCATTAAACCACCGTAATTTTGCATCATAAACATACTCCAATGTTCACCCACGGTAGTTATATCATATTCTTTACCTCCGTATTGTTCGGTACGAACCAATTTTTTGTCGAGCGGTGTGCGAGCATCTACATACAACGAAATTACTACATAATCGTTGTGCAACATTTTCAACACCTGTGGATTCGACCACACGTTCATCTCAATTTTGCGACAATTTTCGCAACCTTTGCCGGTAAAATCTAACAATACAGGTTTGTTTACTTCTTTGGCATATGCCATTCCTTCTTCGTAGTCGAAAAAACAATCGATATTGTGCGGACAATGAAATTCATCGGCATATTTTTTTGCTTGTTTTAACGACGGCGATGTTGCCGAATTGCTTGATTGTGAATACAATGTTGGGGTATACAAATCAAGCGATTGTGTTGACATAGGCGGTAAATATCCGCTCAGCGATTTTAATGGTGCTCCAAACATTCCAGGCACTAAATATAAAGCAAACGAGAATATTGCCATAGCCAATAAAAATCGTGGTGTAGAAACGGTGGTAGAATCATCGTCGTGCGATAATTTGATTTTTTTCAATATATATAAGCCCAACAGTACCAACAATATAATCCAAATAGCTAAAAACAAATCGCGTGGAAGAATTCCCCAACCGGCTACTAAGTCTGCTTTTGATATAAATTTTAGTGCAAATCCTAATTCTATAAACCCTAAGGTAACTTTTACCGATTGCAACCAACCACCCGATTTTCCTAAGGTTGTAATTAACGAAGGTACAAATGCAAATACAACAAATGGTAATGCCAATGCAATAGAAAATCCCAACATTCCCATAAACGGTCCAAGTAGCGACCCCGAAACAACCGATTGCACCAACAAGGTACCTATAATCATAGCAGTACACGAAAACGAAACCAATACAAGGGTAAACGCCATAAAAAATATACTTGCAAATCCGGAACTGGTATCAGCTTTTTTGTCCATAAAATTTACCCAACTCGAAGGTAACACCAATTCGAAGGCACCAAAAAATGAAATAGCAAACAACAAGAAAATAGCAAAAAAAGCAATATTAAACAGAGGGCTTGTAGACATTTTATTTAATGCATCAACACCAAATACCACAGTTATAAGTAACCCTAAAACAACATAAATACCTACAATAGAAATTCCGTAAAGCGATACATCACGCACGGCTTTTTGTTTGCTTCGTTTTATAAACATGCTCACCGTCATAGGAACCATAGGAAATACACAGGGGGTTAAAAAAGCCAATAACCCACCCAAAAATCCAAATATAAAAATCCACAACAACGACATACCTGCGGTAGAATCATCAAATTCAGACGGTATACTTTCGGGTTCTGTTGAAGCCGCACCTTGCGTAAGCGAATCGCTCGCCGCAATAGTATCGGTGGTCATAGTTTTCAAAGGAATATCTACCTGCGACACAACTGATTTCGCAGTATCTACTTGTTTTTTAGGCAATGTAGGTGCAGGTATTGACACCGAAAACTTTTCGGGTAATGGGTTTATACACATACCATCGTCTTGACAAAGTTGATAACTATATTTTCCGGTAATTTTAAATGCATCAGATGTGCCTACATAAAACCGTTGTTTCCACGTTATTTTACCACCAAAATCACGTGCGGTAATACCAAATATATCGTCGAAATATTCACGAGGTTTGGTGAGCGATTGTAAGCCGCCTATTTTTTTAACCCCTGCCGGCACCACAAACTGAACTTCGGCAGCAATTGGTCCACCCGGACCTTGGTCGAAGCTGTACATATGGAAGTCTTTGGGAATAGTAATGTCCATAAATACATCAACTTCCTGCGGATTTGTTTTTACATATTCATATCTGAATTTCCAGTCGGCCGATTGCGAAAAGCCAAATTGTACAAGTAATAAAAATACTGTAGTAATGCGAAAAATTCTATTCATAATGTGTAATTTTGTTGTAAATATTTGTAATAGACGAATGTGAACGTAAAAGTAATACAACAATTGCAGAATGTCTATACAAATATAGCATAAATACATCATAAAAAAATATATTTCATATCGCTTTAGTATCACTATTAAAAAAATACACCAATGGCAAAAGAACAAAGTTACGAAGCTTCTATAGCTGAGATAGAAAAAATTATAAAAGAAATAGAACAAGGAGAAATTAGTATAGACACCCTAAGCCAACGAGTAAAAAAGGCAATGGAATTAATAGATGTGTGTAAAACAAAACTGCAAACAACCGAAACCGAATTGCAAAAATTGTTGCAGACAGATGAGGACTGAGAAACCCTGAATGAGGTCTGAACTTAAATAATTACATCGGACTCACGTTACATATTAATGTTTGAATTAGTTTTGTTATTTTTGGGGGAAATATTTAATTATAGAGGTACGTATAAAGCAAAGGTTTATTCTACGGTTATTTTAACGTATTACCCATACCTAATTAACTAAAAAAATGGTTGTTAAAAAAAATGGAAAACAGGATATTGTTCGTTCTTCAGCGGCAGAATACTTGACATTTATTGCAGCAGGTGGTGGTTCGGAAGCTAGTGTTGAAATGCGCTACGAAGATGAAAATGAATGGCTTACTCAAAAAATGATGGCAACACTTTACAATGTTTCTGTACCTGCTATTAACCAACACTTAAAACGTATTTATTCCGATAATGAATTGGAGCCGCAGGCAACTATTAAGAAATACTTAATAGTTCAAACCGAAGGTAACAGGGAAGTGCAACGGGAAGTAGACCACTACAGCCTGCAGGTTATTATTGCTGTGGGTTTTAAAATTGAAAACGAACGTGCTGTTCAATTCCGTAAATGAGCTAACCAAATTGGTATGCAGCAGTAACGATTGGGTAAAAAAGATAAAGACTATGAGCAACCAGAATAAGATAATTCAGGTTCAAAATAGAATAATGCAATTTTAAACCCCTCGAATTCGAGGGGTTTAAAATACAGAAGTAAAAAATATGGCAAAAACTACTCGTTTAATAGTAAAAGAAGTATTGGTTCATATTAATAAGTGAACAGTACATAATCCACTTTTTAATTATGGCGAATTCACCATAATTAAAAGACAGCGAATTCATCCTCATTAGAATTAAAGAATATGGTTAAAAGCAATAAAATAGTTGTTAAAGAAACTTCGATAACGGTTATCGTAGAAAATAACATTGATTATATCTGTCTTACAGATATGACAAGTGGATTTAAGGAAGGTAGCGGTTTAATAGGCAAATGGATTACTAATAAAAATACACTTGAGTATCTTGGAATTTGGGAAAAAATAAATAATTCAGATTTTAATTACCCCGAATTCGGGGTAATTGAACAAGAAGCAGGGGTAAATAGATTTATTATGTCAATAGGTCAATGGATAGAACGCACCCATGCAAAAGGAATGATAGTGAAGCCTGGAAGATATGGGGGAACATATGCACACAAAGACATAGCTTTTCATTTTGCAATGTGGTTAAGCCCTGAATTTCAGATATATCTTGTAAATGAATTCCAACGACTTAAAGCAGATGAAAATGACCGTCTTAAACTCAATTGGAATCTAAATCGAACCTTAGCAAAAATTAATTATCATATTCATACCGATGCTATTAAACAAAATCTTATACCAGCAGAGCTTTCTGCTTCACAAATTTCAATTATTTATGCTAACGAAGCCGATGTCTTAAATGTAGCATTGTTTGGAATTACTGCAAAACAATGGCGTGATGCAAATCCCAATTTACAAGGAAATATGAGAGATTACGCAAGCATAAATGAGTTGATTTGTTTGTCGAATATGGAAAATTTGAATGCAGTATTTATAAGCGAAAATATACCACAAAGCGAACGCCTTATAAAATTGAACCAAATAGCAATTCAACAAATGAAGGTGTTGATAGATGTTGAAAATAGAAAAATGTTGAAATAAAAAAAAAATCTTTTTTTATCTATTACCAAACTATAAAAAACATCGTCTTGTATAGTTTTACTGTTTTATTCTGTATTGGCACATATTTCAAAAGAACAATTGCAAAAATATAATATTTAAAGCCTAATGTCAAATATCTATATTTGTAAGTATTTTTACGCGTATTACAATATATTACAAACATTTTTTGTAGTTAAAATAATGTATACCCAAAAGAATAAATAGTGTTAAAACTTAATGCATACTTCAATAATTTTATTAATTAGATAAATTTTGTTCTGATAATAAAAGATATCTAAAAAGCTTAAAATTTCAAATCAAAAAATCAAATTTTTTTTCAACTAATTGATTTTCATAAAATTAAAGTGGTTCAAAAAAATGTTAAAATCTTTTTTTAAATAATTTGTGTATATGTAAATATCACATATATTTGCACGATAAAAAACATAAAAAAAACATACAAAAACATTTTCTCATGAATACTGAGGGTTTGATTTTATTTTTCCTCCTAGGGGTTACACTCGTAGGGTTAGCGGTTATTTTTTCCGGCTTAATTCCTCAAAAGACAACAAATTTACAAAAACACGATACATATGAATGTGGTGTTCCTACGCAAGGTACGTCGTGGATACAGTTCAATGTTGGGTATTATTTGTTTGCTATTATGTTTCTGATTTTCGACGTGGAAGCTATTTTCTTGTTTCCATGGGCAGTGGTAATGAAAGAAATAGGTATGGTAGCATTTATTGAAATACTCATATTTTTTGTAATATTAGGTTTGGGTCTTTTGTACGCATGGAAAAAACAAGCATTAAAATGGGAATAAATAACGAAAAAGAATACGCATCGCTTGATGATTTGCAATTAGATTTAGAGAGAAAATCGGGAGACGGGGGATTTTTCTTAACTACATTAAGTGATTTAGTAAATTGGGGTCGTGCAAATTCATTGTGGCCTCTTACCTTTGCTACCAGTTGTTGCGGTATCGAAATGATGGCTGCCGGTGCTCCTCGTCACGATTTTTCACGATTTGGTATGGAAGTATATCGTGCATCACCTCGCCAAGCCGATGTGATTGTGGTAGCTGGAACTATAGTGCACAAAATGGCTCCCGTACTTAAACGTTTATACGACCAAATGTCGGAACCTAAGTATGTAATTGCTATGGGCGCTTGTGCTGTATCGGGTGGTCCGTTTTTTTACAATTCATATTCGGTAATTCGTGGTGCCGACCAAGTAATTCCGGTAGATGTATACATTCCCGGTTGTCCTCCACGTCCCGAAGCCTTCTTTCACGGGGTTCTCGAACTTCACAAAAAAATCAAACAAGAATCATTGACTCAGAAAATTGACCACGTGTCAAACTTTATGTAATACGATATGACGAATCAAGAATTACAACAAAGAATTTTGGAATTGGCTCCCAAAGCTGTATGTACCGAAAACAAACAGTATCTCATAGCTCACATTCCTGCCGACACCATATATAGTGTTGCCAAACAACTCAAGGAATCGAACGATACCAAATTCGATTTTCTGTTTAGCCTTACCGGTGTTGATGCCAATCCTGCTTTAGGTGTGGTGTATCATTTGGAATCTACCGAATTGGGACATTGTATTGTGTTACAAACAAAGACTGAAAATCGTGAAAATCCTGCAATAGATTCGGTATGTGATATCTGGAAAGGTGCTGAATTGCAAGAACGTGAAGTATTCGATTTGTTCGGCATTTCGTTCAACAATCATCCCGATATGCGTCGCCTATTTATGGACGAAGACTGGCAAGGATATCCGTTGCGTAAAGACTACGTTGATACGGTAAATATTATAGATTTGATTAAATAACATTCTTCATACACAAAATACAATGGCTGAAACAGTAGCAAACCAAACAGACCTAATTGACGAAGAATATTTTATAAACATGGGGCCTCAACACCCTTCGACACACGGAGTGTTGCGTTTGTTGGTAAATCTTCACGGTGAAATTGTAAACGACCTTAAACCATATTGCGGGTATATTCATCGCGGTATCGAAAAAATGTGCGAACGCAATACCTATCCGCAAATTATACATCTTACCGACCGATTGGATTACCTATCGGCACACCAAAATAACGAAGCGGTGTGTATGTTGGTAGAAAATGCCTTGGAAATAGAAATACCCGAACGAGTAAAATATATTCGTACCATTATCGACGAACTTTCACGTTTAGGTTCACACCAGCTTTGGTGGGCGGCATTTGGTATGGACTTGGGTGCACTTACTACTTTTTTCTATGGCTTACGCGATCGTGAAAAAATTCTAGACATTTTTGAAGAAACTACCGGAAGCCGTTTAATTCAAAGTTACTACTGTCCCGGAGGATTGATGTATGATATTCATCCTAATTTCCAAAAACGCGTAAAAGAATTTCTTGCATATTTCAAAACAAAATTACCCGAATACGATGAATTATTGTCGGGTAACGTAATATTTATAAATCGAACCAAAGATGTAGGGTTTTTATCGAAAGAAGATGCTATATCGTTTGGTGTTACCGGTCCGTCGGGACGAGGTTCCGGATTTGCATGTGATATTCGCAAAAAATATCCATACAATGTGTACGACAAAGTACAATTCAACGAAATTATTCGTACCGAATGCGATTCACTTGCTCGATACAAAGTTCGTATTGCCGAAATGTGGGAATCTATTTCGATTATAGAACAACTTATCGACAATATTCCCGAAGGCGACTATCAGGTAAAAATGAAACCAATCATTAAATTACCCGAAGGAGAATATTATCAACGAATAGAATCCAATCGTGGTGAATTTGGCGTGTATGTGCAGAGTCGCGGCGAAAAAAATCCATATCGCATTAAATTCCGCTCTCCGAATTTTGCAAATCTTTCGGCACTCAATCATATGTCGCAAAAGCAAAAAATTGCCGATTTAGTTGCAATTATGGGTTCACTCGATTTAGTTATTCCAGATATTGACAGATAAAATTATATAGTATGTTTCTTTACGATTTTACACAATTAACATCATCTATTCACAGCTCGTTGGTTGAGTCGTTTGGCGAAGGTGCCCTTACAACTACCATAGAATTGGCTATTGCAGGGGTTGCATACCTCATATTTTTTGCCGTATTGGGCTTGTTTTTGGTGTATTTAGAACGAAAAGTGTGTGCATTTATCCAAAACCGTTTGGGGCCTATGCGAGTTGGTCCATGGGGATTGTTGCAAACCATAGCCGATTTCATCAAATTGTTGATGAAAGAGTTGATTTATATTAAAAGTGCCGATCAATTTTTGTTCAATGTTGCTCCATTTATTGTAATTACCGCATCGTTTCTAGCAATAGGAGCTATACCGTTCGACAAGGGATTGCAAGTTTTGGATTTCGATATCGGTATATTTTACGTGGCTGCCGTTTCGAGTCTTGGCGTATTGGGAGTATTGTTGGCAGGATGGGCAAGCAACAACAAATATTCGCTCATAGGTGCTATGCGTAGTGGAGCACAAATAGTTAGTTACGAACTATCGGTAGGCTTATCGCTTATGACTATCATAGTATTGGCAGGCACCATGCAATTTTCGGAAATTGTTGCCGGACAAGCCGATTTGTGGTTTATATTCAAAGGACACATACCTGCAATGATTGCATTTGTAATATTTTTGATAGCTGGTACTGCCGAAACCAATCGCGGTCCATTCGACTTAGCCGAAGCAGAATCGGAACTTACTGCCGGATTCCACACCGAGTATTCGGGTATTAAATTCGCATTGTTTTTCTTGGCAGAATATATCAATATGTTTATTGTAGCATCTATAGCAACTACTGTATTTTTAGGTGGATGGATGCCTTTACATATTCCCGGATTAGAAGGATTTAATCATGTAATGGACTTTATTCCTCCGGTGCTATGGTTCTTTATGAAAGCATTTACTGTAGTATTTATTATGATGTGGTTTAAGTGGACTTTTCCACGATTACGTATTGACCAACTGTTGACATTGGAATGGAAATATTTATTACCGCTCAATTTAATAAATATAGTACTTATGGCAGTTGTAGTTTTATTGGGATGGCATTTATAACAAGCAATATATGAAAGTAGTAGTAGATTATTTTAAAGATATTTTTGGGGGCATCAAAACATTGATTACCGGTATGAAAGTTACCGGAAAATACTTTGTAAGTCCCGGTGAAATTGTAACACAACAATATCCCGAAAATCGCGAGACATTACAAATGTTTGACAGATTCAAAGGTGAAGTTATCATGCCGCACAACGATAAAAATGAGCATAAATGTACCGGTTGTGGAATATGCGAAATGAATTGCCCTAATGGATCTATCGAAATTATTTCCAAATGGGAAATTGTTGACGAAAAAAAGAAAAAAGCTATTGACAAACATATATACCACCTAAGCATGTGTACATTTTGCGGCTTATGTGTTAAAACCTGTCCATCAAAAGCATTAGCATTTGGGCAAGAATTCGAACATTCGGTATTTGACCGTTCGCAATTGACCAAAATTTTAAACAAACCAAATTCTGTAGTTACTAAAGACCTTAAAGAATAAATTATGAATGTTATATTTTTCTATATTATAGCTGCAGCTATACTCGGATTCTCGATATTGAGCGTAACAAGCAGAAAAATACTGCGTGCTGCAACATTTTTATTATTTGTACTTATTTCTACTGCTGCACTATATTTTTTGTTGCAAGTTCACTTTCTTGCAGCTGTGCAACTTATGGTATATGCCGGAGGTATTGCGGTATTAATTATTTTTTCGATTTTACTTACTAGCAATGTTGATTTTACATTCGAAAAAATAGATTGGAAAAAACAATTATTTTCGGGCTTACTTGCATTGGGTGGAGCTGCTATTACAATTCTAACTCTCTTACAATTTAATTTCAAAGCATTAATACAACCTCAAACTGTAACACCCGATATCCGTTCGTTCGGACGAGCATTTTTAAGTTACGGCGACGGTGGTTTTGTATTACCGTTTGAAGTTATTACTGTTTTATTATTGGCTGCCATGGTAGCAGCAATTATGGTTGCAAAAAAATCTAAACAATAGCGATATGATAGAAGGCATTGATATTACACACATTTTAATAGTAAGCACTTGTATGTTTTTTATAGGTGTGTACGGTTTTTTGGTTCGGAGAAATTTAATAACTATTCTCATGGCTACCGAACTTATTTTGAATGCGGTAAGTATAAATTTTGTTGTGTTAAACAAATTTTTATACCCCAACGTTTTGCAAGGCTATATGTTTAGCGTATTTATAATTGCAATAGCAGCAGCCGAAGCAGCAGTAGCTATAGCAATTATTATAAACGTGTATCGCCGATACAGAACTATAAATGTTGAGAATGTTCACGAAATGAAGTATTAATACACAGAAAAATATTTTCGTATGGATTTTACATATACACTAGCAATTATAGGATTACCCTTTGTTACATTTCTTCTTTTAGGCTTATTGCATAATAAATTAAGCCATAAACTTGCAGGAATCATTGGAAGCTCATCCTTGTTTATTTCTTTTACATTATCGTGCATCACTGCGTATTTCTATTTTTTCAAATACGGCAAAGTAGATGGTGCATATCAGAAAATTGAGGCGTTTAATATCACGTGGTTGCAACTTACCGACCAGTTGCACATAGACATGGGAATTTTGCTCGACCCAATTTCGGTAATGATGCTTATGGTTGTAACCACAGTATCGCTTATGGTACATATTTACAGTACCGGCTATATGCATGGGGATAACGGATTTAACAGATTTTTCTCATTTTTATCATTGTTTTCATTTTCAATGTTAGGTTTAGTGGTAGCTACTAACTTATTTCAAATGTATATATTTTGGGAACTTGTTGGTGTTTCGTCATTCTTGTTGATAGGTTACTATTACGAAAAACCATCGGCAGTAGCAGCTTCTAAAAAAGCATTTATTACAACACGATTTGCCGATTTAGGATTTTTGGTAGGTATATTATTATTGTCGTATTATACAGGAACCTTCGATTTTGCAGAAATCACTAAAACCAATGGAAACGAATTAGCGATGACCATGCCTACCGGCACTTCATTTTTAGGATTATCAATCGTAAGTTGGGCATTGATTCTTGTATTTATGGGTGGTGCAGGTAAATCAGCCATGTTTCCGCTTCATATATGGTTGCCCGATGCTATGGAAGGTCCAACTCCGGTATCTGCACTGATACATGCTGCAACTATGGTTGTAGCCGGTGTATATTTAGTAGCTCGTTTATTTCCGGTATATGCGTTAGAAGCTCCCGATGCATTAAACGTAGTTATGTGGGTTGGAGCATTTTCTGCCTTATTTGCCGCAATTATAGCCTGTACTCAATTTGATATTAAGCGAGTTCTTGCATTTTCAACCATGTCACAAATTGGTTACATGATGTTGGCACTTGGTGTTTCACAATATGGCGACCACGACGGATTAGGGTTTATGGCTTCTATGTTTCACTTAACAACACATGCAATGTTTAAAGCATTGTTATTTTTGGCTGCCGGATCTATTATCCATGCAGTGCATAGCAATAGTATGCTCGATATGGGCGGACTCCGCAAATATATGCCGATTACGTTTATTACATTTGGTATTGCCTGGCTTGCTATATGCGGGTTTCCCGGATTTTCTGGATTCTTTAGTAAAGACGAAATATTAGCAGCAGCATTTCATCATAACAAAACAGTATTTTACATAGCAGTATTTGTTGCAGGGTTAACAGCATTTTACATGTCGCGTTTATTTTTTAGTATTTTCTTTGGAAAAACTCAACATTACCACCATACTCCTCACGAATCGCCAGCAAGTATGACTATACCGCTTATAATTTTAGCATTATTTGCGGCATTTGCCGGATATATTCCATTCCACGATTTAATTACATCAGATGGTCGTCCGTTCGAAGCACATATTAATTGGGCTATTGCTATACCAGTTACATTGCTTGCTTTTGGTGGTATAACATTGGCATATGCGTTCTACTTCAAACCAAGCACAATGCCCGACAAAATTGCGGCATCACTCAAAGGGGTGTACACTACGATTTATCGTAAATTCTATATCGACGAAATATATTTATTTGTAACACAAAAAATATTGTTCAATGTAGTTTCTCAAAGTATAGCTTGGTTCGACAGACATATTATAGATGCTACTATGGATGGATTTGCAACGGTAACCAACTATGCTTCAGAATCTGTTAAAGAATTACAATCAGGTCAGATTCAAAAATATGGATTTGTATTTATTTCGGGGGTATTTGTATTTGCATTTATTCTTATCTATGTGTTTGTGTATTAATTAGAAATTAGTTTAAAAATTATGGATATATTAAGTTTATTTGTTGTAGTACCAATTATCACCATGATAGGAATCCTGTTTACTAAGGATTTGAAAGGTGCTCGTATGGTATCGGCTATTGGCATGGGAATTCAATTGCTTATGTCGTTTAATTTATTGTTTCAATACATTGCAGAACGTAAAGCAGGCAATACAGCCGAAATGGTGTTTACCAAATCGTATGTGTGGTTTCAGAGTTTCAATATTCACTATGATATAGGGGTAGATGGAATTGCTGTAGCTATGATTATGCTTACATCAATTGTAGTATTTGCAGGTGTTTTTTCATCGTGGATGACCAAAGAATTACCTCGCGAATTTTTTATTTCGCTTATTTTATTGTCATCGGGAGTATTTGGTTTCTTCATATCATTAGATATGTTTACCATGTTCTTATTTTATGAACTTGCAGTAATTCCAATGTATTTGTTGATTGGTTTGTGGGGAAGTGGCAACAAAGAATATTCGGCAATGAAGCTTACGCTTATGCTTATGGGTGGTTCTGCATTGTTGATATTGGGATTGTTAGGTATTTATTTTCACTCGGCACCCGATGGAGGACAATTAACATTTAACATTATAGAAATATCAAAAATTTCAATTCCTCACGATACGCAAATGTTCTTTTTTCCTTTTCTGTTTGTAGGATTTGGTGTTTTAGGAGCATTATTCCCGTTTCACACATGGTCGCCCGATGGTCATGCTTCGGCACCTACTGCGGTATCGATGCTTCATGCAGGGGTATTGATGAAATTGGGAGGATACGGTTGTTTTCGTGTTGCTATGTTTTTGCTTCCCGATGCCGCACAAGAAATGGGTTGGCTATTTTTGATTCTCACAACAATAAGTGTGGTATATGGAGCATTTGGAGCAATTTGGCAAAAAGACTTAAAATACATTAATGCATATTCTTCGGTATCGCATTGCGGACTAGTAATATTCGCATTGCTTATGATGAACAAAACCTCGATGGACGGTGCAATACTACAAATGATTTCACATGGTTTGATGACAGCACTTTTCTTTGCATTGATTGGTATGATATACGGAAGAACACATACACGTAACATATACGAAATGGGTGGATTGATGAAAGTTATTCCATTTATTTCGGTGGTATATGTTATTGCAGGT
>MWCJ01000063.1 GCA_002069975.1 Bacteroidetes bacterium ADurb.Bin217 | reverse complement strand
TGATTTAAAGGATTTGTATTCTCTAGGAATATTTAGTAAAGAGAAACGTAATTACCGGGTAAAAACACGTTTGACTTACGAGCAATTTGCAATAAACGAGCTCATAACACATGCAATTTTGAACAACGAACCTATGCCTGTATTAAAATCTGAAACTACTAATCAGATTCAAGTAATAGAGGATTTATACGAATTAGGTGAAAAATCTGAGGATGACGAGATTTCAGTTTCTGACCTTTTTTTTGAATCGCGCAAATTAATTAGATCTAATTTACATTTCCCTCTTATAAAAAAGTTACATGATTTTAAGTTTAGTGATGGAGATACTTTTACATATATATATCTGATTTGGGAAACAATAAGAGGTAATGAATCTGTTGAAATTGCACGTACTGCAAATAAGTTATTTGATAATGAGTCTGGTGCTATTTGGCATACTCAAACGATATTATTAAACCAAAATATCTTAACTCGTGAAAATTATATAGAAATAATTGAAACTGATTTTTTAAACGATGCCGAAATGAAACTTTCGGATAAATCTATTAAAATGTTAGAAGAATTTGATTTAAAAATCTCATGTAATAAAAAGAAAAAATACAATATCATAGAACCAGCTAAAATAGATGCGAAAACACTCTATTTCAACGAAGCAGAACAACATCAACTCACTATGTTATATTCTTTGCTTGAAGATGAAAAATTTAAAGAAACGCAACGTAGATTACAAAACAAAAGTTTACCAAAAGGAATTACAATTTTATTGCATGGTGGTCCCGGTACCGGCAAAACAGAAACCGTGTATCAGGTAGCAAAAGCAACAAATAGAGAGATTGTTAAAGTCGAAATTAGTGCTACTAAATCAATGTGGTTTGGCGAAAGCGAAAAAAAAATTAAGCAAATTTTTACCGATTACAACACCTTTGCTAAAGATTGTGAACTGATGCCAATTTTGTTTTTTAACGAAGCCGATGCAATTATTTCGAAACGAAAAGAAAACGGAACGTCGAATGTTTCACAAACCGAAAATGCAATTCAAAATATATTACTGGAAGAACTCGAAAATTTTGAAGGGATATTTTTTGCGACAACAAATCTCGTAAAGAATCTTGATTCTGCATTTGAACGTCGCTTTTTGTTTAAAATTGAATTTCACAAACCCGAAATATCGGTAAAAGCAAACATTTGGAAATCGAAATTACCAACTCTATCTGATTCAGAATGTGAAACACTTGCTGCCCGTTTTGATTTTTCTGGAGGGCAAATAGATAATATTGTTCGTAAAAATGAGATTCAAGAAATTATTCAAGGTATTACTGTAGATTTTAATACAATTTTTGAATTTTGTAAGGTTGAATTACTGGTGAATAAAAAAACGTATGTAGGGTTTAAACATTCCAATTAAAAACATGAACAAAATGATTACAAAATTTACAGCAATTGACTTTGAAACTGCCACGCCTACAGTGCCAAATATTTGTCAAATAGGTATCGTGCAATTCGAAAACGGAAACATAATTCAAGAAATCAACATACTGGTAAAACCGTTACGGAATTATTATTGGAAAAATTTTACGGAAATTCATGGCATAACATCCGAAGATACAGTGCATGCAGCTGATTTTGATGTGGTATGGAAAACAATTGCTCCCTTTATCGAACATCAAATAGTGGTAGCTCACAATGGATTATGCTTTGATTTTCCCGTTTTGGAGAAAACATTAACCTACTATAATTTGCCAATACCACAGTATGAAAAATATGACACCCGTAGGATTTACAATAAAGGACTTGCCGATTTATGTGCAGAACATGAGATACAATTGCACCATCACGATGCCTTAAGCGATGCCCGGGCGTGTGGAATTTTGTTTATGAAACATCTTGCAAATTAACAGTATGATACCTAAAATGTACGAAGAATTATTTATTGAACAGGCAATTCAGTCATTGCAGATATAGAAGAAATTTGGATTGAACCAATTATTCGCTTGCAAAACACGTGTAAAGTTTTTTAATTATGCCACATTTCTAAAATATTGATATTGAGCTGCATAATGAATTGCTATCTAAAATTTGGGTTTGCACATGATAGGTATGTGCAACAAAGAAAAAAAGTAAAAAGAATCGAAAATTACAAGGGGAACACTTTTCGTATTATTTGGCATAAAAGATAAATTTACGAACAGTGCGACACGTTTTGTCGTTCTCGTTTTGTATATTTGATAAAAAAATCAACTGGTATGACAAAAAGAAATTCACTTACTCGCTATAGTTTAATCATGCGTAAACTACAACGATGTCCGTCAACATTTCAAGAAATCTATGATTATCTTGAACGTGAATCGGAGTTACAAGAAGAGAATCTTACAATTTCAAAGCGAACATTTCAACGTGATATTGAAGATATTGCAATGTTGTATAATATTGAAATTGAATATGATTTTTCGGAAAAAGTGTATCGGATTGTATCGCAAGATATACCGGTACAGCAAGAACGTATTATTGAAGCTTTTGATACCATGAATGCCTTGCGTATGAGCGACAAAATATCTGAATACATTCAATTTGAACCTCGTAAAACACAAGGAACAGAACATTTATGGGGAATTTTACATGCTATAAAAAACAGACGAATTCTTCATATTACCTATAAAAAATACTGGGACAATGAATTCTCTGAACGAAAACTCCACCCCTACGCTATTCGTGAATACCGCTTCCGTTGGTATTTGGTGGCAAAAGACGAAAGGGATAATGAGATTAAAACCTTTGGTCTCGATAGAATTCAAAGTTTAGAAATTACTCCACAAAAATTTCCCTACCCCAAAGATTTTTCGTTGGAAGAGTATTTTAAATATGCCTATGGTATTATTCGTCCAAATGACGAAAAACCCGAAGAAGTAGTTTTATCATTTAATGCGATACAAGGGAAGTATATAAAATCGCAACCAATGCATCATTCTCAGAAAATTATAAAAGATACTGCCGAAGAACTACAAATTTCCATGTTGGTATTTCCTTCTTATGATTTAATTATGGATATATTGTCGCATGGAGAAAATATTACAGTGCTAAAACCAAAAAGTTTACAGAAAGAGTTAGATGACATCTATAGAAGGAAATTGAATTTATAATGCTAAAACTCATTTCAAATACTGAAATTTACGAACTTCTTTTTCCACATTCATCTAATTATTAACAGACAACAGGGAGTCTATGTAAAATCTCATTAAATAAGGCATTATAACCAATCTGTCTAACGCCTCTTTTCTCATACCAATAAGTTTTATTAACCACAAATTGTGGATTAGTATTAGGTATCCCAAGAAATGTATTAGGAACTTGTGGAAATTTAGTTCCGCCTATATTATTTTGAGATAAAATTATTGCCTTTTTCCTTTGATTATTATTTGTTATAACATATATCCAATTATCTCCTTTATTTATATGTATCCATATAGCATTCCTATATGCAGATATGTGACTTAATGTTGGATTGTAGTAATAATAAAAATCGAGAATACAGACTCTTTGTGGACAAAGCGGACATCGTAATGTAACAGAATACGGTTCATTTGGATTTTGTTCAATTTCAATAGTTTGTACTGGTTTTTCCTCAATATCTTCTTTATTTATAATGATTTGTTCCCCATTAAAGAAATTTTCTAATTCTTTTATTGCATTTGCAATTTCGCCTTGGGGTGCTTGGCTTGATAGTATAGGTTTAATTTTCATACTATTATTTATTTTGGTTATTTAAAAAGTGCTTCTGCTTTTTGTTCTGCTTTATCTTTATGTTCTTGTTTTATATTATTAAATATAGTTGAATATGCAAGAATTAATGCACCCATATCATCTGAAAAACCTACTAAAGGGATCGTGTCTGGAATAAAATCAATTGGTAAAATAAAATAACCCAAAGCTGAATAAATTATAGTTTTGTCTTTTAACTGGACATCTTTGTCTTGTGCACAATAAAAAAGCGTTAAAGCTTTAACAATTATTTCTTTACCTGCAATTTTTAAAGTGTTTTTTACCTTGTCCCAAAATGAATTTTCTGAATACTCTTTTTGATAATCTTGATTTGGCATTTCCATACTTTACATATTTAGTTTATTTTTAATTTCCTAAAATTACTATTTTTTAAACAATTTATAGCTAAAATTTACATTGCAATTTTAATTGCATTATAAAGCAATTTTGAAATTTCAAATTTCTTGAGTTTTACAAAATCCTGTAACATATGGGTCATCCATAATTTTGAAGTTGAAAAATCTTTAAATTCAATATAACACACATTATTAATCTGTATTAAATTATATTCAAATATCTGAATTACAACTTGTTCAAAAGAAGCTGAATCAATGTTCAGTTGTATAATGAAATTTATATTTTTATTGTCCATTGAAATTGAGAGAATCTCACCATACTTTTTTATCTTTCTATTAATCAATAATAATAACAATGAGTTTTTTAAATTCATAATTGCAAATATTTTAAATACAAATATATAAATTAAACCAACTCAATATTCTAAACACATTACATTATTTAATCACATACAAACTCTCATTCAAATCCAACTCTAATTCTTTGAAAATTAAACCGTATTCACGTTCTAATGCATTGATTACATTTAGATTTGTATATATAAATGTACCATGAAGCCCAGTCATTAATATTTTATTCATATCACTATCATACCAAACTATGTCATTCGAACAACAAGTTTCCTCAATCTGTTTAACCCATTCATTCGAAATATAGTTAGTTACTTCATTTTTATTGTAATCATATAATAAACACAACCACAAATCTTTATCTTTTTTTAAAAAAGGGCAATGCGTAATCGTTTTTCTTAAAATTGGTACATCTTTAAAATCACTTTGTATTTTCGGAAATTTTTCTTGAAAATAAGTTCTCATTTCAGAATCATATTGAAAATATAACCAATAAACTTTTTCTACATACGCCGCTTCAGAATATGAATACGCTATAAGAAATTCCCAAGCTTTGGGGTTTTCATATAAAAATTTATCTTCGTGATAATAATATTTATTCATACTGTTTTATTTTAAATGGTTTATAATTGTTTTTTGCATTTGAAGAATTACTTGTTCTTTAACAAATTCTGAATCAACAATTTTGCATTGCGAACCAATTGATAAAATTCTTTGTATAATTTCCGGCGTTATTTCAACTGCCGGAATATCAATAAAAAAACAATGCTCCTTTTTATAAATCTTTTGCGTTTCGTGTATCGGATTTGCTGTTACATCATGCAAAATAGCATTATTACATTCAAGTAGAATTGGATGTTTTTCAATTGATAATGTTTCTCTATATTCACTTTCATATACTGTAAATGATTGTAGATTAAGATTTTCACAATCTTTGAAATCCGAAACTTTTTCAATTCTAAAGTCAATAGGAAGTACTACAGATTTTTTTAGTTGTATGTGATAGCAAAACAATTTAAACACAGGATATGCTATAATTATTTGTATTGGTATTACCGTAAAAAAATCTTCACTACCGCCAGTTTTATCGCCTCGCATACAAAAAATAGATTGCTTATTTGTAATTGCTTGTTGAACGAGCAACATTACCTCCTCCACATCTCTGTTTATGTTATTACACAATTGGTTTGTATGTATTGAATTCAACTGAGAATAAAACAACATACAATCTTTTTCAATGGTAACGCTTGGAATAGTAGTTTTATAGAGTCTGTTTGAGTAATGCATAAAGATGAATGGTTGTGTTAATGGAATGAGTAATCATAAAATTTTGAATAGAATCTATTGTAGGTACATGATTGCATGGGATTATATCAACAATTTGCTGTTCGCTTATTTTATAGGGCAATGCAAACGAGCTTAAATATTTTGCATTGTCAATATCTTGCAACAATACAGTTCTATTCAATGCATGGTATTCTATTACCTCAATATCTGTTGAAATATAATCCATGAGTAAAATCAAATTATCTTTATCACTAAAAATAGTTGGATTTGTTACAATTGTTTGTAGATAATTGTAGCATTTTTGACCAAAGCTTTGAACAATTTCCTGACTATACATTTGAAGAAACTTACTATGTTTTACCAACAATTGAGCAAAAGGGTATAAAAACTTTCTTACATCTAAAATCACATCCGTAGCTTCGCAATCCAATACAATGCAATAATTTTTGTAAGCAACATCGTGAACTACATCTAAATATGTGCTTTTTGCGAGAAAACAAAACTCATCGATTGTGTCTATCGTAAATCGCTTATATTCTAACAATTTAACAAATTCATCTATTTCGATAGCCTTGTCTTTGTATGGATTTTCTCTCGATTTAAATTGATTAATTTCTCCAATAACATCTTCAATTGTTTTTGAATGATGATTAACTTTTGGCTTCATTTTACCCGGATGAAGTTTTTTTTGCAATCCTTGTTTTTGTAAGCGAACAACATCTTGCTGTTCAGCTTGAATACTTACATATACTCTCATAATTTTAATTTTTTTTAACAAAATTAATCGCCAACTATGACATAATATGTCAGTATGATTTATTATTTTTGAAAATATGAAACTTAAATTATAAAATTATGAAAACAATTAACTACATCTTATCATTAGCTATTGCTACTATTATTTTTTCTTCATGCGAAAAAGAATCATTCGAACCATCTGGCAACCTATCAGATACAGTAACAGTAGCCTACCTACAGGATCAAATCGACCAACTACAATCCGAACTTGATTCTATCAAAACTCAACCTATCTACATTTACGGTGGATCAAATGTACTAATTGAAGCAATATACATAGATTCTACTAATTCTTATGTATATAGAACATATAATACAGATGATCGAATAGAAGAAGGAAAACTTATTATCACTGGCATAATAAACGATTCTTTATCATTTAATCCTAATGTACTATCCCAATTTTCAAATTAACTTCTATATACCACAAAGACCTCTAAACGGAGGTCTTTGATTTAATTTAAAACTATAAAAGAACACTTAAATTTTACAAATGGCAACCACAAATGCATTAAAACGATATCATCTTATTATTAACACATTACATCAAAAAAATGCATCATTACAAGAAATTAAGGAGATTATTTATAATGCGTTTATTGATATTAATGATTTTACATATTCTACACGAACATTTATACGTGATTGTAAAGGAATTGAGGATTTATTTGGTATAGAAATTATTTATAATCGAAAAGAAAAACATTATGAGTTACAAGAAAATAATTTGAATGATTTCAATAAACGATATTTTGAGTCGTATGATATAATAAATGTAATTCAAACCTATGAAGATATTTCAAAATTTGTTCTTTTTGAAAATCGAAAATTTTTAGGTACTGCGACAAAAAATTTAAACACAATCCTTTCATTTATTAAAAATAGAAATAGAATAGGTATAATATATCAACAGTATTATGAAAAAGAGAGTACATACAGAGTAATTGAACCATATGCTCTCAAAGAATTTAAACAACGATGGTACGTTATTGCAAATGATGTAACAGAGAATATAATTAAAACGTTTGCATTAGATAGAATCGATGATAAAATATTACCAACTAATACTCGATTTACTACAAATGCTTTTAACCCTTCTTCATACTTTGATGCATCTTTTGGAATTGTAAAAGACGAAGGAAAAGAAGCTGAAGAAATTATAATTTCATGTTCTGCATTTCAAGGTAAATACTTTAAATCTTTACCATTGCATAAATCTCAAAAAATAATTGAAGACAATGAGAATGATTTTAAGTTTTCGATTACAGTTCAAGTTACGTATGATTTATTAATAGAATTACTTTCGTATGGGGCTAATATTAAAGTACATTCTCCACAATCGGTAATTACCGAATTAACAAATCATTATAAAAATGCTTTACAACAATATTAAAAAGTGTAAGTGTTTAATGATTTTCACACCTCCCAAAACTCCCTCATATAACTTTCCGGCAAGTCAAACTCTTTAATAATAGCTTTTCCCTTTTAGGGCTTACATTTCGTGTTTTATGCGGCATTAATTCCTATCGGATTTTATGGTATCAACCTACTACGATCTGAAACTTCACGTTACCGACATTGAGACATTCCGACAATGAGACCTTTTTTCCCTACGTCTTTTAACGTATCCCCAAAATTACGTTTTTACACGTGTATGCATGTCAGAGCATTGTGTTAGGTTTGTAATGTGTAAAATCTAAAAAAATCTATGCTTATACCATTTTTAATACCTTTCATTATAGGAATCTTTCTCGCCATTAATATGGGGGGTAGTGGTATTGGACCTTCATTCTCTGCGGCCTATGGTGCCAATGTTATTCGCAGAACTGCGATACCGGGTTTGTTTGGTATTATGGTTTTTTTGGGTGCTATATTAGGCGGCGAGGCTACTGCCAAAACTATTGGCAACAATTTACTCTCTGCCGATGCTATGACCTATACTGTGGTGTCTATAATTTTGTTGTCGGTGGCTATTTCGTTGTTTATTGCCAATTTGTTGGGTGTACCACAGTCTACCAGTCAGTCTACGGTAATGGCGGTAACTGCTCCGGCTTTGTATTTAGAACAATGTAATTCGCATACCTTATTTGTCGAAATTATTCCAACGTGGTTCATAACTCCCGTTGCTGCGTTTCTCATTGCCTTGTTTGTGGGAAAATATATATACAAACCTATTCGCAAAACCGGAATCACCATTTCGAAACAAATGAACGATAGTTACATACTCAAGGGATTACTATTGGCAATGGCACTATATGTAGCCTTTTCTATTGGTGCCAACAACGTGGCAAATGCCGTTGGTCCTATTTCTTCTATGGCTATCAACGAATTGAATGTGGGGCCTACTCATTATATTCATATTATTATACTTTCTACACTTATTATTGCTCCGAGTTTTGCCATAGGGAGTTCGCTGTTGGGCAAAAAGGTGTTGCAAAATACGGGTAAAGAAATCGTATTGTTTGGTAAAATTGAGGCGGTAATTATTGCTTTTATTTCTGCTTCGTTGCTCCTTGGGGTATCGTTGTTCAAAGGTATTCCTACATCGCTGGTGCAACTCAATGTTGGTGCTATATTAGGTATTGGCGTTGCCAAATTGGGATTCAAAAATATATTTTCAAAAACCGAAGTAAATAAGTTTTTTGTAGTGTGGATAGTTGCTCCTATTATAGCATTTTCGTTATCGCTACTCCTTACATATATTGCCGATGGTATGGGAATTTTAAATTATCACTAACATGGAAATTGATTATTGTGCCGAATTAGAGAAAGATGTCCGCTTTACCGAAGGTTTAAAAGCCTGCTTGCAATGCGGTATTTGTTGTGCTATTTGCCCTGCTGCCGAATTTTACAATTATGACCCTCGCACTATTGTAACTACAGTTCAGCAAGGCGACAATCACCAAATTGAGGAATTGCTAAAATCGGAAACTATATGGTATTGCGGGCAATGTATGTCGTGCAAAACTCGCTGTCCGCGAGGTAATACGCCCGGATTTGTAATTCAAGCTTTGCGGAAACTTTCGCAACAGTATGGTTTTTTTACACAAAGCGAAAAAGGTCGTCAACAATATGCCATAAAAAAAACAGTAGGCGAAAATGTGCTCAACAAAGGATATTGCGTGCATCCCGATTTGGTGGCGTATGACATGCACCCCGAACAAGGTCCTATTTGGGATTGGGTGCAACAAAACAAAGAAGCGGTATACGAACGATTGGGTGCTAATCTTAATAAAGAAGGAGTCGGTGCCTTACGAAAAATTCACAAAAAAAACCTTGATGAATTGGCTGCAATTTTCGAAGTTACCGGAGGTAGTCGTTTATATGAAATTATTGAAGAAGAATCGGAAAAACAAGCACAACGTATGCAATTAGGGTTTAGCAAAACAGCAGATAATGAATATTTTAATCACGTGTATACATACAATAGTAATACTCATTTTGAATCATGAAACCAATAGATTCTGAAACCAAACACACGTGGAATGTGTATCAAAAAGACATTGCCAACGATAATTTTTATTATGCTCGTAGTTGTATTCGTCAAAATTTTTTCCCTGCTTCGGAACATATGTTTTTGCATATACTCCGCAATGTGTTGGGTAAGCATGTATACGACGATCCAAATCACACAACTTGCACGGGTATAGGCTATCATTCCGACATAGTTCCGTTCGAAACGATACAAACAGTTGTAGCTCGCCATTTTTCGCTTATGACCGAAGCCGGATTAGAAAATATCGCTATTTCCTGTGTTACGTCGTTTGGTATTTATACCGAAATACTCGATACTTGGCATCACTTTCCCGAACAATTGGAGCAAACTCGCGAATTTCTATACAAGGCAACCAAACGCGAATTCAATCTTCCCAAAACCATTGCTCACACCAGCGATATTATATATAAATTTAGACATGAAATTGCCGAAAAAAGCACATATTCTCTTGTAAATATTGAAACAGGCAATCCGTTGCAAGCGGTAGAACACATTGGTTGTCATTATGCTAAAATGTTTCCAAACAAAGGCATAGGCGGTGCCGAATTTCCGCAAGTATTATCGGGAATGATTCAGGCGTGGGGAGGCAATGTAGTTGATTACCCCGAACGACGACATTGCTGCGGATTTGGATTTCGCAATTATTTGGTGCAAGCCAATAGGGGATATTCTATTTCAAACACGCAAAAGAAATTAGAATCAATGAAACCCTATAATCCCGATTTTATTCTTACAAATTGTCCCGGATGTGCTATGTTTATTGACAAATGGCAATATACAATTTCCGAAATGGAAGGTAAAACATACGACGCTCATGGATACGGTATTCCCGTATTAACATATGAAGAACTTGCCGGCTTAGTACTTGGAATTAACCCTTGGGATTTAGGATTACAAATTCATCAAATCCAAAGCGATCGATTACTTCAAAAAATTGGTATTCCGTATGATTCAACAATGAAATATACTGATAGTAAAGGAAATGCATTACCTAAACCAAATGTACCAACTTATATTTTACAATAAAAAATGATAGATGTTATAATTATAGGTGCCGGAATTGCCGGAATTGACACGGCATGTAATTTACACGATGCCGGTTACGATGTATTAGTTCTCGAAAAAGAAAAATCAATGGGTGGAAATGTGCAACATTGGTCTACCTTGTTTCCCTCCAAACGCAATGCCCATGAGGTAATTTCGTATTATACCGAACAAGTTCGAAAACGAGGTATCACCATGTATCTCAACACGTTTGTAAATTCTATAAAAAAACAAGACGATGGTTCATTCGAAATTCACACATCACGCGAAGTGTCATTTAAATGTAAATCAGTTATAATTGCGACGGGGTATTCATTGTTTAATGCACAACGCAAAGAGGAATACGGGTATGGAATTTATTCGCATGTACTTACATCAGCCGATTTGGAAAAACACTGGCAAAAACAGTCTGCCGAATTTGTATCGCCTACACAAAAACCTCTCAACAAAGTAGCATTTATTCATTGTGTTGGTAGTCGCGACGAAAAATCGGGTAATCACTATTGTTCCAAAGTTTGTTGCGTAACAGCAGTAAAACAAGCAATTACATTAAAACAACAATCGCCGCACACACAAGTTTTTTGTTTTTATATGGATTTACGTATGTACGGTCCCGGATTCGAAGAAATGTATCGCGAAGCACAAGAAAAATGGGGCATTCAGTTTATCAGAGGGCGATTATCCGAAGTTGCCGAACATATTGATGGCAGTTTGCAACTCAAAGCAGAAGATACGCTGTCGGCTCGTCCGTTCAAAATATCGGTGGATATGCTGGTGCTTATGGTTGGTATGGAATCGCAAAAATCTACCGCTATGTTTGCCGAATCGTGCAATATAACATGTGCTTCCAATAGATTTATTCAACCGCTCGACCACCATTTGCAGCCCAATGCTACCAACGTAGAAGGTTTGTTTACTGCCGGTGCGTGTATTGGTCCGCTTTCGGTTTTTGATACACTAAATCATTCAAAATCTGCAACGCTTGCAGTAACATCGTATTTGAAATAATCGTGCATATGAAACAATTTGGCTTTGCTACATCAAAATCAAGAACAATAGAGTACGAAAAAATTAATAGTGCTCTCATTTCATATATCGTAGAAAACGAACCTTCGTTTAGTTCGTGTATGTCGTGTGGTTCGTGTACTGCAACCTGTAGTGCTGCAAATCTTACGTTTTTCAATATTCGCCGATTAAATATGCAAATTCGTTTAGGTGAATTTGAAAACATACGACAAGAAATTGATAAATGTATGTTGTGCGGAAAGTGTTTGCTGGTGTGCCCGCGAGGTATAAATACCCGCAACGTAATTATGCTTATTAAAAAAGGTTTGGTAACATTTAATTTGGTAGAATAACCATGAATGAATTATATATCATTGTTCCGTTTAGTATAGGATTACTAATTTTATTTGGTATTCTATTGGGAAAATATATTGTGTGGACGGTGCAGTTGTCGCAAATAGATAAACTTCGAATTCTTCATGGTTTTTTTACCCGACGAACGCTCCGTGCTATATCGGAAGTTTTTTGGGAAAGTTTGCTGCATCGCAATATTTGGAAAACCAATCCACTATTGGGCTATATGCACACAAGTTTTGCTTTAGGTTGGCTGTTGCTCATAATTGTAGGGCATATAGAGGCATATGTGCAAGCACAGTCGTTTTCGGTGCCGCCTTGGATTCCTATATTTTTTAGATATTTTGAACATGAACATTTTTATGGAGCACGCTTTTTTGCTCACACTATGGATTTTCTATTGTTGTATGTATTAAGCGGGGTTTTGCTTGCGTATGGAAAACGAATCAACAGCAGATTGTTTGGAATAAAACGAACAACTAAATTAAAACCGAAAGACCGCATAGCTCTTATAGCTCTGTGGGGAATATTTCCTCTGCGATTGTTTGCCGAAAGTGCAACAGCAGCGTTACATGGCAATGGAGGTTTTTTAACAAGCGGTACCATATTTCGTTTGTTCGAAAGTAGCGAATACATGGAATTTACTCTGTGGACATTGTATTCATGCAGTTTAGCAATATTTTTCATCACATTACCTTTTACCCGCTATATGCATATTCCTACCGAAGTTTATTATATCTTTCTAAAAGCATACGGTATTAAGCTCAAAAAAGAATACAATTCTTTCTCAAAACTTCAGGTATATTCCTGTTCACGATGCGGAATTTGCATCGATGCCTGTCAGATGCACCATGCTCAGATATCTAACAATCAGTCGGTTTACATTCTTAAAAATATTCGCGACGAAAACCTTACCGACCGTAAACTATATAATTGTTTACTCTGTGGACGATGTGAAGATGCCTGTCCGGTGAATTTAAATTTAAACGATTTACGCATTTCGCAACGGATAAAATCGAGTAAAGAATACAATTCGAGTTACGATTTTTTAGAAAAATCTATCACCCCCAAAGCCGATGTGGTATATTTTGCAGGATGTATGACTCACTTAACACCGGGCATAAAACAGTCTATACTCAAAGTTTTAAATACCGCCGGAGTCAATTATTTGTTTTTAGACAAAGATAAAGGAGCATGTTGTGGTCGTCCGCTTATGCAGGCTGGACAAATAGAAGCTGCAAAAAAATTAATAGCATACAATAGACAACAAATTTTAGATTCGGGAGCTCATACATTGCTTGTGTCTTGCCCTATTTGTTACAAAGTATTTCTCGACGATTACGAATTAGGACAATTAGATATTCGTCATCATTCCGAATATTTTTTAGAATTAGTTCAGAATAAAGCAATTACTCTTAAAAAAACAACAAATTCAATCGTGTATCACGACCCTTGCGAATTGGGGCGAGGCTGCAAAGTATACGAACAACCACGAGAATTACTCGCGTACATGGGCGTAGTAAAATCGGTACGTCAGGAGAAAGTTGAATCACTTTGTTGCAGCGGTTCGTTAGGAGATTTAAGCCTTTCGATGCAAGAACGCAACAAGATTAAAGACCAAACATTGCAAGTACTCCTTAAACCTAATCCGGATATTCTTGCCACATCGTGCCCCCTGTGCAAAAAAACATTTGTAAAAGGAGTGGATACTCAAGTGAAAGACATAGCCGAAATAGTAGTCGAAAATTTAATATAAGCTATACTTCATATAGCTTTGAAACTATATACTTCATGTAATAATCTTCCTATGTTAAAAATCGGTAGATGATAAAAAGTTTAAGTAACTGGTTAGATTTTGTTTTTAATTAAAATTTTTGAAGATTTTGAGATTCAGATTAATAAAATAAATCATAGAGAGTTTATGTTAAATCATTATTGTCCGATAAAAAAATCACAATATTAAAAATGCCGAATTACGGGTTTACCAAAAGCCATTCAATTAAGGAATCGTTAAAAATAATGAAGTTAATGCGTAGATTTAGC
>MWCJ01000062.1 GCA_002069975.1 Bacteroidetes bacterium ADurb.Bin217 | reverse complement strand
TGCTACTGCTGCTACTACCGACTTCTACGTGAGCTACACAGCTACCGAAACTAATACCGGTAAACAATGCGAAAGTCCGAAATCAAAAGTATCCGTTGTGGTGAATCCGTTGCCTGATTTTACAATACAACTCAGCAAACCAGGAACTATTTGTTATGACGATTCTGATGTAGAAATTACAGTAATTCCAAATGCAGGTACAACAATTAGTACGGTAACCTATGACGAATCGGGAGTAGCTGCTCGTATTCAAAAATCGGGTGTAATCGGCTATCTTAATCCCGATGCTGCCATTATGGGATATACCGTTCCCGGATTGTATCCAATCCAAATTAATGCAGAAGTTACCAATCAATTTGGATGTAAAGATACTAAAAACAGCAGTAGTTCTATTCGATGGACAAGTCTTCCAACAATTTCAAGTATCACCGAAGTACTAGATGGAACCAACACAAATCCTATTGTTATTAATGCAAGTGGAACTTCAGTAAACTGGTATGCTACTGCAAATAAAACAGGTAATTTGGCAAACAATACAAACGCATATACTACTTCTATTACACGTACAACCGTAAGTAATACCACTCTATATGCTACACAAACACTCGATGGATGCGAAAGCCAAACGACATCGGGAACTATTCAAGTAATTGACTGTCCGTTTCCGGCTCCCGACGCTACTCCGGTTGCAGCATGTCCCGGGTTACCATTGGCTGATATTACTGCAACTACTACAAACACAGCTATTCAATGGAAATGGTACGACGAATCGAATACCGTATTGCCATATTCTGTCGCTACATTACCTCATGGCGTACCAAATACAACGGAAACTATTAAAAAATTCTATGTGCAATACGAAGCATATGATAGTGGAAGCGGTAAATTTTGTTGGAGTCCTAAAAAAGAAGTAACTGTTGTAGTATATAAACAACCACAAATATATATTACAACCGGAGTTCACACCCTCTGCTACGACAGTGGACCACATTTTTTACAAAATATAATAAATATAGGTAATGGAAATCCAAGCATTACTTGGACAATAGATGGGGGAACTATAGGTATTACAAATGGTGTAGTTGACCCTACATTTAATGGCACTCAAAGCGGAAATTACACAGTAGAAGCTATCATTACCGATAGTAAAGGTTGTACAAGTTCCGAAACATGTTTAGTGCGTATAAACTATGTGCCCGAACCTACACCTATTGGATATTTTGAACTTAAAAAACCAAGCACTCCGGTTGAAGTTTCTGTTTCAGGCATAGTTACTTCTCCTATTGCAGGTTCAGTTCAATGGCTCAACGAATCTGGAACAGTAATTTCTTCAAACAACCCATATATAACAGGATTAAATTCGAATGCAGAAGTATCGACATTTGCTATCGCACGTCAAAAAATTGGCAATTGTTATAGCGACACAATACAAGTTCCAATTCAAATAATAGATTGCCCGGTACCATCGCCACAAGTAAATATAAGCCCAAGTGCAACTATTTGTAATTACGATGCAGTACCCGAAATACAAGCAACTATAGGTTCTCCGTGGCTACAAGGCACACGTCCTACGCCAATAACACCTGTAGAATTCCGTTTGTATTCGCAAGCACAAGGTGGCGTAGCAATAAGCTCAAACACTACAGGTAATTTTGTACCTACCCTTGCAAATATGACGCAAGGCGGAAATTATGATTTTTGGATTGCAGAATACAATCCGAATGTTGCCCCTCAAGGGTGCGAAAGTGTACTGCGAACTAAAGTTACTATACAAGTGCTCAAAACACCGCAGGTAGGCATTGTAGGACAAAAAGATGTGTGCGAACAATCAGCAAATGCACAATTACAAATAAAAGATGCAATTGCTAACGCAACTATAGAATGGTACGAAACACAACCAAGCATACCGTCTGTAACTCCGCCAACTGCTCAAGGTATGTATTTTACCCCAAGTTTTACAACTGTTGGTACTCATTCGGTATATGCTTCGCAACGACTCAATGGTTGTATGAGCGAAATTGCTCAAATTAGTTTTACTATTAAACCATTACCTGCACCTCCTAGTACCACATCTGCTTCTATTTGTCAAGGACAAACCCATGTGGCATTACAAGCTACAGGAACGGGGATTACGTGGTATCAAAATGCCAACAAAACAGGAGGAAAATTATTGACAAACAGTAATACATATATCCCAAGTGTTATTACAACTACAACATTTCATGCATCACAAACAGTTGATGAATGCGAAAGCTCTACAAGCCCGGCGGTATATACCATTAAACCAAATCCTACAAAACCTGTAATTCAAACAACAGAAAAATCGTGCGATTCCGAAACAGAACATATACTCACTGTAACTCCTGAAACAGGAACAGTAATTCGTTGGTACAGTTTACCTGACACTAGTTCTTATATAACTTCGGGCAATGAATACAAACATCAAATACAAGGGTTAGCAGGTCAAAAAACATACTATGCACGTAAAGTTGTAGATGGGTGTTTGAGTGAAGTTTCATCAAAATATTTTACCATTGTACAAACACCACAGCCTCCTTTAATTACTAATGCGATAGTATGTGCTAATAGTAATACAGTAATTACAAGCGACGATAAAGATAATGAATGGTATAGCGATGCTGCATTACAAATTCAAGTATTTAAAGGACAAAATCTTACTATTGAAAATGCTACGCAAGATAAAACTTACTATGTAGTTAAAAATAAATTTTCGTGTGTTAGCTCAGCTGTTGAAGCACATGTAACAGTAGTTAATCCACAGATAACTATTGGTGATGCCGATAAAACTAAAAAACTGGAAAAATGTGTGTATGATGCAAATTCATCTATAATTCCTACTGTTTCACCCGCAGCTTTGTCAGTACAAGATATGGTAGAATGGCGAATAAATCCGGGAAATATAGTTATCAAAAGTAATGACCCCCTCGTATTAGACGGGTATATTACCACTGCCGATATAAGTACCGATATTACGTACACTATAACTGCACGATATCAAATTAAACTTGCAACTTCTACTTGTTATAGCAGTGTAGATACGGTTACATATACTGTACATAAACGTCCACATACACCGGTAGTATTGTCTAATGTAATTTGTCAAGGACAATCATTAGAACCTCTCAAAGCATTTGGTTCACCTCGTTTAACATGGACTTCAAATAATCCACTTATTCCTTCGCCGGTAATGGGTCGCGAATATAATTTTGCACAACAAGGTATTACTTCACTTCCCGAAGGCACCTATAATTTTGAATTAGTTGACCAGTCTCCCGAAGGTTGTAATAGTTATGCAGCAACACCTTCGGTTGTAGTTGCTCCTGCTGCAAGAACATCAATTATTGGAGATTCTACAGTATGTGAATTTTCAATAGAACATCTGTATACTTTGGAATATATGCCATTACAAGCAAGTTCGTACCGATGGGAAGTTACGGGTAAGCATGTTAACTACACCAAAGATGCTGATGCTACAAACGTTCGCTATGTTGATTGGGGTAAAGCCGGCATAGATACAATTCGAGTATACGAACGAACTCACCATGGCTGCGATGGCTACGACGAAATTATTGTTCATATTGCAGAATACCCTACAGCTAAATTTACCTATACCATGCCAGGTGCGGTTGATGTAGTATGGTTTAGCGATAGTACTGTGCAAAATCCTATAGTAGAAACAATTGCAAATGGTGAAACATTAAATATACCTATTGCTTATACCATGTATTGGAATTTTGATCAAATAGGAGGTTCGGAATACGATAAAATAGTTGAATATCCACAACGAAAAGAAATTGTTGAAGCTTCAGGCTATACATATGGATATAAAAATCCAAAACTACTCGTTGAAAATGAACATGGATGTCGTTCTGAATATTCCGAAGAAATAAATATAAATATACAAGCTGCTATATTTATTCCTACTGCATTTGCTCCAACCAACGTAGCATTTGGTGTTCGCTATTTCCAACCTGTAGGATACAACATTAAAACCTGCGAAGTTTGGGTATACGATGTGTGGGGAAATCTTGTGTGGTACTCAAACGAAGTCGAAAATGGTATATTTGTAGGCAAATGGGACGGAACATATAATGGCGAACTACTTAAAGCCGATACCTATATTTGGAAAATGGAAGCAGAATTGCTCAATGGAAAACCATGGGAAGGCAAACAAGCTTTGAATGGGAAAATATCTAAATTTGGTTCGGTATCGTTAATTCGGTAAATATATAATAAGGAAAAAAAGAGGAGAAATGTTTTATATTTCTCCTCTTTTTTTACCATTGTTAAGTAGGCAAATATATTCCTATAGAATATAATAAAATAAAAGAAGTTTTCTTTAAATTTGAAGGATACGCTGGTCCTCTTTTTAGAATTTTACCTAATCCTATTTGACAAGTAAATAATTTTTTTGCTCTAAATACAAAGCTAGTACCCAATAAATCTTGTGCAAAAGAATCATTAAATCCTTGTTTCCAATATTGTAATGAAATAAATGAACTATGAATTGTTGGTTTTAAATGATAATTTATACTTGCACCGAAACTTACATATCCTAACCCAACTTGCGCCCCCAATCTTTCGGTTAATAAATACTCCAAATCAACACCAAGTAAACCACCTCCACCTTGAAGAATCCCAAAGGTTATAGCAGCACCGGGATTACTATAATAATCTTCATTCTGAGCAAACGAACTCGATATAAAACAAAATAAAATACTTGTAATTATAAAAAATTTATTCATGTTTGCTACAATAATAAAGATTTACCACTGTCTAAACCCAATAACAGAACGAACTTCTTGCAAAGTTTTTGATGCACTTTCACGAGCTTTGTGAGTACCTAATTGGACTACATCGTGTAAGTATTTTTTATTTGCTTTTATATCTTCTATTTTTTGTTTAAAAGGAGTTGTAAATGCAATAATATCTTCTGCCAATTGTTTTTTCAAATCACCATAGCGAATTGTACAATTTGCATATGCTTCGGTAAAATATTGTAATGTATCGGGTTGCGATACCGATTTCATAATAGTAAATAAATTTTGAATTGGCTCGCTTACTTCCGAATTTGGGGCTTGGGGTCCGGCATCGGTTACAGCACGCATTACTTTTTTACGAATAGATTCGGCATCTTCGTATAAGAATATCCCATTTCCTTCGCTTTTACCCATTTTGCCACTTCCGTCAAGTCCGGGAATTTTTACCAAATTTTCGCCAAAATTAAACGGCATTGGTTCGGGGAAACAATCTACATTGTACATTTGATTGAATCGACGCGCATATTTACGAGCTATTTCTACATTCTGCTCTTGGTCTTTGCCTACCGGCACTTTGGTAGCTTTGTGTATAATTATATCGGCAGTTTGCAACACCGGATAGGTAAGCAATCCTGCATTTACATTTTCAGGCTGTGCACGTACTTTATCTTTAAAAGTTGTAGTTCGTTCGAGTTCACCAACATATGCATTCATATTGAGCAACAAATACAATTCAGCTATTTCCGGAACTTCACTTTGCACATATAATGTTGCCTTTTCGGGGTCTATACCACATGCTAAATATTCTGCCAATATTTGTGTTACATTGTTGTGTAAATCTTGTGGTGTAGGATGAGTGGTAAGCGAGTGCCAATCGGCAATAAAGAAAAAGCAGTTGTATGATTCCTGCATTTTTATAAAGTTTTGAACTGCACCAAAATAATTTCCTAAATGTAAATTCCCTGTAGGACGAATTCCACTTAACACTGTTTCCATATTTCTATAATAAATGAGATGTATTTAAATTACCTAAACTTACCGTAATCATTCGTTGCGAATCGGTTCGTTGCCATTTGCTTGCTATTTGCACGTGAATATTATACACACTCAATGTTGATTCTTTCGATTGAATTTCACCAATTTTCAACACATCGGAATTTATAATACCAGTTTCACGTGTTGAAATTGTGCTAAAAATAGCATCGGGTTGTTCTTCTAAAATTTGAAAATCATAACTGCCTTGAATATCATAAATACTTGCAATATCATCAATAGTAAGCAATTGCAAGTTTTCCATCCCATCTATATTCAATGTAAACCAATCGTATACATTTTGGTCAATTATACAACGATTAAGCGTATCTTTATTCAAAATACGAGCATTATTTATAATTGCTCGTCCGTAATGACTTTTGTCGAAATAATATAAGTTATCGTAGGTTAATGCATATCGCAAACTAGCTCCTCCAATAATTTTGCGTAATTTTGGATAAAAATGGTACGAATTATACGTGCGTAACGCTATAGCAAAATTACAAGCAAAAAGCAATGCGTGTAATGGTATATCAAAAATAACAAAACCTCCATCGCCGGTAGAAATGAAGTTTTCTTCTATTTCTTCTTTTGTATATTTTTGAAAGAAAAACGCATGATTTTTAAAACACATTTCTATAGTTTCACGAAATAACAATTTGAACATAACCGGAACCAAAATCTGTTCAAACGGTTCATACGAACTGTATTTGTAAATATCTATTCCCAACACTGCTTTACGATTCATTTTGCTGTAATTTACATAATTACGCAGTTTTGTCTCCAAATCGTCTTCTTTGGGAACTAAGTTTACCTTTTCAAAAACATATTTTTCCTCAGTATCTTCTAAGATTCTCAGGATTTTCTCGTAATCGAGTGTGCGAACAGTTTTATCCATACCATTGCATTTTTTTACAAATGTACACTTTTACACATAAGTAACATATACCTAAATAAGGATTTATTAAAAAAAGTACATATACATAGTTTTAAGTTAATGAAGTTGTTATATGCCTTGTAAGGTTTTACTAAAACATATGTCAAAAAGAGGCATTTTGTATGTATATTTGTGCCATACATTTTTAAAAAAATGAAGAAAATTGTAACCATATCACTGTTTGCGGTATACCTTTTATTACAAATTGGTATTACAACACATGTGCATATGTGTCACGAAACCATTACCGACATTGAATTGTTTAATAATTCAAATATTACCTGTACTATTCATACTAATTCTCATTGTTGTAGCACCGAAAATAATCATAATTCATGTTGCGAACCACAAATTTCGTGTGCAACATCTCATTCTGGTGATGACATTAACTGTTGCGAAAATACAACCGTATTATTACAATATTTGAATAATACTCAACATGTAACACATTCGCCTAATATTCAATTATATCCAACATTTATAACCAAACAGTCACCCCTCAATATAGATTGGGTTGAACATGACTCTCAAATAACATCATATATTGAATATGGTGACCCACCTCCCGAAGATTTGGTTTCACTTAATTGTTCTTTTATTTTTTACGGCTAATACCAATATTATACGTTTGAGAATTTCTATCAATAGAATATCTCATATATATTCTTCTGCACATATATGATTGTGCAACAATTATTTAATGTATAATATAAAAAATATTACAATGAAAACATTTATGTCAATAGTATGTTTAAGCATAGGATTGCTAACATATACATCAGCACAAGCTCAAGAAAAAGCATGTTGTGCTAAGTCGGGCGAATCTAAAGAACAGTGTTGTGCAAAAAAATCAAGTACTTGCGAAAAGAAAGATACCTGCACAAAAAGAGAATCGTGTTCAAAAAAAGAGTCGTGTTCGAAATCGAATGCACAAGCTACTCAAAAAACCGGCATAGTAACCGAAACGTTCACTGTATTAGGTAGTTGCTCTATGTGTAAAACACGTATAGAAAATGCGGCACTTATAAAAGGTGTAAAATCGGCGGAATGGAATAAAGAAGCACATTCAATAACAGTAATATACGATGCCGGAAAAGTTTCTGCTCTAAAAATTCACGAAAATATAGCACAAGCCGGTCATAAAACAAGCCTTGTAGAACCAAATATGGAAGCTTATAACAAACTTCCAAAATGTTGTGCCTATTTACAAGGTGGCGGTAGCAGTTGCGGACATTCGCACTAATGAGGCATTTCATATATGTGCTGTTGCTTACAATAGTTGGCAACACGTATCTTATGGCACAACAAGATACGCCTCAATTACAGGGCACTGTAGTAGATGAACACAAGCATGCTCTTGTGGGGGCAAGTGTATTTTGGGCAGATGGCAGCAACGCAGTACTTACCGACAGTAAAGGTATGTTTACCATTCCATATAGCACCAATCAAAATCGTTTGGTAGCAACGTATGTAGGATATTCGTCCGATACTTTGGTAATACCTACCGGTAAAAAAGGGACTGTTATGTTTGTTCTTCAACAAGGCGTAGAGTTACAAGCAGTTGAAGTTCGACACAAGATTACAAGTACATTTTCAAGTTCGTTGGAGCCAATGAAAATACAAGTAATGACCGAACACGAACTCAACAAAGCAGCATGTTGTAATTTGAGCGAAAGTTTCGAAACAAATCCTTCGGTAGATGTATCGTTTACCGATGCGGTAACAGGCACTAAGCAAATACAAATGCTTGGACTTGCAGGTCCATACATTCAAATAAGCAGAGAAAATATGCCCTATATTCGGGGCTTATCATCGGTGTATGGATTAACATTTGTTCCCGGACCATGGGTACAAGCTATCCACCTCAACAAAGGTGCAGGTTCTGTAGTAAATGGATTTGAAAGTATTACCGGTCAAATAGATATACAATACCGAAATCCATTTGTAATGGATAAATTTTTTCTGAATGTATATGCTAATCCGGCAGGGAGATACGAAGCAAATATTGCAACAAAATATGCTATAAGCGAACATATTTCTACCGGTCTGTTATTACATGGCAAAACTTCTCAAGCCCGACACGATTCAAATAACGATGGGTTTATGGATATGCCCGTAGGTAATCAGGTAATTGCTCTTAATAGATGGGAGTTAGAAAACAATAAAGGATTACATGTGCAACTTGGTATAAAAGGAACTTATGTGCAATCAGATGCCGGACAAATGGATTTTGAACGGAGCATGAGTCGAGACACAAGCAATCCGTGGGGACTTACAAGCGATATACAACGATTAGATGCATGGGCAAAAGCCGGAAAAGTATTTGAACAGAAACCCGGCTATAGTTTTGGCTCTCAATTTTCTGTATCGCACCATAATCAACAATCGCAATACGGACTTCGATACTATGATGCCCAACAACAAAGCGGATATGCAAACGGTATATTGCAGGGAATAATTGGCAATACAAACCATGTGTTCAAAACAGGTGCAAGTATACAATACGATTCATATATCGAAGATTTTAATACTACAGAATATGAACGTATTGAAGTTGTTCCGGGTGTGTTTGGAGAATATACCTTTACGCATTTGTCGAAATTCAATGCTGTAGTGGGTTTGCGAGGCGATTATCATTCACAATTCGGGGCATTTGTTACACCACGATTACACCTACGATATGCTCCTTCACAACAATGGACATTACGAGCTTCGGGTGGTCGCGGACAACGTACTGCCAATATTTTTGCCGAAAATAGTAACCTATTGGCAAGTTCGCGAACTATTGAAATTCAATCAAACAGTTCATATGGCTATGGGTTATTACCTGAAATTGCATGGAATTACGGAATAAACATTTCTCGTTCGTTTACATTAGATTATCGTAAAGGTGTTATAAGTATTGATGCATATCGAACACACTTCGAAAATCAAATAGTTGTAGATTTTGTGCAAAGTCCTCACAAAGCAGTGTTTTATAATTTACAGGGCGAATCGTTTTCAAACAGTATTCAAACACAATTAGATTATGAACTTATAAAACGATTAGATGTTCGACTTGCATATCGCTGGTACGATGTAAAAACTACTTACAACGGATTGTTGCAAGACAAACCACTGGTATCGAAACATAGAGCATTTATAAATCTGGCATACAAAACACGCAATAATTTTATGTTTGATTACACCTGCAACTGGCATGGAGCAAAACCACTTCCATCGTTACAAGCTAATCCTACAACATACCAATTGCCCAACGAATCGCCTGATTTTATAACTATGAATGCACAAATTACAAAAACATGGAACGAAACATTCGATGTATACATAGGTGGCGAAAATCTATTAAATTTTAAACAATCGAACCCAATACTTTCAGCAGCTGAACCCTATAGTAAATATTTTGACAGTTCTCTTATATGGGGTCCGGTATATGGCAGAGAATTATATATTGGATTGCGTTATAGAATAAAATAATAGCCATTGTATTAATCTTTAAGAGGATGGTTAAACCAACTAACATTTTTAGGTTTATCATCCTCTTATTTTTTAAAAATTTCTACACAGTAAGTAGGTTATTACAAGCCAAATTTTTGAAACGCCTCATACACCAAAAAAGCAGGCCATACTATGGCTTTAATTACTCCCCATACACCACCCCAAAAACAAGTAGCTTTAACAATAAAATATACTGCGGCTCCAATAAAGCCTAATCCGTATACTGCTCCTGCAGGTGCATAATTATGATTTTTGTTTGATTCCATGGTTTCCATTTAGTTTATTAGGTTGATACAGTAATTATTCCATTACTTTATCAAACATACTATTTTTTTTGAAAAAACACAAATGAATCAAATGCAATATGTTTTGTATGTATAGCCTGTAGATGTTTAGAAGCATTACTGGATAACTCATATCTACTCTCAATAACTGTATCGGAAATAGAAATTGATGCATAGCGTTGTAAATATGCTATTACTTTCCAATTGTGAGCTAACTCTGTATCGCATTTTACAATTGTATGTGGGGGCACATACTTCATAAGTGCTTGAATATCGTTTAACAATTGTTCATCTTTTGCATATGAATTGTACGATTGTATTGCACACAGTAAACTTACACTTATAATACATAGAGCTAAATATCCAGCAATTTTAGAAATAAGTACAGGAATATTGGTAATATACACAACAACATATAATGCAGCAGCAAAGGCAAATAACGAGAATGATGGTACTGCATAGAATAAACGTTGTTTTAATGTAATCATAAGCGGAAGTGAACCTGCTAAACCAAGCAACACAAAGAAAACAATAACTTGTGAACCTGAATGCGACAGTCCTTTAGCTTTATAATTTCGACGTTGCCATATAAATACTACAAAACATAGTATGAGTAATGGTGCAAGTGCTCCCAATAATTGTGGCAATAATGCTCCATACCACGATGCTGTAATTTCATTGGTTCCCTGTAATGCTGAAATTACTTGAATATTATGATACTTACTAAAAGCCTGTAAACTTTGAGGTTGAATAACAAAAAGTAATGCGAAAAGCAAACTAAATACTACAAGTATTAACCCTGTTTTACCTAAAGTAACACGTAATGAATACCGTTTAAAAACTAAATAATGAAATATAAAAAAAGATAACGGAAATAATCCAACCGGACCTTTTACTCCATAGGCTATCCACATACAAAGTGTACCTAAACCTATATTTAAAAGTGCTTTAGAATGAGTAGAACGATATAAGAAATAAATAGAAAAAATAGAACAAGCACTTACCATCATTTCTAACATATTGTTGGTATATGTCCATGCAACTTGAGGTATAGTAATCCATAAAATCAAAGGTAGCCAAGCGTATTGGTGCAAATTATTAGGTTTTGTTACAGTACGCCACAACAATACAAGTGCATATCCTGAGAGCAACAACATTCCAAACGAAAACAATCGTTCAACCATAAAATGATTGCCCAAAAGTTTGAAAAACAACGATTGAAGAATAAAAAAAACCGGAGGGTGTCCATAAAATTCTTGATTAAACGTAGCCGTATATTGTGGTTGCCACGAGGTGCCAATACCATTCGCCAAATTTTTAGAAATTGCTGCATACGTTACCCCATCGAGAAACATTCCATGTTGAACCAAAGCAGGAATACAAAAAATAAAAACAACAGCAATACTCAACAACCAAAAACCTGTATGGTATGATAAAGATTTCAAGGAAATACTAAAATAACAAACGGTTCATTTCGGCAACAGTAAATTGCCCCGGAGCAGTTTTTTGCAATTCATCTATTGCAGCAAATGTAAACGGGCTACCCAAATAAATATTAGCCAATCGAGTTATTGCCCCACATTCACCCATAGCTAACGCAACGATATTTTGGTACGTAGCATATAATCCTAAAACACGTGCGCTGTCTGCTTTAGAACATGCGGTAGTAGCAATTTTTGCAATATCGGCTCCCCATTCAAAACAATTGTCTATAATTGCATGAAGGTCTTCTATAGAAGGGGTGTTCGTATAATTATGATACGAAATTATAACCTTACATCCATATTTTTTTGCTTGGGCTATGAGAACCTGTTTTATATCCGAACTTGCTTCATATTCAACATCAACATAGGCTGCCCCATGAGAAATAGCTTCTGAAAGCAAAGCTACCCGTTCGTTGTCGGGTACCAATTCTGGACGACAGGTAGCTATAAGAGGTTTGGTTGATTTTGAAAAAACAGAGGCTACAGCAGCAGTATCAAACTGAGCCATATCTATACGAATTTCTGCCATATCAGCTTGTTGAATAAGCTGCAAGCATACATCGGGTTGTTTTTCGGGAATACTAACGCAAATCATGTATAATTTGTTCTAATTCATTTAAACTCAATTTTTCCACTACAGCATTACCAATTTTGTCGAGTAATACAAAATGAATTCCGTCTCCATCGCGTTTTTTGTCACGCTTGAGAGCTTCGAACAACGCAATTGGTTCTATTTCGCATTCGGTAGGCAAACCCAAAGCTTGTAATACGGCAATTATTCTATCAACGTCATGTTGCGACAATAATCCACGAGCCGCCGACATTTTAGAAGCTATAACCATACCTATACTAACTGCATAACCATGCGGCATTTTAGTGTTTTTTTCGATAGCATGCCCAAACGTATGACCGAAGTTAAAGAATCGTCGTGCACCTCCTTCTTTGGCATCTTTGTTAACAATAGTAGATTTAATAACCACCGAATCATAAACAAATCGTTCTAAAGCTTCGGCATCGTATGCCAATACCTTATCAGGATTTTGTTCAATATATTCAAATAAATCAGGATCGGCAATAGCTCCATGTTTAACTACTTCAGCCATTCCACTCAACAATTCCGATGTAGGTAAACTTGTAAGCATATTCAATTCACAAATTACAAAACGAGGCAAACAAAATGTGCCTATCATATTTTTGAAACCTTTGAAATTAACACCATTTTTACCACCCACACTTGCATCGACTTGACTAAGCAAGGTAGTTGAAACAAATCCGAAATCAATACCACGCATAAATGTAGCTGCGGCAAATCCGCTTACATCACACACAATTCCTCCTCCAATAGCAAGAATAAACGAAGTTCTATCGAATTCTGCAGCAACTAATTGTTCAAAAATGTTTTCCAAAGTATGTAATACTTTATTATTCTCACCTTCGGGTATTTCTATTATTACATCAGCTTGCGGAAACTGCGAACCATAGAGTGAACGTATATTTTTATCGGTAATAATTGCAATTTTTCTATTTTTTGGCAAATAGGTACCAACATTTACTAATGTTTCGCCTACAAGTATTTCCGAATTGCCTATGGCACTGTGTATTGATAAAGTTTTCATTATAGGTATAAAGGTTTAGGGGTTTAAGGGTTTAGGGGTTATAGATTAACCCTTACACCCTTATACCTTCATTTATGAATTTAAAATTTCTGTTTGTAAATTAATAGATTCTTGGTGAATTGCTTTAAATAATTTTTCGATAAATTCATCACTTAATCCTTTTGAATTACCTTTTTCTTTAGCTTTTTCGATAATTTGCATCCAACGATCTGTTTGAAGAATTCGAATATTATTTTCTTTTTTGGTTTTACCAATTTCTTTTACCACATTCATACGACGTTGAATTACAGCAAGTATTTCTTCATCAATCATATCAATTTTTGCACGAAGTTCTTCGAGTGATTGAGTATAGGTAATATTGTCGCTAGTAGCTTGACGAATTTTTATATTTTTAATTAACGCACCAACTTCGTCGGGAGTAAGTTGTTGTTTACCATCACTTAATGCTATTTTAGGATTTGGGTGCGACTCTATAATCAACCCATCTTGACCTAAATCCATAGCCTGTTGTGAAATATCAAATACTAAATCGGCACGACCAGCAATATGACTTGGATCGCAAATAATAGGTAAGTTAGGCATTCGTTGATGCAATTCTATAGCAACTTGCCATTGAGGAACATTACGATATTTCGTTTTTTCCGACGACGAAAACCCTCTATGAATAGCACCTAATTTGGTAATACCGGCTCCAGCTATACGTTCTATAGCACCAATCCATAATTCTAAATCGGGATTCACCGGATTTTTTATCAATACCGGAATATCTACACCTTGCAATGCATCGGCAATTTCTTGTACAGAAAACGGATTAGCGGACGTACGTGCACCAATCCACAAAATATCTACACCCATTTTAAGTGCTTCGTATACATGTTTTACGTTGGCAACTTCCGTAGCAGTAAGCATACCTGTTTCTTGTTTTACGGTACGAAGCCATTTTAATCCTACGGAACCTACTCCTTCGAACTGATTTGGACGAGTTCGTGGTTTCCAAATACCTGCTCTAAAAATTTGTACACCATGA
>MWCJ01000061.1 GCA_002069975.1 Bacteroidetes bacterium ADurb.Bin217 | reverse complement strand
GAATTTAAAAATAAAGTTTTATCTTTGAAAATAATTAATACAAGTTATCATAAACAACCTTGTGAAACTTGACATTTAGTTATTGGATTTAATTTGTAAAATGTTAGAAACCGAGTATTGCAAGTCATTCCAACCTTGTTGCAACTCACCCAAAAACTCGTTTCCCAGCGGTGTTATTGTATAATACTTACGAGGGGGCCCACTTTTAGATTCCTCCCATCGATACGCAAGCAATCCATCATTTTTCAAACGAGTAAGCAAAGGATACAAAGTTCCTTCGACAATAAGCAAATTAGCATCTTTCATTGACTCTATAATATCGGATGCATACACATCTTTGAATGATATAATAGAAAGAATACACATTTCGAGTACCCCTTTCTTCATTTGTGCTTTTGAATTTTCTATATCCATTTGTTCAGTTCTTTGTTATGCAAATATATAAATATTTTTTAGTACTATGCAATACATAGTACTAAAAATATTAAAAAAAATCCGATACTTTTGTAAGTATCGGATTTTTAATAATTTAAATCTTATTATAATCTTGAAATAATTCTATATATAATTAGATTAATTTAACATTTACAGCCATTATACCTTTTTGACCATCTTGTTCGTCAAAACTAACTTCTTGATCAGGTTCAAGAGCAGTAATAGCTCTGTCGATTCCTGTACGGTGTACGAAAATATCTTTACCGTCTTCTTTTGCTATAAATCCAAATCCTTTGGTAACATTATACCATTTTACTTTACCTTTTGCCATGTTGTATTCTATTTTTGTTAATTAATTACTTTTTGGACGAGATTCGTTAACGATTACTTGGCGATTACCAATAGTAGCACCATGTAATCCTTCGATTGCTGCACGCGCATCATCATCGTTTGCCATTTCTACAAATGCAAAACCTTTACTTCTGCGAGTTACTTTGTCTGTAATAATACGTACAGATGTTACATCGCCATACGCTGCAAATGCTTGCTCTAATTGTTGTTCCTTTACTTTAAAGTCAAGGCTTCCTACATAAATGTTCATAATGTTTGTTGTTAAATTGTTATTCTATTTTTTATCAAATGCTTTTTTTACAATTAGTTTTTTACCTTCCCATTTAGCTCCGTTTACTTTAGCTATAACAAACTGAGCCTCTTCATATATTGGCATTTCCACAAACCCGTAACACGCTGATTTTTGCGTATATTTATCAAGCTGTATATGAGCCTTCTCTACTTTTCCAAACTCCGAAAATGCCTCTAACAAATGACTATCTTCTATCCTCTCATCTAAATTCCCCACATATATTCTCATTGTAACACATAGTTGTTTTATCACAATCAGTATACTTGCTAATTGCAATGTAATTAATACTATTAAGAAAATGGAAGAATATCGATTGGGTTACTCTGATTGTATTTGATAGACACAGGTATTAAAGACACATACATTTCTTAAAAACTTAATAGGAATACATTGACTCTACAATATATTTTTTACCCTATTTTATGCAAATATATATATTATAATCAATACTCCAAAAAATGTTTTAATTTTTTTTCAAAAATATACAAAAAAACACGTATTTTTACATTCGTATCATCTACATTATAAGTATTTACATGCGTGTAAGGCAAATATTTTTTTTTCTGTATTTATATATTAATACTTGTTGTTTTCCTGTTTTTGCACAACAATCATCTGAATTCCAAGCAAAATATATAAGAGGTACTCTGTTGCCTCATCACGAAAGTATTGCTTTTGTTGTTTCCGATTATCAAAACGGCGTAGAATTTCAATATAATCAGAGAGCTAATCACATATCGATATACGATTCTCTCTATAGATTCCCAAAATTTGGTATTGGATATCAATTTGTATCTTTAGGCAACACTCAAAAATTAGGATATGCATCAAATCTATTTGGAAGCATGCAAATTTCTTTATTTTCCAATCAAAAATCCAATCTTGGATTTGAACAAAATCTTGGACTTTCCTATATCTACTCTCCTCTCGAAATATCACCCTATAATACAGCATTAAGTAGCAGAATAAATTTTTACGCAGGAATTGACATATATTATGAATATCATATTTCTCAAACTCATACCATAAAATCCGGTATTGAATTATCTCATATTTCGAATGGCAAAATAAAAACACCAAATTTAGGTTTAAATAGTATAGGCGTATCTATGGCATATATATATACTACTACTTTGATTACGAAACCTCAAAAAATAAAACATATACCACGCCAGCAACACGCTCTATATAGTTTAATTAGCGGAGCATATAAATCCGATGATTTTTTAGGCACAAAAAAATACCATGTAGCTTCTGCTTTACTTGAATACAAATACGTACCTAATCGCCGTTACGGAATACTTGCCGGCATTAACAGTTTTTACGACCAAACTATTTTTTCTATACAAACAAACAATACCACTCTGAACCAAAAGTTACATATATTAGAATATGGTATTCATTCGGGAATAGCGGCTCATTATAATAATATGTATATTTTTATATGTAGCGGTATGTACATAAAAGCGTCGAACAATAAACCACCGTATTATTCAAAAGTTGGCATACGTTATTCGTATCATAATTTACTTTTCAATTTCTCTGTTAAAAGTCATAAAACTACCGCAGATTTTTTGGAATGTGGTATTGGTGTATATTTGTATAAATCGAAACAACAATGATACATAATTGTAGACATATAATATTCTATATTCTCGGTATCTGTTGCTTAGTTTCGTGCATCGATTCTACGTGTATGCAAACACGAGGAAAAGAACAACACATAACACATAATGTCGATACATTCTCTACACTAAATATATATGGTATGTTCGATGTCTGCATTATCCCCGACAGTATAAATTACATACAAATACACGGAGGTAGCAATCAATTACAACTTTGCGAATTCAAAGAAAATAATTCGACTATTTCGCTCTATAATTATTCTCAATGTGGATTCTTTAAACAATTTAAACATGTAGGAGTTCGTATTCATTGTTCACATCTTGACTCTATATACATATTTTCGGCATGTCGTTTACGAACAGATACAATATCTCGAAATCTGTTTGTTTCGGCACAAACAGAAATGATAGACGCTTCTTTAGAACTAGAAAATAATCAAACAAGCATTCAGACATATTATAAAGCGGGTGGCAATATACAGATTAATGGCTCATCAAAAAAGTGCAAAATAATTGCAAATTACACATTATCATTAAATTGCGACAATTTCACTGCACAATACTTATCTATTCAAAACAATACAAACCGCACTATTATAGTTAATAGTGACACACTACAAGCAAGCACAAGCAAATCGGGAAAAATATTGTATAGTGGTACTCCGGTAATAGTATCGAAAAAAGGACTTGTATTTCAACAATAATTTTTAATTCTACTATAAAGAACTTATATAGATAGTGTCAACAAACAGACTAACCTCAAAAATTACGTATAGTAGGCGTTACTTTTTATGTTTAAGAATTTTCATAACCTGTTCTACCCTTTCATTCATTGAAACTTCGCCATTAATCCAATGAATACATATACCTCGTCGTTCCATTCCACGAAACCATGTCATTTGCCGTTTAGCAAACTGACAAATTGCAATATACAAATCATCAACCATTTGCTGTTCAGATATTTGACCGGTTACATATAAAGTTATATATTTATATTCTAAACCATAATATATAAGTTGCTCTGCACTAACACCTTGAGCCAACAGCTTCTCAACCTCATGTGTCATTCCTTGTTGCAAACGTACCTGCAAACGCTGCTCAATTCTACTTCGACGAGTTTCTCTACTTACATCTACACCTATTACAATAGGCTCATAAGGCAATCCCCGTTCTTGTTTTTGAACTCCAAATTGATGTTCGTATCTAGCAATTTCGAGAGCTCGAATCAATCGTTTTTTAGTATCAATATCGCTCGTGTTATGAAGTGTTTTATATGAAGAAAGCTCCATTACCAATTCATCAAAACTTCGTTGTTCGCACAATTCTCTATACTCTTTATCTTGAGGAACTTCATGCAAAGAATATTGCTTTACAATAGACTCTAAATATAAACCCGTTCCTCCACATACAATAGGTTGCACCCCTCGTCTAGAAATTTCGGAAAAGGCAAGACCAAAATCGCGTGTATATTCATACAAATTGTAGGCATAACCGGCATTTACAATATCTATAAGATGATAAGGTATTGTTACATTTTCAACTATATAATCATCATAATCCTTTCCTGTTCCTATATCCATCCCACGGTATACCTGTCGTGAATCGGCACTTATTATCTCTGCTTGCAATATATGGGCACACAAAGCAGCAAGTCTCGTTTTTCCGCTTGCGGTAGGACCAATAATAACAGGTAATTTTATTCGAATGGACATAACTTTCTTTTATATTTTTTACGTATGTTTGCACTCTATTATGTAATAGACATGACGCAGAAACAAATATATATAAAAAATAAAAAAGCAGGCTTTGAATTTGAAATTATTCAAACATTTACAGCAGGTTTAATACTTACAGGTACCGAAATAAAATCATTACGTCTTGGCAAAGCTAGTGTTACCGAATCATTTGGATATATGCATAATGGAGAATTATGGATTAAAGGAATGCACATCTCTGAATACTCATTTGGAAGTTATAACAATCACGACCCTATTCGCGAACGTAAAGTGTTGCTAAAAAAACGCGAATTGATAAAAATTGAAGAAAAATTAAAAGATAAAGGTGTTACTATTACCATTTTAAGTTTGTATATCACTCCACGCGGGTGGGCAAAAGTAGATATTGCATTAGCTCGCGGCAAAAAATTACACGACAAACGAGAAGATATAAAAACAAAAGACGCAAAACGCGAAATGGATAGAGTTATGAAATCGCATTAAAGCTTGAAAACTCTATGGCAACAATTCTCATAGCAGGTGCTACCGGACTAATAGGAAAAGAACTCCAAAAGACCTTAGGCGAACATAATACAATTCGAGTTCTTACTCGAAACAAAAAATTATGCTCACATACAAACATTTTTTATTGGAATCCTACTACTATGGAAATATCGGCAGACGCTTTTGCCTCTGTTGATTGCATTATTAATTTGAGCGGGGAAAATATTGGGAACAAACGGTGGACTACCAAGCAAAAAAAACGAATTCAAGATAGCAGAATTGCTTCAACACGCACATTAGTTTGGGGAATAGAAACGTATGGAACATCGGTTACAACCTGCATTTGGGGTTCTGCTGTTGGATTTTATGGTAATCATACAACGAATTCTTGCTTTACAGAAGAACAACCGCCAGGCACTGACTTTATGGCTCGCACATGCGAATTATGGGAAGCCGAAGCGAAGCGAATATCAAATAAAAACATAAGAAATATAATTATTCGCACCGGTGTAGTCCTTTCAAACAAAGGCGGTATGCTTACAAAAATAACATCAACACTTCCTTTTCGAGTTTTACCTCTCTTTGGTTCCGGAACTAACAATATTCCTTGGATTCATATAGATGATCTGTGTTCTATTGTTACATATGTTCTTCATCAACATCATTTTCAAGGAACATTTAACGCTGTTGCAAATAATAATAGCCAATTAGAATTTATTAAAACAATTCAACATGCATATTCCAAATATACTGTTATTATTCCTATACCGTCAGTTATTGTTCAAATTTTATTAGGCGAAATGGCAACTATCGTATTAACCGGAAATACAATATCAAATTCCAAACTCATTGATAGCGGATTCACATTTTCACACAACAATTTACTTACAACACTCACTCAAGAATTAAACAATGGAACAGATTCCAAATCATAAACGTATTTCAATAGATTACTCCCTTTGTAACTCATGTAAACAATGTGAACAAGACTGCACATCACATGCTATTCACATAGATTCAGGGGTTATTGACCCAACTTGTATTCTCTGCGGTCATTGCGTTGCAATATGTAAACAGAAAGCAATACAAATAGACAACAAAACTACACAACGTATAGAAAAACAATCAATAACACCAGAGCAGTTCAAAACATTATGTGCTCACACACGTTCGTGTCGTCATTTTACCTCGCAATTGGTAGCTCCCGAAATTATAGCAGACATTATAGCAAATACAGCATTATATCCATCGGCAAGTAATACACGAAAAGTACACGTTACATCCATCACCGATCCCAAAGTAATTGAAGATTTAAATAATTATACAGCACACAAACTTCTCCGATTATTTACTATTGTAAGCCACCCTATTATTGCCGGTTTGTTACGAATTTTTATATCGTCGCGTGAAATACAAAAAATTAAGAATTACAAACAATTGTTTATTGAAAAAATGAATCGTAATTCTCAGAATATAACCTACAAAGCCCCTGTTATTTTTATATTTCATGCACACCACCAACCTTCTGGCATGTTACAAAACGATGCTGATATTTGGGCGACATACACCTCATTGTTATGTTCTACTTATGGTTTAGGTACTTGCTTTAATGGTTTTATTGTAAAAGCTTTAGATAATGATAAGAAAGCAAAAAAGCGATTTGGTATACCACCAACGCATACGGTATATATGAGCCTTTTAGTTGGCTATCCGAAATATACGTATAGTAATAGTGCAAGAGTATAAATCGAGACAGAAGTTGCGAGTTTATAAAGTCAATAAAGTTAGCAGATTTTAGATACTATTTTTAAGAACACCAACCGTCTTTCGAAAAAAAACTCCCTCTATTTTTAAAGATTTGCATTAACAATTAAATAAAACTATTCCTTCTCCTCAACCACTGGTAATTCAATATAAAAAACTGTACCAACGTGCAATTCCGTTTCGAACCAAATTCGACCACCTGCCATTTCAATTATTTTTTTAGATATAGCTAAACCAAAACCGCTTCCGGTAGATTTAGTTGTAAAATACGGCTCAAACATTTTATTGGCTACTTCAGTAGGAATACCCGCACCCGTATCGCGAATACTTACTAATGCCATAGAGTTGTGTAACTCTAAACTTACTGTTATTGTACCTTCTGTTTGAAATGGAATAGCCTGAATAGCATTTTTAATAATATTGTTAAATAATCGCAGCATTTTGTCGCGATCTGCAAATATTACAATTGGCTGCAACGGTAAATTCGACACAAATTTTATATATTGTTCTTGTTCAAATAATGTTATACAACTCTTTAACAATTCATTAATTACAATTTTTTCAGGAGCACCTTCAGTAAGCTTTGCGAAATTTGAAAATGAATTCGCAGTTTCTGCCAACGCATCTATCTGTTCAATTATCGATTTTGAGATGGTTTTAAGCCGTTTTTCAAAATTTTCATCACCAACATCCCAAGATTTATTTAAAAGCTGCAAATTTAACTTAATGGGCGTTAACGGGTTTTTAATCTCATGAGCTATTTGCTTTGCCATTTCACGCCACGCACCTTCACGTTCCGACTCAGCTAATTTTCGCACACTTATATCGAGCTGATCTATCATACTATTATAGTTTGCAATCAAATCTCCTATCTCGTCGGGTGCACTCCATTGTATTTTTTCGTTTTTTGTCCCCACTTTCACTAACTTCATTTTATCGCGCAAAATAGTGAGCGGATACGTTATTTTATTGGAAATAAACACAGCAAAAATTGTTGCCAACATAAGTAGAATGACATAAATATTCAAAATAGCTACAATTAACGATGTAATCTGCTGAGTTAATTCATCTTGCTTGGTAAAGTATGGCAAATTAACAAAGCCCAACACGGTATTTTTAGAGTTAGTAAGTACACCATATGCCGAAGTAAAATCAAGAGCTCCAATATGTTCTTCGCTAACAAACTCCGGCAAATCGCCTATTTGCATTCTGTAAAAAGCTTTGGGATTCATTTTTTTGCCAACTAATTTATAAGCAAATACTTCCGGTCGCGATGATGCAAATAAATCCCCCTGCGGCGTATATATATTGATATCGGTAAAAAATACATTTGAAAAATAAATTAATTGCGACTCAAGCTTTTCTCTCTCTGATTTTGGAATTTCTTCAATTTCATCATATTGATTCGATAATTCTACAAGTATAGATTGTAATTTTTCGCGAACATTCTTTTCTTGTGCTTTTGTCTGTTGCCTTGTATTTATTAATACTAAACTTACCCCCGTAAGCACCAACGACACAAACAATACAGCAAAGAGCGAAAATCTTATTTTTTCGGTAAACGTGTACTGATATTTTTTTCCTTTATACTTTCGCTCACTTACATAATCGTAAATAGTAATAAGAATAAAGAAATAAATAAAAATATACGAAAACCAAACTAGCTGATTGAAAAAAGTTGGAATTTTATGGCTTACAACAATTTGCATATCTTTATTTACAGTATAAATTGTATGTCGGTACCTATAATATTCCCTTTCGCTATATTCATCAACAGTACTTGATTGTATGGTTAAAGAGTACGGAAAATCACCTTTTTGACTCAATAATTTATTATCTCGATATTTTGCATATGAGTATTTCAATAAATGTTTATTTTGCTTCAAATCATTACTCAACAAAAGCTTAGGATACCCTAATTCTTGTGTAATACGTTTGGAGTTTAATTCTATAAATAATTTTGTCTGTTTTCCGCCAGGTAACGCAAAACAGAGCGAGTCAAAATAACTTATAGTTCCATTTACATTATTTAAAAAGTAGTACTCGGAATAAGGCAAAAACACACCATACGACTTCAATAAAGCATTGAAGTAATTATCGCAATTACTTAATTTATTAGCATTTGAAAAATTATCTAAAGTACCACAAATAGTACTTTCTAAATTATATCTATTTAAGAACCCGCTAAAATATTTTTTTTGTAAATATGAATTCAATTTATCTTCATTTCCAACGGGATTTTGCATAATACCTTTCACCAAACTGTCTTTTCTCATTTGCTGCTTTACTCCTTTTAGCAACATTTCTGCAACAGGATCTTGCTCGTTTGTTAAACTTACAGCATACAATCGTTTTACAGCCGCGTGTTTTAGTTGTATATGATAATTTAAGTATAATTGTATAAACAAAACCGATAGCAATAACAATAAGGCTTTAAACCCAATAGAAAACACAAATTCCCCATGTCGATATAAATAATAAAACAGACCTAAACAAATTGCGTAAAACACAAAACTCCAAACACTTTGAGTGCTTAATCCGGTAAAATACGTCAACATATGAACAAGCAAACCGCTTGAAAATAAAAGTATTGAATTTCTTGTATGAAGTTTTACTCCAACTGTAGAAAAAAATGCAATGCAAACTAAAAAAAAGCTATACAAGCAAATTCCCAATATTAAATACACTACAAAACTCAATAAACCGGAATCGAGTAAATTAAATAATTCCAAATGAATATTAGAATTATATACAAGCGATTGAGCTAACGAAGTAATTATTAGTAATATTAAATTGCTTAGAACTATAAAGCCTGCATACAATAAAATGGTTTTATACTTTGAATTGAATTTAAAATCGCGAATTCGTGTTTGTATTTGATATAAAAAGTAAAAAACTAACATCACATGTATCAACAAATCACCAAGCGATGGAATTAATTGAGAAGAAGCATAATACGACGGGTTAAATAAATGAGTAGTATAACAAACATACGGCACTTTTGCATGTATCATCCAAGCCCTAATAGCTACTACTACACCAAAAAACAACATGTTAATAATATCTCGCACATATCGTTTTCTTATTTTTCGCAAAAAAGTATTCATAAAAATCAACACAAACAATATTCCTATGAAATAGAGAAATATTGACAAATAGCGTTGTATTACATTCTCGGGACGACCGGTATTTTGAGTAAGCCACAATATTGGCGTATTGGAAGTATCATTAATTGCAAATGTTTCAGGCTGTTCTTCTATATACACCGAAACCAAAGGGGTAATATTAAAATCGGAATGAAATCTATTTGTAATATATTCATTTTCATATGGATATTCACTTTTAATAAATGTAAGCAAATACACCTCTACACTATCCAAAGTTTTATATTCGCTTAAATACCAAGCATTATCCAAATAGCATATTTTAGATTTCACTTTTTCTAAACTATCTATTGGAAAATTTATAGAATTATCGCTCCAATATAAAAGGGTATTATTTTTAATAACATAAAAACTCATTTCCTGATTTACCAATAACCTGCTGTTTTTTCGATACAAAGACCTATAAGCATTATAATCAGTTTGATTTTGTATAGAACAAATCTCGTCTAAAAACTGTTTTGCATTCAGCTGTTTTGCTTTAAGTATTTGTTCAAATGCCTTTGCGTGATGTTTTGAAAATCTATGATTAAAGAAATTTGTTTCGATAAGCATTGCTAACAATAAAAACAAAAGTGCCAACAATAAATATTTGTAACGCTCAATGTAATTATTTACTAATAATGCCGATAATTTTCTTTCTTTATGAACCATATATGTTTGGTATTATAACAATTAAAGTACTCCTTTGGGGTATTGCATAGTTACGCAATGCAACGAACCATGTTGTACAATCAATACACTGCAATCTATTGGTACTATTTCTCGCTGTGGAAACAATTGCTGCATGATATGTATAGCTTCTTCATCGGTATTACAATTGTATACAGGAAGCAACACTGCATTATTTAGAATCAAAAAATTGGCATAGGTAGCCGGCAATCGCTCCCCTTCATCATCATAACACGGAGTAACCATAGGTAGCGGCACCAATCGATACTTCGTTCCTGACTGACTTACAAACGACTGTAATTCAAGCTCCATTGCACGCAATTCTTTATAGTGCAAATCGTTTTCATCTAAACATTGCACATAACAAATCGTGTGTTCGTCAACAAATCGAGCAAGCGTATCAATATGACTATCGGTATCGTCGCCTTGCAAAAAGCCATGCGTGAGCCACAGTACTGTATGAGCACCAAATATGTCTTTCAAAAATGTTTCGATTGCCGGTTTTTGCAAATGAGGATTTCTAAATTTACTCAACAAACAGGCTTCGGTAGTGAGTAACACCCCTGCACCATTAGATTCTATTGCCCCACCTTCGAATACAAAATGAGAATAATCGTGTCGCACGGCATGGGTAAAAAACATAGAATTACACAATTTTTCTGTAATTTGGGTATCCTTTTCTGCCGGAAATTTTTTACCCCAGCCATTGAATGCAAAATCATACAATACCGGTACATTGTTGTGATACACTGTTATAGCAGCATGATCGCGTGCCCACACATCGTTAGATTCACATTCAAAAAACAATATATGGTCAAGCTCAATATCTCCCAGTTGGTTGATTACCGTTTGTTTGTTGACACACACTATCAACAATCGCTGGCGTTTGCTTATTTCGCGTGCTATAGTACAAAAACAAGCTACAGCCCTATCATATACCGGAGCAAAATCTGTTTGTTCGTGCGGCCACGTAAGTTGCACTAAATCTTGTGTATGCCATTCTGCGGGAAAATGTATTGATATCATTGTTCGAACATTTGTATTACAAATTTACGAAACAATTGTAATACTTTGTTGTTCAAATAAGGGTTCGTTTCTATATTTTCTCAACAATTGCATTACCGCAAGAACATCTTTCTGGCAATACTCTACAATTCGCTGAAAATCATGCTGTTTCCAATACACATCGCATATCATACTGCCATCAATATCGTCTTTGGGTGTAGGTATTTCGAATATATGTGTTAATAACTCGAGCGAAGTATAATTTTTGTAATCGCCAAAACGCCATAAATCGAGTGTATCGAGATGTCGTATCTCCCACGGACGTTTACCGCGCGTATCGAGCGTTTTGGGCAACGCTAAGCCATGAATAAGTGCACGACGGGCAATAAACGGGAAATCGAACTCAATGCCGTTGTGAGCACACATATAATGCTTGGTGGTATTGAAATGTTTTGCGAGCAACTGTAAAAATTGCTCTAAAATTTCACGTTCATTGTCGCCATAGAACGAACGAACACGTACCGCAAGCGGTTGATTTTTCTTGCTCACCACATAGGCAACAGAAATACATATAATTTTACCGAATTCAGCAAAAATTCCTGCTTTTTTGTATAACTCACTCGGACGTTCTGTAGAGGTTTGCAGACGCTTAGACTTGACTTCCCACAACCGCCTCTCCTTTTCGGGCACTTGAATATATGCGGCATACTGCGGAACAGTTTCTATATCCAAAAACAATATATTCGATATGTCTATTGCTTGTAATTGGAGATCCATAGATAATTGTTAATGGTTAATTATTTGAAATTTGGGTGAGACAAAGATAGAGATAAAAATGGGAAATAGATAAGAACAAGAATCTTCAATTATTATAATATATTTTTTAATCATAATCCATTTTATTTAACCACATAAAACAATTCTCATTAATATTACATATTGTTGTTTATCAAAAACATACTCATTTAAAAATAGTCAATAGTCAAAAGCCAAAAGTAAATTTATACTGCTTTTGCCAAATCATTTATCAATATTTTAAACATCTGTCCTGCTAAAAATGCTTTGAATTCCGGATTATCATTGTATTCTTTAAAAACCTCAAAGTTGCTGTCAATATGATTTATCATTTTCTCTTTCAAAATATCTGCAAAAGTAATCTGTGCATTTTGTAGGTCTTTTTTGCTTAATGATGCACTAATATTGTCCATAGCTGCTTTATCATCTTTTACATCTTGCATTAAATCCTGTGTCATTTTCCGCACTTTATCTTCATTTGTAAAAGTGGTTCCGAACTTATCATTAAATGCTTTCACAATGTTCGAAAGATATTCCATTTCAGGCTCTGCTGCACTGCCTCTCATATCTGTTGGAATTGGTTTCAATTCATCACCTTGTTGTAATTGAATATTAAATTCACCTTCTTTTTGAAGTCGGTAACTATCCATGTCGATGTTATCCAAAATCCCTTGTGCCAAATCCTCATCTCGTTGCTTTCCAAGTTTATTTTGCAAGTGGTTTAAAAACAAGTACAGTCGTTCCAAATAAGGATTCACAAAAGGTACTATTTGAGCAAGGAAAACATATAATCGAACATAAGTCTTGCATTTTGCTCTAAAATCATCTTGTTGTTCTTCATTTAAGCTTGTTCTAAAAACTTCTGCTGCTGCATCTAAAATAGTGTGTAATTGGTCAACTGGCACATTAGCAATAATCTTTTGCGAAAATTCTTGTACTTGTTCAGGTGTATAAACCTGAAACGCATCTAAAGCAGCTTGTAAGTCAAATAATTTATTTGGGTCGGTTGCTTCACCAAGAATTGTTGTTTCAAAAAATGGGTCGAATGATTTTTTAATTTCTTCTGCATCGTTGGCAAAATCCAAAACAAATGTGTCTTTTTTACCTGATGTAGTTCGATTCAAACGTGAAAGTGTTTGAACTGCATTTACACCGCCTAATTTCTTATCAACATACATTGTGTGCAAAAGCGGTTGGTCAAAGCCTGTTTGGTATTTATTTGCAACTATCAGAAAACGATATTCAGATTTTTTAAACTCATCAGGAATTGCCGAACTTGAAAAATGATTTAAAGAAGATTCTGTTTCTCCGTCTATTTCGCCTGAAAATGCTACAATAGCTTTGTATGGATTATTTGTTTTAGCCAAATAATTATCGAATGCTGTTTTGTATTTTACTGCATTCTTACGACTACTTGTGACAACCATAGCCTTTGCCAGTCCATTGATTTTTTTCTGACGAATAACACTATCCATAAAATGGTCGATGATTAGTGCTGTTTTCTTTGCTATGGCGTGTTCGTGGCTCTCAACAAATATTTTTAGTTTCTTTTGGGCTTTGTTTTTGTCATAAGCAGGGTCGTCTTCAATTTTCTTTAATAAAGCGTAATAGCTTTGATATGTCGTGTAATTCTGCAAAACATCGAGAATGAAATTTTCCTCAATGGCTTGTTTCATTGAATAAAGATGAAATGCCTTGAATTTTTCTTTGCCATTGTCATTGTATTTTTCGCCAAACAATTCGAGTGTCTTATTTTTAGGCGTTGCAGTAAAAGCAAAATAACTTGCATTTGATAACATTTTTCTGCCTTTTACAATTTCTACAATTTCATCTTCGTCTGTCCATTCTTCAGCATTTTCTTCATCAATTTCTTTTGAAAGTGTTTCATTTAGTTTACCTGCTGTATTTCCGCTTTGGCTGCTGTGTGCTTCGTCTATGATGATTGCAAACTTATTTCCGGGCAGTTCGCCAATTTCGTTTACTATATATGGAAATTTTTGAATGGTAGTGATAATAATTTTCTTGCCTTCTTCTAAAGCTGTTTTAAGTTGTTTACTACCTTCGGTAATAGCTTCAACAACACCTTTCACCTGCTCAAACTGCTTGATGTTGTTTCGTATTTGAGCATCCAACACTTTACGGTCGGTTACAACAATGACTGTATCAAAAACGGTGTTTTCGTTATTCTTATCAAACAAGCCAACCAATTGATGAGCCAACCAAGAAATTGAATTTGATTTTCCTGAACCAGCCGAATGTTGAATTAAATAGCGTTTACCTGCTCCGTTTTCCTTAGCATTATTGAGAAGTTTATCAACGGAATCAATTTGGTGGAAACGAGGAAAAATAAGCTTTTTTACTTTCTCTTTCTTTACTTTTCCATCGGGCAAAATCTTTTCTGTTTCTTCCTCAAATAACTGAACATAGTTCTGAATGATATTTGTTAAACGTTCTTTGGTTAAAATCTCATTCCAGAGATAATCGGTTTTTATGCCATTTGGATTGTGCGGATTTCCTGCTCCGTTA
>MWCJ01000060.1 GCA_002069975.1 Bacteroidetes bacterium ADurb.Bin217 | reverse complement strand
TTCAATTTGAATTTGCCCCTGAAAGTAAACAACTTCAATTATTTTATTGAGTAATCCTTATCCGAAACTCAGGTTCCTATAAATTGAAAATCTGTAATAGACCGTTCTCAAAACTTTGCTCACATGTTGAAATATTCATACATTATTTGGTTACACTATAATTTTTATACGTAATAGGCAAATATCCCATAAACAATTGTGTCAAGATTTTTTGTATTTTGCACAAAATTTTAGTTCATGTTTCTATCGAAAATTCATACGTTTACTTATCGCAATTTAGAAGAATTACACCTTGATGCATCGCTTGGTATTCATGGTATAATTGGTAAAAATGGGGTTGGTAAAACTAATATTTTAGACAGTATTTATTATTTAGCTTTTTGTAAAAGCAATATTGCTACCTCTGATACTCAAAATGTAATGCATGGGTACGATTCGTTTTCAATTCAAGGATTATTTGAACACGATTCTACGAGCTATAAAATTCATTGTGGTTATAGAGCAAGTACAAAAGAAAAAACAATTGTATGTAATGATACAAAATATACAAAATTTTCTGATCATATAGGTCTTATTCCACTTGTGTTTGTTTCGCCTGCCGATATGATTCTTATAAATGGCGGAGGTAGTGAGCGACGAAAATTCATTGATGCATATATTTCGTTGTACAATAAAGAATATTTGCAAAATTTACTTACTTACAATAAATTGTTGGCACAGCGAAATGCTTTGTTAAAACAAGGGCGGGTAGATGCAACATATATTAGTATTATAGACGAACAATTGGCTGATGCCAGTACTGCAATATTTACCATTAGAAATCAAGAAATTCAAGAACTTTCAGAACTTGTTTCAGCGTTGTACAGCAAAATTGCCACTTCCGAAGAGTGTATGCTTGCGTACCAATCGCAATTGCACGATACTTCGGCACTCCAAGGACTACAAAGGAATTTAGAAAAAGACTCTATTCTCAGTTTTACTTCGTTTGGTATTCATAGAGACGATATTGATTTTATGTTTAATGATATAGGAATAAAACACGCAGGGTCGCAAGGTCAGAAAAAATCATTTTTATTAGCACTCAAGTTTGCTCAATATCAGATAATTCAAAGAAAAACCGGAGTGTTGCCTATTTTACTTCTCGATGATTTGTTTGATAAACTCGACAAAGAACGAACATCAAAAGTGTTTGATGTAATAGAAGGTGAAGAGTTTGGGCAAATATTTATAACCGATACCGATAAAATGCTGTTACATACATTTTTCGAAGCACGTAAACAAACTGGCAATTTCCATATGTTCGAAGATGGGGTGTTACATCGACTGTAAATTCGATTATTCAAATAGAATTCCTACAACTAAAACATCATCTAATTGTGAAGTGGAACCTTTCCAATCGTCGAATGTTTTACTTATTTGAATGTATTGTTCGCATAAGTCGAACGATTGAATGTCGCCTAATAATTTCATAAAACGAGTTGTAGAAAACCGTTCGTCGTTTTCGCCTCCAAATTGATCAATAAAACCATCTGTAAATAAGTATACCGTTGTTCCCGATGTAATGTCTAATTCAATTTGAGTGAAATTAACATTGTTGTCTTGTTTTATAGAATGCATGCCTCCAATTGAAAAAATACTGCTTGGAATAGTTTCTAATTGAGAATTATGAGCAACAATAAGTTTGTGTCCGGCACCTGCAAAAACCAATGTGTTCGTTTTTTTATTTATTCGAATTAAGCTTATCTCCATGCCATCTTCTTGCTTAGTTGATTCATCGTATTGGCGAAGAGTTTTAATAATTTCCGTATCTAATTTTTGTAAAATATCGCAAGGTTCGTATATATGTTGTTCGTTTACTATTTGATTGAGTAATGTGTTGCCCACCATAGACATAAATGCTCCGGGAATACCATGTCCGGTACAATCTACAACTGCAAAAAAAGAATAGTCTTGTTGGGAAGTAAACCAATAAAAATCACCACTTACAATTTCTTTAGGTAAATAGTAAACAAATAGTTGTTTAAATGCCTTTTCTATAGCCGAATCTTGAGGTAATATAGCTTTTTGAATACGTTTTGCATAACTTAAACTGTCGGTTATTTTTTCATTTCGCTCCTTTAATACAGAATTAAGATGTTCTAAATGATTATATGCTTGTTCTAATTCTGTGCTTTTTTCCGATAATAAATTAAATGCTTTTTCTTTTTGTGTAAATTGGCGATAGAGTAAAATAGAAAACAATAAAATAATAATGAGAATTATAATTGCAATAACTAAATATAAGGTAAATTGTGTTCGTTTTGCTTGTTCTTCGCGTAGTTTTAAATCTTGATTTTCGTTGGTTTGCTCCAAAAGTTTAATATTGCTTTCAAATTCAATTTCTGCTATTCGTTGTACATTTCGATTGTGCAAAATAGTGTCTTTTGTTGCAGTATAAATTTCGTAAAAATGTAATGCTCTGTCAAAGTTTTTTTGTTGTTTATATATTGTGTATAAAGCTTTTGCAGCCTCTTGTGTTAATTCTAATTCTTTAGCTTGTTTGGAATACGTAAGAGCTGCATTGTATGCGTCGAGAGCTTTTGTATGATTGCCGAATTTTTCGTGTAATTTGGCAATATTATGAGTTACATGGGCTTTGCCGGCAATATTATGGAGCGAATCGTATAAATTCAACGAACGATTGTAGTATTGTAATGACTTACCGGCGTCTTGTTTTTCTTTATAAATATTCCCCATATAACTATATACCCTTGCTACACCTATCATATTGTGAACCTGAGAAAAATATTGTACTGCAAGTGAATAATATTGTTCTGCTTTTGTATACAAACATGTGTCTTTATAAACAATACCTAAACGTTCATACGAATTTGCAATAAGTTGCTTGTTGCCCATTTTTTTATACATATCAAGAGCCAATTCATAATTATAAATAGCTAATTTGTATAATTTTTTGTTTTTATATAATCCGCCTAACGCAGTTAATATAAGTCCTTCGGCTTCTTTTGCCCCGGTTTCGCGTCGTAAGGTAAGAGCTTTGTCGTAATATTTAAGAGCTTCTCTGTAGTTGCCAATGTCTCTATGAACTGTTGCAATATTAAAAGTAGTAGCGGCTATATCGTTTTTGTTGCCTAATTGAGTTCGAATGTCCAAAGCTTGTGTGTAGTATTCTTGGGCACGGTCGTATATTTTTAATTGAAAATAAAAATTGCCAATATAGTGTAATGTGTTTGCTATGGTAGCTTTATTCCCAATTTCTTTTTGAATAGCTAAGGCTTCGGTAAAACAAGCTAGTGCTTTGTCGTATTGCGTTAAATTTTTGTATGTATCACCAATATTATTCAATACAGTTGCTATAGCCGGTTTATCTTGTCTTTCTTTTCGTATGGTAAGCGATTGTGAATAAAATTCTAATGCGTCATCAAATTTTTTCATCTGAAAATATACATTCCCAATGTTTGTATATGTTACCGCTACGCCAATAGGGTCGCCAAGAGTTTCTTTAAGTTTCAACGACTGGTTATGATACAATAAAGCAGAATCATAGTGAGATTTGTCTTTGTATAATACACCAATATTATCTAAAATAAGGGCTGTTTTGTCATTAGAAATACTTGTTTTTAGAGCTTTGTTGTAGTAGAATTTCGACGAATCAAAACTGGAAATAGAATAATGAATAGCTCCCAATTCAAAATACGTTTGCGATAAATAGTGCTGATTATTACTGGCACCGGCAAGAGCAAGAGCTTTATGTGCAAATGTTAATGCCTGCGTTTCCGATACGTGCAGGTATTCTTTGCTGAGTTGTAATAAAATATCTATGTGTTGAAACCCTTTTGTTTTTCGCAATTCTTTTTCTAAACTGTCTATTCTATGTGTGGGTTGAGCTATGAGAGTATGTCCCCACATGCCAAGAACAGTAGTAATACAAAGTATTTGAATAAGAATTTTTTGTATATTTGACTTTACCACTACGTATTCCTTTTTTTTCTATTATAATTATTATGCTTGAGCTCTGATTAGATGTTTTTTACTATGTTTGATATTGTAGTACTATCAAATTTAAAAACGTAGTAATTAAAATTTTAAAAATTAAAAAAACCTCTATATCTATCCCATCTAAAACTATTATATTTACAAACTTTTTGTTTTTCAAATATACGTATAATTTTATAACTAAAAGAGGAAATTTTACAATGAATTATAAACAACAATTTGTCGAAATTGCTTCAAAACCCATACTTGTAATAGGCGATGTAATGGTAGATTCGTATATATGGGGTTCGGTAGAGCGTATTTCGCCCGAAGCTCCGGTGCCGGTAGTAAGTGTTACGCATACCGAACATAGATTGGGTGGTGCTGCAAATGTGGCGAAAAACCTTGTTGCTTTGGGGTTGCAGCCAATTGTGTGTACTGTTATAGGTGCCGATGATGCTGGTAATATTTTGCGTAATTTGTTATGTGAAGCCGGAATATCTGTGGAGCAATGTATTGTAAATAATCAACGAAAAACTACGGTTAAAACAAGAATATTGTCTGGAAATCATCAAATATTACGGGTCGATAATGAACAAACAAATACAATTTCGCCCGATATTACCGATACTTTATGTAAAAATATTCAAAAAATGTTTGCTTCAAAATCGGTTGCTGCTATAGTATTTCAAGATTATGATAAAGGGGTTATAACTAAGGAACTGATACAATATGTAACAAAATTTGCTCAAAAATATTCGGTGCCGGTATTTGTTGATCCCAAAAAACGGAATTTTCTTGATTTTAAATCTGTTACGTTGTTTAAGCCAAATTTTAAAGAATTTACCGAAGGTATAGGGCGTACATGTAAAAAACAAGACAACGAACATTTGTTTATTCTTGCTAAAGAATTTATGCTAAAGCATGATATTACTATGGTTATGATAACATTGTCGGAACATGGAATTTTTATTGCAAATCAATCGGAGTATATTCATATACCCAGTCAGGTGCGTCATGTTGCCGATGTGTCTGGGGCGGGCGATACGGTAATTAGTACTGCCGTTGCTTGTTATTTGGCTCAATTGCCAATGTCCGATATTGCTCGCATTTCTAATATTGCAGCAGGTTTGGCGTGTGAACAACCGGGTGTAGTAACTATAACTTTAGAACAATTAATAAAACAGGTATAAGTATGGCTTCAATTTTAATTGTAGATGACGAACGCGCAATTCGTAATTCACTTAAAGATATTCTTGAATTCGAAAATCATAAAGTAGAACTTGCCGAACATGGTGTGGAAGGCTTAGAAAAACTCAAAACTCAAAACTTTGATATTGTGTTTTCCGATATTAAGATGCCTCATATGGATGGTATTGAATTTTTGAAGGCTGCTATGGAAGAACGAGGCGAAATTCCTATAATTATGATTTCAGGACATGCTACAATTGATATTGCTGTTGATGCAATTAAGCATGGTGCGTACGATTTTATTTCAAAACCTCTCGATTTAAATAGAATATTAATTACCGTAAAAAATGCATTAGACAAAACTAATTTGGTGCAAGAAACTACAGTGCTCAAGCGTAAAGTATTGTCAAAATACGAAATGATAGGAAATTCTGATGCTCTCAAACAAATTACCGGAATTATAGAAAAAATTGCTCCTACCGATGCTCGGGTATTAATTACCGGTCCCAATGGTTCGGGCAAAGAGTTGGTAGCTCGTGCTATTCATAGCCAAAGCAACAGAAAATCTGCTCCGTTTGTTGAGGTTAATTGTGCTGCAATTCCATCGGAACTTATTGAAAGTGAATTGTTTGGACACGAAAAAGGTGCTTTTACTTCTGCTATTAAAACTAGAATAGGAAAATTTGAACAAGCTGAAGGAGGTACAATTTTTTTGGACGAAATAGGCGATATGAGTTTATCGGCTCAAGCTAAAGTATTACGTGCTTTGCAAGAGAAAAAAATTACTCGAGTGGGAAGCGACAAAGATATTACTGTTGACGTTCGAGTGTTGGCTGCTACCAATAAAGATTTAAAACAAGAGATTGCCGACAAACATTTTCGCGAAGATTTGTATCATAGGTTAAGTGTTATTCTTATTAAAGTTCCTTCACTTGCCGAACGTATTACCGATATTCCGCTGCTTGCCGAACATTTTATAACCGATATTTGTAAAGATATGGGTATTCCTAAAAAAACAATAACTCCTCAAGCTGTTCAAAAATTGCAAACCTATGCATGGACAGGCAATATTCGAGAATTTAGAAATGTAATTGAACGATTAGTTATTTTAGGCGGAAATTCTATTGAAATTCAAGATGTAGAATTGTATACGCAAGCACTGTAATTGTTCTATGAAAATATTATAAAACGCATAAAATCAACAATATGAATGTTTCTCCTCTTTTTGATGTTCACGAATGGCAGATTGTAGAATCTCAATTTGATGCAACCCGACATAAAATTGCCGAAAGTATTTTTAGTATAGGCAATGGTCATATGGGACAACGGGCAAATTTTGAAGAAGCGTATTCCGGAAAAACATTGCCGGGAAACTATGTGGGAGGTGTGTTTTATCCCGACAAAACACGAGTGGGATGGTGGAAAAACGGATATCCCGATTATTTTGCAAAAGTTCTAAATGCACCAAATTGGATAGGTATTCATGTGTATGTTAATGGTGAATTGTGCGATTTGGCAAAGGCTATCATTCATTCGTTTAAACGAGTGTTGCATATGAAAGAGGGGACGTTGTACAGAAAGTGCGAAATAGAATTGTCTAACTCTATTCGTATTCAAATAGAAAGTACCCGTTTTATTAGTATGCATGCGGTAGAAGTTGGTGCCATTGAATATATCGTAACTCCGCTCAATACCGATTGTACTATTCGTATAGAATCGTTTATAGATGCCGATGTACATAATGAAGATGCCAATTATAATGAGCAGTTTTGGGAATCAATTTCGCAATCGCATTCTGTCGTGGGAGCTGTGTCGGTAGATAGAACTAAAAAAACAATTTACGATGTGCCGCAATTTACCGTAGCTACTGCTATGAACAATCAGTGGTATGTAAACAATAAAAAACAATCGGGAATTTCGGCTTTTTCTAAACAAGGCTTACGAATAATAGAAACTGCAAGTATAGATTGTAAGAAACATGATGCTTTAAAAATCATAAAACTTGCGGCTCAAATATCGTCGTTGAATTATGCCGAATCGGGCATTCAAAAATCTGCATATTTGGTTTTGGAACACGCTGTGCAAATAGGTTTTAAGCAATTGTTGAAAAATCATATTCAAACGTGGGCAGAAAAATGGAAATTGTGTGATATTACCATCAAAGGTGACACGAAAGCTCAACAAGGAATTCGCTTCAATATATTTCAACTGCAACAAACATATACTGGTGCCGATAGTCGTTTAAATATAGGTCCTAAAGGGTTTACCGGCGAAAAATACGGTGGTAGCACGTATTGGGATACCGAAGCGTTTTGTTTGCCTTTTTATTTGGCTACATCTCCTGAATCGGTTGCAAAACAGTTGTTGCTATACCGATACAAACAATTAGACAGAGCTATTGCGAATGCCCAAAAATTAGGTTTTTCAAATGGTGCAGCATTATATCCTATGGTTACTATGACCGGCGATGAATGTCATAACGAATGGGAAATTACATTCGAAGAAATTCATAGAAATGGTGCTATTATGTAACATATACAGGCGATAAATCTTATTTGGTGGAATATGGATTGGAAGTGTTAATTGCTATTTCACGATTTTGGACACAACGAGTTACTCTGTCGCCTACCAAACGTATGTATATGATACTAGGAGTTACCGGACCAAATGAATATGAAAACAATGTAAGCAACAACTGGTATACAAATTATTTTGCTCGCTGGTGTTTGCAATATACTTTAGAAACTATTAGTTGGGTAAAACGTGTGGCAAACGAACAATTTGCTGAATTGTCGCAACGTATAGGTTTCGACGAAAATTTTGAAGTTATTCGCTGGACTGATATTATTAAAAATATGTATTTGCCCGAAGATGTAACATACGATATTATTCTACAACAAGACGGTTATTTAGATAAAGATTTATCTACAGTGCAAGATATTCCTGCCGACCAACGTCCCATAAATCAGCATTGGTCGTGGGATAGAATTTTACGTTCGTGTTATATAAAACAAGCCGATGTTGTTCAGGGGTTATATGTATTCGAACAAGATTTTGATAGCGAAACAATAACACGAAATTTTAATTTTTATGAAGCACGTTGTGTGCACGAATCGTCGCTTTCACCCTGTATTCATTCGGTGGTAGCATCAAAGATTGGGAATGTAGACAAAGCCTATGAGCTCTATGTACGTACTGCTCGATTAGATTTAGACGATTATAATAAAGAAGCACATGAAGGGTTGCATATTACTAGTATGGCAGGAACATGGTTAGCCATAGTACAAGGATTTGCTGGCTTACGATGGAATCAATATGGTTTAAGTCTTAATCCGCACATACCTAAACATTGGAAAGAGTTTAGCTTTAAATTAATTTATAAAGGAGCCCTGCTAACAATTACTGTTAGTTCTAGTACTGTTAATATATTATTGGAATCGGGATTTGTACCGTCAATATCGGTATGCAATCAAACGTATTCATTGCAAGCTGGCGTGGAATTAAGTATTCCTATCGATAAATAAGTTGAGGTTGTTTTTATATTCTAGCATGTAATGATACAATCTATAATTAAAGAACTGGAATCGAACCAAAATGAAGAAATTCAAAAGCAGGTATTACATTTTTTTAAAGAAGAAATTAAAACATATGGAATTCGCAATGCCCAAGTAGAATCTATAGCAAAACAATATAAAACTGAATTTCAGAAGCTTCCTAAAAATCAAGTGTTCGCGATGTGTGAAACACTTTGGCAATCTAATTATATAGAACAATGTCTGATTGCTTGCCATGTAACACAATATATACACAAACAAATAGAAGAAATCGATATTCATATGTTTTCACAATGGATAGATACCTATATTACCAATTGGGCTAATTGTGATACTTTTTGCAATCATACTATTGGAGATATGCTTATGCAGTTTCCGGATATTATTCAAGAATTAACACAGTGGACTCAATCTGAAAATATGTGGAAACGCCGTGCTGCGGCTGTTTCGTGTATTATTCCGGCACGAAAAGGAATGTACAAAGAACATATGTTTACAATAGCTCAACTTTTATTACACGATAAGGAAGATTTAGTGCAAAAAGGCTATGGGTGGCTGCTAAAAGAAACCTCAAAGCCATATATAAACGATGTGTTTAATTTTGTAATGCAGCACAAACGTACTATGCCACGAACAGCTTTACGATATGCTATAGAGAAAATGCCCGAAGACATGCGGAAACAAGCTATGACAAAAGCGTAAGAGTATAATTCTGATTGTATCAAAACAATAGAATTGTATGCTCTTTATAAGCTAAAACAAATATTTAATAAGTACAAAGCCGCCTACTAGTAAAACGGTAAAACCTATTGCGAGTGTATTAAAGTATTTGTCGATAAAAGCTTTAATACTTGCACCATATTTCCAAATTAAAAATGCTATCAGAAAAAAACGTGCTCCTCTGCTGATGATAGATGCTAAAATAAACATAAATAGATTAATATCGAACACGCCGGAAGTTATAGTAAATACTTTATAAGGAATTGGTGTAAATCCTGCTGTAAAAATCACCCAAAAATCCCATTCTTGATATAATAGTTTTATTTTTTCATATATTTCGTGAGTAAAACCCGGAATATGGGTGAAAAAGAAATTAGCAAACGATGTAAATTCACCGCTACCGCTTATCCATGCAAAATGTCCAATTGAATATCCTGCCAATGCTCCTAACACTGAAGCTATTGTGCAATTAAGTGCAAATCGAAACGATTTTTGTGTTGCACCTATTGCCAATGCTATTAATAGTACATCGGGGGGGATAGGGAAAAACGATGATTCAGCAAATGCTAAAATAAACAAAGCTAAGGGGCCATATTTAGAATCAGCCCATGCTAATACCCAATCGTATATATTTCTTACAAATTTCATATTTTATTATTTTAGTTAACACCCTCTTTGAATGTGCTGCAAAACTACTATATTTTATGGTTGCTTTATAGACTTTGTTCTATGTTTTTTTGTTGAAAAAACGTATTTCTTCAAAAAATGAGCTTCGTATACCCGTATCTAAATACAGTATTTGTTTCCACCTATACTTGAATTTTGTTATATTTGAAAGTTTTTAAATTGTAATATATGAATACTATTTCATTTGTGTTTACAAATAAGGGTGTTGATTTTATACTGAATACTACATGTGTGTATTCTCGTACGCGAGTTCTTGTAATTACCGATTCTTTGGAAGAAATAGAATTCCCTCTGCATACTAGTAACAATTCCTTGTATGCCAATTTAGGGGAATATGGAACATATACTGAACGTATAGTAGAAGAACAGAATGTGCTTGTTGGGAATATAACGCTCCAATGTGCTTCTAGCAAACCATTTATACTCGTGTGTCCGTTCGATTTTCCTAAAAGCGAAATGCCTCCGTATATTCAAATCCCGGGTTTTTTATATGGTACTAACAATGCTAAGGGTACCAACGGAAAACAACCAAAATTTTCTTATTTAGAACAAAGCAATCAATTGACTTCTCAATATTGGTATACCCGAGCCGATAGAAGTACTCATAATTGTGTGATAAAAGTTGATACGCACCATGTGTGTTCAATAGGAATCGACGAGCGTATGCATGGAATAGATTATTGTCCTACCAACGAATGGCTTCCTAAATATGCATATAATGGTTTGTTTGTAGATACCCGAAATGAAAATTCTCAAGCCATTGGTTTTACTTTAGGCTATGTTCATGCTCCCTACCGCTATACGTGGGTATGGGAAGACCCTAAAACTCCTGATTTAAATGAGTATACACATGGTTTTATATATAATGGTGAACATAAAACACTTACTACTCGTTGTTATTATTTTGCCGATACTGCACACAATGGAATTCCTTCGTATGGAAAAGCATTGCACGCTCATTACAATCAAATACATACTCCGCCACAAGTAAGAGCAACACGTACTCAGGCTATGGAATTATGTATTGACGCAATTCTTAAACATGGTTGGAATACTGATCATAATTTTTTTATTCTTTCAGATAATGGTGAAGACGGCAGAAATAGAGGAAATATAGGTTGGACCGGCGGAATGCAAGTTGCGTATCCAATACTTAAAGCAGGTATGCGATTGCAGAATAAAACATATATTTCGTGTGCCGAATCCTATATTAACACCATTACTTCACAGGCAATGAATACACATGCCGGATTGTTATTCGAGGAATTTCGTGATGGTTCGTGGTGTGTAGACGGGTGGTGGGGGCAACGCGAAGATTGTTATAATTGGGGCGATAATCCTTTACATTCTGCATATTGTAATGGTCAAGCAGCATATTATTTGTTGCGTGCATTTGTAGATACAGGAAGTACGCATGCTCAATGGTTGAGCATTGCTCAAACTGTTTGCGATACTGCTCTTTCGCAGCAGTTAGAATCGGGTGCATATGCTCGGTTTTATAGTCCGCATACCGGAAAGGGGGTCGATTATACTGGATTTCAAGCATGTTGGTTTGTGCCGGCAATGATTCAATTATATAATTGCACCGGCATGCATACCTATTTGCATAGTGCTCAAAAAGCCTTGGCATATTATACCGAATTTCATAAACAAGGAGAATTATATGGTACTCCTATGGATACACATGAGGCGGTAGACGAAGAGGGGAATTTAGCATATGTAATTGCCTGTGTTGAAATGCATAAAATTACAAGCGACCAATTGTATATAGATTTAGCATGTATAGGATTAGATTATGAATTTTCGTGGAAATTTGCTTACAATACAGTGTTTTCTAACGAACCGCTTCGTTCGCTTGCATGGTGTAGTTGCGGAGGTTCAATTACAAGTACCCACAACCCGCATATTCACCCAATGGGCAATCTTATAGCAGGTGAAATGTACTATATGTATAAGCACACTCACAATCCATATATAGCACAGCGACTTAAAGATACGTGTATTTGGGGCTTAAGTACGTTCAATTCTCCTTCTATTGATTTTGGATTTGGCGAAAGCGGTTTTCAAACCGAACAATTTTTTCATTCCGATGCATTATTACTGCCTTGGTGGAAAAAACATGATGGAGGTATTTGGGAGGCTTATTTACCTTGGGCTTCGGGCTGTATTATATTAAATGCTGCCGAAGAAATTCCCGATGAATTTTTTGAAAATTAGTTGTAACGTATTGTATAAAACAAATATATTTGCAGCGCAACACAAAACAAAATTTTTATGCATTTTAACGATAATATTGACGCTCTCAATACCATACGATTTATTAATGGCACAAATCGTTCTATTTTTTTGACAGGTAAGGCAGGTTCTGGAAAAACTACCTTGTTACGAAATATTGTTCAGCATACGCATAAGCATACGGTAATAGTTGCTCCTACTGGTATTGCTGCTTTGCATGCAGGTGGTGTTACTATTCATTCTATGTTTCAATTGCCTTTTGGTGCATTTGCACCTGCTGCTCATATTGACATTGATCATATTTCCTTTGAACTTCATACACTCGCTCAATTACCGAAAGAAATAGTGAAATTAAGTTCGGCAAAACGAAATATTATTCGTCATATGGAATTGCTTATAATTGATGAGGTTAGTATGCTGCGTGCCGATTTGCTCGATGCTATTGATACCGTGCTGCGACATATTCGTCGTCGACGCAATGATGTGTTTGGCGGTGTACAGGTTCTCTTTATTGGTGATATGTTGCAATTGCCTCCTATTGTAAAAGATGATGAATGGAATTATTTGCAGAAATTTTATAAAAGTCTTTATTTTTTTGATGCTCTTGCGTTTACGCATCAAAAACCCATAGTTATAGAATTACAAAAAATTTATCGTCAAACCGACCAAATATTTGTTGGTATTCTCAATAATTTGAGAAATAATATTTTTACAACGCACGATTTACAAATATTAAATGAGCGGTATATTCCTAATTTTAAGGCAAAAGAAACCGATTCCTATATTTTTGTTACAACCCACAATCGTAAAGCCGATGCTATAAATGCAGCTGAATTAAAGCAACTCAAAGGCGAAATTTTTACCTATAAAGCGTTTGTGCAAAACGATTTTCCCGAACATCTATATCCGGTAGATTATACTCTCGAATTAAAAGTTGGTGCACAAGTAATGTGTATAAAAAACGATTATTCCGGTGGTTCTCAATATTATAATGGGAAAATAGGAAAAATTTCAGCTCTCGATTCTAGCACAATTGAATTAGAATTTCCCGATACAGGAAATACTGTTACTATGGATTTATATACATGGGAAAACAAACGATATGTGCTTAATCATGCTACTGGAACTATTGATGAGACGGTAATTGGTACATTTACACATTTTCCTATAAAATTAGCTTGGGCTGTAACTGTTCACAAAAGTCAAGGCTTAACATTTAAACAAGCTATTATTGATGTGTCTGAAGCATTTGCTCCCGGTCAAATTTACGTTGCATTGTCGCGTTTAGAGTCGTTAGAAGGATTGGTTCTTTCGCAACCAATTGTAGACGATGCTCCCGATCAAAGTCAACGATTGTTGCAATTTACCAATGCACGTCATACACACAGCGATTTAGATTCTGAATATAGCAAGGCTGCACAAGAATATTTACATACTACAATTTTGCAAACATTTGATTTTAATTCGGTGATGCAAGAATTGCAGTATCATATCGATACCTATACAAAAGAGGAAAATCGTTCGACAAAACAACAGTTTTTACCACAAATTCAAGAGATTAAAAAAGATTTACTGCCCATAGTTGATATTGGTGATAAGTTTTCGAAACAGTTACAAACGCTTATATACAACAATTCAGAAAATACGGTACTTAAAGAACGAATTCAAAAAGCATATGATTATTTTGAACCTTTGCTTACGAATATTTCAAAAAAAATATGTGCTATTATTAATCTGTTAAACGATTTGCGGGGTGTAAAAGCATATGCAACCGAGCTTAAAAATTTGGAAGTGCAATATTTCAACAAATTACAAAAAATAAAAAAGTGTATTGCTCTCATAGATGCAATAGTGAGTAACGAAACTATTAAAAAAGAGACGTTTGCATCTATTGTACATGATTCGGAGCGTTCGAGAATATTGGAACAACCTATAGTAAAAGGAAAAAAAGGAAAAAAAATAAAATCGGAGAAAAGCCATAAAGAAGCTCTTGCAAAACCAATAAAAGATACACGTCATACGCGAGAAATTTCGTTTGATTTGTATACACAAGGCAAAACTATAGCAGACATTGCTGCAGAACGAGAATTAACAAGTATAACTATAGAAAAACATTTGGCTTACTTTGTTGCCGAAGGTATGTTAGATGCAACAGAATTAATTGACAAACAAACATTGCAAACAATTACAAAAACTATTAAAACCCTACAAACCAAATCACTCAAAGAAGTTAAAGATGCATTACCTGATTATATTTCATATACCGAAATCCGATTTGCAATGGCGTATTTAGAAAGTAGGTAATACTAAGCTGTTTCTAAAAGCTACTTTGAAGAATTCGACACTTAGACATTCATAAACGCTTTGTTCAAAAACTCAATGATAGTAGACGCAATTATAGTTTCGGTTGTATTATTCTGCAAGGCTATATCACCGGCAAGACCATGAATATATACACCAATTTGAGCTGCTTGTAATGGTGTATAAGATTGTGCAAGTAACGATGTTATAATGCCTGTAAGTACATCGCCGCTCCCGGCAGTAGCCATTCCGTGATTTCCGGTACTATTAAACCATATTGTTCCGTTGGGGGTACTAATACTTGTGTATTTACCTTTTAATATAACAATACAACCTGTTTGTTTCGAAAATTCTATTTGAGTATACATACGTTCAAAAGAACTTGTATGCTTATGTGTAAGTCTATCGAATTCGCCCGGATGAGGTGTAAGTATGGTTTCGTACGGAACGTCAATTCGACCTAAGCAGCAGCTATTAATCTTTCATTATCAATAATTTCGATATTCAATGAAGGTTTTTTT
>MWCJ01000059.1 GCA_002069975.1 Bacteroidetes bacterium ADurb.Bin217 | reverse complement strand
ATTTTTTTAATCTGAGAATTTTGAAAATGCGAAACAAAAAGGAGCATACATACAGCGCCTATTGTCGCAAATAACATATCCGATTGTGTATCCCAAATGTACCCTTGTGTGCCTAAAAACGAATCGGCAGAATCGCCTGTAAGAACTGCAACAAACCACTCAATAAACTCATACATTGCACTGATACTTAAAGATACACATATCGTCAAAAATGAAATCCATGAAGGTGCGGTTACAATAGATTTTCTAATAAACAATTCTCTCACAATCATTGCCGGTACAAAACCTTGTGCAAAATGCCCTACTTTGTCGTAATTATTTCGGCTATGATCAAACACTTCTCGTATCCAATCAAACAACGGAACTTCTGCATAGGTATAATGACCTCCGATAAATAAAATATAACAATGAATAAGTATACAAATATAGGTGAGATTAGTAAACCTAAATGTATTGTAGGTTGCAAATAAAACTATGAAACCAACAATAGCAGGCAATACTTCCAAAACCCATGTAAAATAATCGTGCTGTTGTATTCCCGACCATACTAATCCGATTACAAATACAATGCTTGCTATTATTTTGTTTTTCATGCCTTAGTCATGGTTTGTTGTAGGTTTTTTTGTGTTAGCAATCCCGATTATTACATAGAAAATCCTTTACGCAACGGTTTGTGTGTAAATGCTCGTTTGCCTGTTGCATAATCGGTAACTACATGTCCGGCACCTTTAAGCTTCCATTTGTAAATAAGCAACCCTTCTAAACCTACCGGTCCACGTGCATGTATTTTGTTGGTGCTTATGCCAACTTCTGCACCCAATCCATAACGAAATCCGTCGCTAAAGCGGGTACTGCAATTCCAAAACACATTGCCCGAATCGGCAATATTCATGAAGAATTCTGCTGTTTTAGCATTCGTAGTAAGGATAGTTTCGGTATGTCCACTCCCATAGGTATTTATATGTTCTAATGCTTCTTCTATAGAATCTACTATTTTTATAGAAAGTACATAATCTAAATATTCAGTTTTCCAATCTTCTTCGCTTGCAGGTTTGCATCCTATAATATCTTGCGTGCGTTCGCAACCATAGAGCGTAACTTTGTGGTGTGCAAGGGCAATATCTAATTTTGGTAAAAATTCATCGGCAATTTCAGCATGAACCAACAGCGTTTCGGCAGCATTACACACTGCTACATATTGGCATTTAGAATCTACGGCAACACGCACAGCCATAGGAATATCAGCATCTTTATCTACATATACATGGCAAATTCCATCGGCATGTCCCAATACCGGAATATTGGAATTATTCATTATGTATTGTACAAATTCATTAGACCCGCGAGGAATAATAAGGTCTATATACGAATCTAATTTCAACATCTGATTTACATCGTCGCGTGTTTCAAGCAATTGTACCCACCCTTTGGGAATTCCCGCTTCTTCTGTTGCCGATTGTATGATATCTGCCAAAATTCTATTGGTTTCTAACGCTTCGCTTCCACCTTTGAGTAATGCAGCGTTGCCACTTTTGAGGCACAACGTAGAAATTTGCACCAATGCATCGGGGCGCGATTCAAATATTACCCCAATTACTCCAATAGGACAACTAACTTTATACAATTCCAATCCGGCATCTAGTTCGGTGGCAGCAAGTGTTTGACCTACAGGCTCGGGTAAGGCAATCAAACTTTTGATTCCTGCTATTGTTTCTTGAATTTTGCTTTCATCAAATTTCAACCGTTTGAGCAATGGTGCAGCCAAATTTTGTTGGGTACTGCGATCCATATCTTTTTTGTTTGCTTCTACAATAGCACTTGCGTGTGCCGCAAGTTTGTCGGCAATAGCTTGTAATGCTTGATTTTTTACTACACTATCTAATGCCGCAAGTTGGATTGACGCTTGTTTTGCCTCGTGTGCCGATTGTTGTATCTGTGTCATAATTTCAATTTAAAAAAAAGCTACACAATTGTTTATCGGTCTCAAAAATACAATATTTTATATTTATGTGCCATAGTAAAACAAAATTAACTGTGTAATTTTTACTTTTTTATTTACAGTCACAGAACTTTCATAATTCATACACAACGTAAAAAATAAAAAAATACAGGTCAAATTGTCATTTTTTTATAGTATATCTGTCAAAAAATCAAAGCTTTCAAGATTTTTTTAGTATTTAAAAAACAACTAATATATTGAATTAAAAAACATTGCAAATATTTTTGAGAAAAATACCATATCAAAAGGCATTAGTTTTGAAAAAAAATCAGCCCAAAAACAATAAAATAATAATTTCAAAAGTTAAGGCTCAATAAAAAACATAATTATGAAAAAAGTATTGATTTATATTGGCTCGGCAGTATTAGGTAGCGTATTAACCCTTAGTATTGTGTATGTATTTGGAGGAAGCATACCTTCAATTTCAGACAAAGTAATTGCAAATTCTCCATCGGAATTTGTTCAACAAACCGATTACAGAGGTTCTGCATCGGCATTTACCGGGTTCGATTTTACGGAAGCTTCGGCAAAAGTAATGTCTACCGTTGTTCATATAGGAACAAAAACAACAGTTCGCACCAGTGCATATCCTCCGGGATTTGAATTATGGCAAGATTTCTTTGGTCCGCAATGGCAATTTCCACAACAAGAGAAAGAAGACGTTCGACAAGGAAGTGGTTCGGGTGTAATTGTTCAAAAAGACGGCTACATAGTAACCAATAACCATGTAATAAAAGATGCCGATGAAATTACTGTAACTCTGCACGACAAACGAAGTTTTACAGCAAAAGTAATTGGAACCGATCCAAATACAGATTTAGCACTTATTAAAATCGATGCCGACAGTTTACAAGTAATATCATTTGCTAACAGCGACGAAGTAAAAGTAGGCGAATGGGTATTGGCTGTTGGAAATCCTTTTAATTTGAACTCTACAGTTACCGCAGGTATTGTAAGTGCTAAAGGACGAAATATAAATATTTTAAAACAAAAATATGCCATAGAATCATTTATTCAAACCGATGCAGCCATAAATCCGGGTAATAGTGGTGGGGCATTAACAAACGCTAGTGGTGATTTAATAGGAATAAACACAGCAATAGCAAGTCCTACAGGAGCTTATACCGGATACGGATTTGCAGTTCCTTCAAATATCGTTTCAAAAGTAATTTTTGATTTGAAAACCTATGGAATCGTACAACGAGGATTTATAGGTGTTAGCATTCGTCAAATAGATTCAAAATTAGTAGAAGAAAAAAAATTAAAAGTTACCGAAGGTGCTTATGTAGAATCACTTGTTGAAGATGGTGCCGGAGACAAAGCCGGAATTAAAATTGGAGATGTAATAATTGATATTGATGGTATAAAAATCACTTCGCCATCGGAAATTCAAGAAATAATTGGTCGTCGCAGTCCGGGGGACGAAGTTATAGTTAAAGTAAATAGAAAAGGTGACATTAAAACTATGAATTTAGTATTAACTAATAAAGACGGTGAGAAAAAACTAACAGAAAAAGCAGCAATAGATGTAATAGCGAACTTAGGTATAACAGTTGAAAATGCTGACCCAGCAATATTGAAAAAACTGAATAAAAATTCGGGTGTGCAAGTAACAGGAATTCAATCGGGTGTGGTACAAAAACACACAAGTATGCGTAAAGGATTTATTATAACTAAAGTTGACAATCAAATAATTAAAGACGCTACACAGTTTTCGGAAATAATGAAAGACAAAAAAGGTGGTGTCATGATAGAAGGTGTATATCCCGATGTTCCCGGTACATTTTATTATGCATTTGGTATGTAGATAAAGCATAAAAAAGAGATGAAAAAAAATTTTTCATCTCTTTTTTTATAAGTACTATGTAGGTATAGGAAAAATAACTATTTTTGCAGTACAAAAGGCTCCGTAGTTCAACTGAATAGAATATCAGATTTCGGCTCTGAGGGTTACAGGTTTGAATCCTGTCGGGGTCACAAAAGAGTTTTGAGAAACGAGTAAGAGGAATGAGTAAAACTCGTTTCTCTTTACTCGAACTCGATGCACAACAGAAACGAGAATCAGAAAGAGGAATGAGTTAAGAATTAAATAAACTCGATTCTCAAACTAAATACCCCAAGTGCAATTCTTACGAGATGTGATTATGATGCTCATAATCCAATTATGCTATTCATTTTAGAATTTACGCAACAAATTAAAAAATAATTTTATATTTGTACAAACTCAACAAATTCTCTTATGGACGTAGAAATTTTAGCTCGCATTCAGTTTGCCTTTACCGTAGGTTTTCACTACATTTTTCCACCTCTAAGCATTGGATTAGGATTACTTATGGTGTTGTTCGAAGGCATGTATTTAAAAACTAAAAACACGGAATACGAAGTACTTGCAAAGTTTTGGACAAAAATATTTGCATTAACATTTGTACTTGGAGTATCAACGGGTATAGTTATGGAATTTGAATTTGGCACTAACTGGGCACGCTATTCACGCTTTGTAGGCGATGTGTTTGGTAGTCCACTTGCTGCCGAAGGTATATTTGCATTTGCTTTAGAAAGTACATTTTTAGGAATTCTCATTTTTGGCTGGAACAAAACCAAACCTATTATGCATTTTATTTCTACCATAGGGGTGTTCCTTGGTTCTATGTTTTCGGCAGTATGGATAGTAGTAGCAAATAGTTGGCAGCAAACTCCTACGGGATTTGAAATTCGTGGCGAAGGAGCTATGGCTCGTGCAGAAATTACCGATTTTTGGGCTATGGTTTTCAACCCTTCTGCGGTAGACCGCGTATTACACGTATGGATAGGAGCATTGATAGCGGGTGCATTCTTGGTATTGAGTGTTCATGCATATTATCTATTACAAGGCAGATTTGTGGAAATTTCTAAAAAAGCTTTTCTTATTGCATTGGTTGTAGCCACTATATTTTCATTGTCGCAATTGCACAGTGGGCACGCATCGGCAGTAGGTGTTGCCGAAAATCAACCGGCAAAACTTGCAGCGCTTGAAGGACATTATACAACAGGTCCCGGTGATTTATATCTGCTTGGTTGGGTAAACAATGATACACAAGAAGTTACCGGTGTTAAAATTCCCGGTGGATTATCGTTTTTATTACATTACGATTTCAAAACTCCGGTTGTAGGTTTAGATCAATTTGCCAAAGAAGACCAACCATCGCAAGTAAATGCAGTATTTCAAACTTACCATATAATGGTGGCTATAGGTATGATGCTCATAGGATTAACACTATTTGCGTGTTTTATGTGGTGGCGCAAAAAATTATTTGATACCCGCTGGTTGTTGTTGGCATTTGTGTTTGCCGTAATCTTGCCGCAAATAGCTAATCAAGTAGGGTGGATAGCAGCCGAAATGGGTCGTCAACCCTGGATAGTATATGGATTGTTGCGAACCAGTGATGCATTTTCGGCAACGGTAACTGCACCGCAACTCATGTTTTCTATGATTATGTTTGGAATTGTGTATTTGCTCATGTTTGTATTATTTGTATATCTACTTACCAAAAAAATACTCCACGGTCCTTACGACGAAGCATCAACGCAACCATCAGTATCAACTCTTTAATTGCAGGTAAATATGGAAACTATATTAGGATTAGATTACCCATCTGTTTGGTTTATAATTATAGCAGTATTGTTTATTGGCTATGCCATATTAGACGGCTATGACTTTGGTGCCGGCTCGTGGCATTTGTTTTTCAAAGACAATACCGAGCGACGTATTGCCATAAACTCTGTAGGCCCGCTGTGGGATGGCAACGAGGTGTGGTTAGTAATAGGCGGAGGTGCTTTGTTTGCAGGATTTCCCCTGATGTACGCAACTCTGTTTTCGGGCATGTATGTGCCATTTATGTTATTTTTGCTATTTCTTATATTTCGTGCTATTTCTATAGAATTTCGTAGCAAAGAACCTATGACGTGGTGGACCAAAACATGGGACACAAGCTATAGTGTTTCCAGTGGTATGTTAGCATTGCTTTTGGGCGTAGTGTTAGGCAATGTATTGCAAGGCATGCAGGTAGGCGACAATTTTGATTATGCAGGAGCTGGTTTTTTTGAGTTCCTTACGCCGTATCCATTGGTTATAGGATTATTGTCTTTAACACTTATGATGTGGCATGGAGCATTATATCTTATGTACAAAACTGAAGGTGCAATGCAGCAACAAATTATTTCGTTAGGTAAAAAAGGATTTATATTATTTGTGGTATTATACATTGCCGCTACTTTGTTTACAGTATATGCTACGCCACAAAATTTGTCGGTGTTTCATTCTAATCCGGTATTTTGGTTATTTCCGTTGCTTGTACCTGTAGCAATAGCATTGAGTTATATTTTCTATACCAAAACCAAATATGTATATGGCTTTATTTGTTCATCGCTTACCATAGGATTGCTATTGATAGTAGCAGCTATGGGAGTATTCCCCAATTTATTGGTTTCAACCATAGATCCTGCTCATACTATCACAATATATAATGCAGCATCATCGGAAAAAACATTGGGAATCATGTTGCTTATAGTTTCTATAGGAACACCATTGCTTATAGCATACACCGTAATAGCTTTATATATATTTAGAGGGAAAGTAAAACTCGATGAAACAAGCTATTAATGAATATTTCAATTAGTAAATCGTAAAAGAAAACATTTTTTTCGATTTATATAAGCACCTTTATCCGAGACTGTTCTGTGCATTGTAACGTGCGAAGGTTTATACCTTCTAACAAAATAACTCCCGGTGTAGTTCCCAGATTAAAACTACCATACGTTTTATGTATACCTAGAGCTTTCGCTCCATTTATAGTAGCACATTGCAAAAGATATTCTAATGACATTTTTGGAAATTTTTCTTGTAAATAACAAATTTCATCAAGTATTGACAAACTTGTATTAGAAGCTAAACTATCTGTTCCTATTGCCACAGATATACCATACTGCATAAACAATTCTATAGGAGGCAACTCTTGTGCAATATACTTATTACTCAGAGGACATATAACAAATGTAAATGTATCCTTACTCCGTAATGATAGTAAAAAATCAATATCTTTTGCCACTGTATGAGTGTTGTGTACAAAAACTATATGCTGCAATGGCGGTAGCCACGCTGCATAAGTCTGCAACGAGGTTTTTCCACTTGGTTTTTTAGTTTGCAGAGATACATTTCGCGATGTTAAAAACGAAAATAATTCACCGGTATTTGACGCAAAAAATTCATTTTCAGAATTATGTTCCTGATTATGAATAGTAATAATAGTTTCATATTCTTGAGCGTGCTCTGAAATTCGTTCAAACAAAGTTCGTGAACAAGAATATGGAGCATGGGGACTAAGTGAACAAGGAATTGATGCCGAACGAAATGTCTTAAATAATGCTTTACCTTCAGCAAAAATTTGTTGTGTCTGACTAAACATATCAAACAATTCTATAAATGAATGATAATATATAGATGAATGTTGTTTAATCTCAATACTTTGTGTTGTGTTTGAAATATCCCCTACAGCTACAATACCCTGTTCTCGCATAGAATTATCGGCACGTTCCATATATTCTTGTGTAGATTCTATAGAATTTCGAAGCGATACTACATGTTTAATAAAATTGGGTAATCCACAGTGTTGAGGAATTTGATTATGTAAATGAGATAATTCTAAATGACAATGTGCATTAATAAAGCCAGGACAAATAATACCGGAATAAAATTCAGTTTGAGCTTCTTCAACATCGCTGTGAGGTAAAATTTCTTTTACTGAATTGTCATCGTTAAGCACCAATGTAGCATACGCATGAAATTGATATCCATCGAAAATATAATGAGCTTTAATCTTTCTCATGAGTTATTGTATAGGTAAGATTATATTTTTCTAGATTTTCGCTCACACTAAATCTACTTATTTGAGGTTGATGTCGAATAAATAAACCACACTCACTACAATATTGAGAATACTCATTAATATCTGTTCCGCATGCCGGGCAAACATTTGGATTTTCTATCCATTGTTGTTGCATAGCAGATATTTCCTCATCTGTAGACTCGCGTACCATTATAAAATCAATAACTCCCGAAATAAAAAAACGAAAATATAGATATCTAATTATAATAAATACAAGCAAAGAAATTCCGGTAAACCACAAAAAAAACAAAACAGAAAACGCTGAAAATAAAGCAGATGCGAGAATAAAAAACAATAAAAATTGTATGAATTTTCGTTGCTCTACATTACTATTAATCGTAAGATTATGTTGGGTTACTTTATATTCTATTGAACAAACTTCTTCAATAAAAAAAAAGGTAGGAATTGCAACACGAATAGTGGATTGTTGAACATTATGATGTGCAGAAGAAGAATATCGTGTAATGTAATTATATAAAACTTCAATAACCTGTGGCTTGAGTAAATGTAAATCTTGTGTAAAAGTATATGAATACAAGTTACTCATCTTTAGATATTTGATTAAAAATCCACTTCGTTCGGGTCTTTATTTGATGCTTGTCGTTGCTGACGCCGTTGTTCTAATTTAGCCTTTTGAGCATTCATAGAATCAATAACCTGTGCATATATATCTTTAATTTTCATATTCATAGTATAATATTGAATATTCAATTTAAAAAGTGTATCGGTGAACCCATACTTCTCATGAATTTTTTTTTCGTAATACGATTGAGACAAAAAAACATTTGGTTTGTCTTGGTTATTGTAGGCATTCACAATTCCATCGTGTACATGAATATCATATAGAATTTTAACCATTACCGATTCGGGAATTTTTTCGAAATTTACCTTACTTTTTTTATTTGAATTACAAGCAAATAAAAGTAACACAAGTCCTAAAAGTATACTGACTTTAAACAAATGCATTATCGTTCATTAAATTTAACTCCTAACATAACCTCGTGCGAACCATTTGAAGCTTTGCGTAAAGAGGAATACGTAATATCGTATGCATATCCAAATGTTAATAATCTGCGATAATTATACCCAAGCAATACGGCAACAGCATCGCCCGAACGAACTGATACCCCTGCCCAAACAGATTTTTCATAGGTAACACAACCGGTAAGTTCTACTTGCAAAGGAGTTTTAGCTGTTTTACGAACAACAACACTTGGTTCAAATACAAAACCATAACTTAATTTCATTTTCATTCCACCTATAAGTGTAGCATGACTGGTAATTCTATTAATAGTGCTATTATCAACAGCTAACGTATCATTTATAACTTCAATTTTATTGTTAAACAATTGATCAACAGATAAACCTGCATAATAATCACGAGAAACTACATATGCACCAAATGTCGCATCTGGTCTTAGATATTTATATAAACTTTCATCAATACCATATTCAGGTTCAATAAACGTAATGCGGGAAATATCAATTTTATATTCAACCAATCCTACATTTAAACCTAATGAAAAATCAGTTCTATTATCAATAGGCAAGATATACGAATAGGCTCCATACACCCCAAATTTTGAGAATGCACCTTGACTATCATTATATACAATTCCACCTATTCCCATTGGCAAATCGCCATATCTACCATGTAAACTTAATGTTGCTGTAACCGGGGCATTTTCAATACCGGCAAACTGATAGCGATTATTAACTTTAGCTTCGTAGTAATTTTTAGTACCGGCAATAGCAGGATTTATCAAAAAATCATTAAACGTATACAACGTATACATTGGCGTTTGTTGAGACCAAGCAGTAAACGATAAAACTAAAAAAAGTATATATATAAGTATTCGTTTCATATGCATATTAATAAATTATAGAAATTGCCCCTGCTTGAGGTTCTGTATTATTTTCGTCGTTGTATTCAATTACATAATAATACGTTCCCATAGGTAATTGTTTACCATTTTTATTTGTACCATTCCAAGGTGTTTTGTAATACTCTCCTTCGCTCTCAAACACTTTAACTCCCCATCTATTATACACTTGAACTACTGCATTGGGACACATATATAAATAAGGAATAATCCAAGTATCATTTTGACCATCGCCATTAGGTGTTATACCTGTAGGAATAAATAAACTTGAATAGACATTTACAAACACTTGTGCTTGTTGTTTACACCCATGTGTAGTAGTAGCTTCGGCAAAATAATAACTAGGTTCTTTTGCGGTGAGCAATAATCCATAATTACCTGAAGCAACATAGGTAGCTTCATTTGTAACGGTATCATTAATTTGACCTTTAGCAGATTTAGATGGATTTAATGATGTCCAATCTATTGACATAATACCATCATTATCTGCATCTTTCAAAACATACCAAGGTTCTATAGTAGGCATTATATTAAATTGTTCTTTTTGTATAGCAAATACCGAATCGGTTCCTAAATAATTTTCAAATACATCAAGTACTTCTAAAGCAAAATCTATAGAATCATGATGATTAATAACATATTCCGAAGTTGATGACGTACATCCATCAAATTCATAAAACATAGTTATTAATGAACTGTCGCGATAAAAATCTGTGATTGGATTAACCCATACAGATTGCGTAGTTTTTGAAGATAAATCAGATAGTTTATTTGCTGCAACGGAATTCCAAGTATAGGTTTTTGCAGTGTTTGCAGGAGAATAAGCATGTGTAAATGTTTCGTTTACATCAGCTTCTAATTGAATTGAATCTTCAAGACAAATAGTATTTTTATTATACACATCATCAGCAGGACTCACAATTTGAGCATCGAGATTAATAAAAGCATCGATTACACCTGCAGGCATTCTGCTCACACATTGGTTAGGTCCGGTAAGATTAACATAATAACCACTTGTATTTTGTTCGAGATGTGTAGCCTTTCGAGTAGTTTGACCACGAGAGTCTTCCCAACGAATTGTATATTCAGGGAAATTTATGAGTGTTTGATATTCAGCAGGATCATTGTAATTTCCACGTTTGGTTGTTATGCTTGAAATTTCAATACTTCCTTCGGGTTTATTAGCAGCCAATTCGTCGGCTGTATGATAATTACAACGAGTATGTGTAATTACCGTATCAATACTACTTACAACAATCGGATTCGTATAATTAGCAAATACATTATAACACAAACCTAACGAATCGAGTACAGTAAAGAAATATTCGCCGGCAGGTAAATTTGCTTTGGTTCGGTTAGTATTATCTTTAAACCATGTAGAAGTTGTAGTTTGATCGTGCCAACGGAATCTATACGGAGGATTATTACCAATTATAGTATCAAGTGTTATTGATCCCGTATTTGCAATTGTACCACACCCGGTTAATTCAACGGTAAAATTTGCTTGAATTTTTGGTGGTTGATTCATTACATATGATGCTTCATCGCTTAAACAACCACGAGAATCTTGTGCAATAACAGTAAATGTACCTGCCGGCATATTCTTAATATCGGCTGTTTTAGGTTGCTGATTAACACCATTATATGTCCAAGTATACGTATACCCCGGATGACCTCCAACAACATTTGCTCGAACTGTTCCGGTACCTTGATTACAAAAAATAGGTTCAGGTTCTGTAAAAGAAATATTCATTTTTTGCGGATCACGTAACGTATCGAATGTATATGAAATTTTACAATTTCTATTATCAACAATTTGAATTGTATACTCGCCTTGTGCTAAACCAACTGCCAATGGAGCATCGAGTCCGGCATTATGACTCCAACTATAAGTAAACGGAGCATATCCGTTATCTAAAGCAACTTCTAATTGTCCATCAGAATCACCAATACAGGAAATTAAATATCTACTGTGTTCGCTTGCACTAAAATCAGATATATCATCAACCATAGCACTATCAGTAACTTCACAACCAAATGCATCGGTTATTTTAACAGAAATATAATCATTCCATGCTTTATTATTTATGAACCCTGTCTCACCATTACCCCATTCAACAGTAAACGGAGGTGAACCAGATAGAATTTCAACATGCATAATTCCCGAAGAGTCTTTACAATATGATGGCACATCGGTTACATAAAATCTACGTGATTCGGGTTGTTGAGTTATAGTAAAATATTTTGTAACACTACACACACTCGAATCTTCATTCACAGTTACGCCATATGTTCCAGCTTCAAGATTAGAAATAGTTGCTCCAAAATCGCCATTTGTCCATGTGTATGAATAAATATTACTTATACCATTTATTGCTTGTACTTGCAATTCTCCGGTATCGCCACCATAACAATTAACATCGGTTTTGCTTACTACTTGCACATCTAATTTATTCTCATTTACCGATAATACTTCTGTTTTTTTACATCCATTATCATCAGTAATAGTAACCGCATATTGTTGATAACATAATGAATCTGCAATTGTTCCTAAATCTCCGTTTGTCCATTCATAGGTATACGGTGCAGCACCATTATCAGCTTCAACTTTATATTTTTCATTACAATCATCGCAGAAAGTAATAGCTTGGCGAGTAAATATTGCAGTAATTGTAGAAAAATCGTCTACAGCCACTATTGTGTCTAATTCGCAACCATTATTATCTTCCATATGTAAAGAATATGCGGCTGCAGGAATATTTTGAAGTAACGTATCGGTACTTGTTGTACTCCAAAGATAGGTATACGGAGCAACACCACCCGCAGGAATAGCAGCGACTTCACCATCGGCATTACCACACGATGAAAGTGTAATAGCAAAACTTACTTCCAATTGAGGAATTATATCAAGAATTTCTACACTATCTTTTAATTCGCAACCATGAGCATCAGTTATATCAATATATTGTTTTCCACCGCATAATGCAATTGCTGCCGAATCGGTTTCGCCCGATGTCCATAGATACGTATATGGAGCAACTCCTCCCGAAACTAAAGCACGTGCTGTAGCATCACATATTCCTTTACATTTAATATCGGTAACATTATCAATAATACTAACTAATTGAGCAGGTTGTGTTATAATAATTTCATCTTGTAATGAACATGCATTAGCGTCTGTAATTGTTGCCGAATATGTTCCTGCCGTTAAACCCGAATTCAAATTAGTGGTAGCAGCATTATTCCATACAATTGTATACGGAGCAATTCCGCCTTCGGCATTTACTAGAGCCCATCCATCGTTACCACCATAACAAGTAATCATAGATGAATCACGAATAATAATACGGAACACATTTTCTTCTATAAATTTAATAGAATCAACGGCTTTACAACCATTATCATCGGTAGCTTCAATATAATATGTACCTGCAATAAGATTTGACGCCGTGGTTCCTGTTGCACCGTTAGACCATTCATATGTATATGGTGATGTTCCAAAAGTTGCTATTGCAGTAGCTTCGCCATCGGCTCTGCCTGCACAACGAATTTTGTTTTGTAGCGTTGATGCTTTAACTTTGAGACTTGATGTATCTTTAACAAATAAACTTTTAAATGTGCTACACCCATTTGCATCGGTTACAGTAACTGAATATATACCTACAGATTTATTTATAACAGAATCTACTGTTTCTCCGGTATTCCACAAATATGTATATGGTGTTGTTCCTGCTACTGGTTTTACCCATGCACTACCAATTGCTCCATTACAAGTAGTTTCGGTAATACCCGATGTTTGAATTGTAACACTTGGAATTGTAGTTACAATTATACTATCTATAGCATGACAACCATTTCCATCGGTAATATCAATTATATATTTTCCTGCTGTTACATTTGAAATAGTAGAATCGGTAATCCCATTGGACCAACTAAACAAATACGGTGCAGTACCATTAACCGGAGTTGCTATAGCTGAACCGTTTGATTGACCAACACATAAAACAGGCGACATTTCGAACGAAACTTTATAATCGTTTACAAGTGTTAAATCTATTGAACTTGAAACAGCACAATTATTATCGTCGGTAACGGTAACAGAATAAATTTGCGGCAATAAATTTTTAATAGTATCATTTGTTTCGCCACTACTCCACAAGTATGAATAATCGCTTGCAATAGTTCCTCCTGAAGCTTGAACCGATAATGTTCCTTTGGTAACATCATAACACACATCGGCATCAATTTTAATACTATGCAATATTGTATCGGGTTGGGTAAGTGTAATATTATCAGTATCGGCACAACCATTATCATCGGTTACTATGAGCGAATACGCACCTGCTACTACATCTCCGGTATTAGCGGTAGTTTCCCCATGAGACCACGCATAATTATATGGTGTTACACCTCCTACTGTTGTAGATTTTATTTTCCCGGTAAGTCCGTGACATTGAATCTCATTCATTACCGACACAGTAGTACTTAATTTATTGGGTTGTGTAATTGTAACTTTTGCAGAATCCATACAATTATTTGCATCGGTAACTTCTACTTTGTACACACCGGCACCAACATCAAGCGAAGTTGTATTGTCCGGAATAGATCCCCCGTCCCATTTATATAATTGTATAGGATTGGTACCTCCGGTATATGTAACTTTAATTGGCAACTCATCGCCAAAACAAGCAACAGATGCAGGTACGGGGTCATCGTTTTGTAAAACAATTTGAGGAACTAATTTTTGTGGTTGTTGCAAATTAAATACAACCACATCGGTACAACCATTATTATCGGTAAATGTAATATTGTATACTCTACTGCCCAAATCAGTTCTCGTCGTATTATTTTTGGTAGAATCATTATTAGGATCGTCCCACAAATATGTATATCCGGGTGTTCCCCCTGTAGCACTAATATCAGCGGTTCCATTGGTATTGCCAAAACATAATGGCATAGTAAAATTATCTACTGACCCCTTAATAGCAGTAGCCGGTTGAGTAAGCGAAAAATCAACACTATCTTTACATCCTTTATCATCTACAACAATAACCCTATAGGAAGTAGCAGACAAATCTGTTCTACTTGCTCCGGTTCCGGCATCACTCCACTGATAGTCTAAAGGATTTATTCCATATGTTGTGGAAAGACTTGCTTTTCCTGTAGGCACATCTTTACATTTTAAATCTTCTTTACTATCGAGATGAATTGCAATTTTATTTGCCGGTTCGGTAATAGTAAAATATGATGTGTCGGTACAAGCAATTTCATCACTTGCAACCACAAAATGATTTCCTGCAGGAAGTTGTGTATTAAGAGAACCAACATACGTGTCACTCCAAGTATAGGTATATGCACCGGTTCCATTAGATGCAATAGCAGAAACTCTCGCATCGCTCTCACCTTTACATTCTACTTGTCGTTGAATATTATGTTGAACTGTCACATCTTCGGGAACAATTGTGGTAGTTGTGGAATTAATTTCACAACCAACTGCATCGGTAATTTTTACAATATATACATCGGGACCAACATTGTAAATCACAGAATCATCGGGATGTCCACCCATACCGTTCTGCCATGAGTAACTATAGGGACGTACTCCACCCGTAACTTCCACGTTAACCGTACCTACCGCTTCGCCTCTACAACCGGCACCTTTGATTCGCGATGTATTTGCAAAATAGGGGATTGCTGTTAATA
>MWCJ01000058.1 GCA_002069975.1 Bacteroidetes bacterium ADurb.Bin217 | reverse complement strand
AGTAGATGGTTGTGAGAGTCAAACAGCAGCTGCAACGTATGAAGTAAAACCAAGACCTTTGGCTCCTGCTATAGTTGTTTCGAAAAATACGATATGTGCGTATGAAGAAGATCCGATTTTAACAGCAACTCCGGCACCAACAGGAATAATATATTGGTATAAAGATGATAAAACTACATTTATACAAAATGGATTAACCTTACAAGCCGATAGAACAAAAGGAACAGAATATTGGGTATCGCAGGAGGTAAATGGATGTGAGGGAGAAAAAGCGAGTAAGTCGTATAAAATTAATCCAGAACCTGCAAACCCTATAGTAACAGGAGCAGCCGTATGTGAAGGTTCAGATGTGATACCTGTGTTAACAACTAACTTGCCGCAAGACAAATGGTATGGTGATGCATTAGCTACTGATTTTAAAGGAACAGGAATAACATATACTCCCGAAGTTGCGGCTGTTGGCTCACAAGATGTAACATATTATGTAGTACGAACCTTACAAGGATGCAATAGCGATACTATTCCGGTGGTGTTAACAGTGGTTCCTATCCCAACATTTGAAATTAGTCCTAAAGAACATTTAAAATGTCAATCAGATGCGGGCGAAGAACTTAAAGCTATCAATTTAAAACCGGATTATCATACTAATCCTGCGGTAAGTGGTGGAAAAATTGAATGGTTCCAAAAAGGAATAAAACGCGGCGAAGGTGATACGTTTATTGCTGATACAGCTCAATTTTTACCCGGTTCTATCAATAATATTACGGCACGTTACTCTGTATATATTGGAAGTAAAACATGCAAAAGTGAAGAGGTATTAATGCATTATGATGTTCGCAGAACTCCTCGTATACCTATTGTAAACGCACTTCCTGTTTGTTTGGGCGAATATACAGAGGCGTCTGATATTATTGAAATTCCAATTTTATCTATGTCGGAGGTTGAATGGTCGAGTCCGTTATTGCATAATGGGGATAAACAATTTACTCGAAAAATCACATTGAATGGTCAACAATTGCAAGATATAGGTGTTGGGAATATTCCTATAGAAATTATTGCTTTTGATAAAGATTTAACTGAATGTAAATCTATATTGAACGATAATATTAAAGTTTCACCAATGCCCGATTCACATATATTAGGTAGAGAAAAAGTATGTGAGGGTACAATTGAAGAATTTTATTCGGTAGAATTTGGTGATGCGGCAAATCATTATAAATGGGAGGTTACCGGTAGTAATGTAATGTATTCAAAAGATAATCTTTCTGGAGCAACTCGTTATATAGATTGGGGAAAATCGGGTGTTGATACAATTTCGCTTATGGTTACATCTCCCGATTTTTGTATGTCGGCAGATACGTTAATTGTATATAAAGCAAAATATCCGATTGCCGATTTTGATTGGGAATTGCCTGGAGCAATGAATATTGCAGAGTTTACCAATCTAACAATTCAAGATTCAATAATTGAGCAAACTATAGATGGAGTATTGGTTATGCTTGAAGTACCATACAGTATGTCATGGGATTTTGGTCGTTCGTATAATCAAATAGGACGCGAAGTTCAATATGATGATAGAAAAGATATAATTCGCGAAGAATATATGTATGGTCCTCATGATGTAACATTACAAGTTACAAATGAACATGGTTGTGTAAACACAATAACAAAAAATATATTTGTTGACATTAAAGCAAATATTGAAATGCCTAATGCGTTTGCACCTACAAATCCTGCATATAGTGTTCGTCATTTTCAGCCTGTAGCACATGGAGTAACAAAATGTGAGATATGGGTGTATGATGTGTGGGGTAACTTAGTATGGTATTCTAACGAAGTTGAAGAAGGTATATTTGTGGGTAAATGGGATGGGACGTATAATGGAGAGTTACTCAAATCGGATACGTATATTTGGAAAATGGAAGCAACATTTGCCGATGGTAAGCCGTGGAATGGAACAGTAAAACCTAATGGTACCGAAACAAAATATGGTTCGGTAGTACTCCTTCGATAATAAATCAAAAACAATTTGAAAGCCCGAGGTAATACTTCGGGCTTTTTTATTTTTTCAAAGCGTTAGTGATAATTGAAATGTATTTGTCTTTCTGAGAGTGAATAGAAAATCTGTCTTCTATTGTTTTCCTACCTGCTTTTCCCAATGTTTTACGAAGCTCTACATCTTCAATAAGTGTTGAAAGACACTGTTCCCATTCAAGATCTGTTTCTGCTAAAAAACCATTAACTCCATGTTCAATAATTTCTGTATTTACGCCTACCGGCGATAAAATCGAAGGTATTTCGAGTGACATGTATTGTAAGCCTTTGAACCCGCATTTTCCTTTACTCCATTCATCATTAGGTAAAGGCATTATGCCTATATCTATTGTCTGTAAATCATGAATTTCTGAAGCTGCATTCCAATTTACATATTCTATATCTAAATCAGTATTGTAATATGGTACGTTACTTATAATTTTAAATTTTACTCGATTTCCATATTTCTGTTTAATTGTTTGCAATACAGGGATAATTGTAGTGTAGTGTTTCAATGTGGTTTCAGTACCCGTCCATCCTATACAAATTGAATGAGATTCTATATTATTTATAGTCCGTGTATGATATTTGGTATCAATTGTTGTTGGAATTATTTGAATATGTTCATTAAATTGTGATGCATATTCTGCCAAATATTTGTTTCCTACAATTACGGTATGAGCAAGTTTGATTATTGTATTTGTTTTTTTGCTGTTTTTGAGCCATGCAAATTGTTTATTTCCCTCTGATGTGTCGTTGAGCCATATTGAATCATCAAAGTCATATATTATAGGGTTACCCCACATATATAATAATCGTTCAAAAAAAGTTGTGCCTATCATAAATGCTTCACGATAAATAAATATAATATCGTAATTGCGAGCTTGAATGGAATGAATCAAACGTTTATAAAAACTTTTAGTAAGTATCCATATTTTTTGTAAAAATGCTGTTTTGTTATAGAAATGCTCGTCGTCCCAAGCATTTAGTAAATTTGCATAGGTACATTCAAACCCTTTTTCTTCTAATATGGGAATAAAATGTTCGCAACGAAATCGTTGACCTGGACTTCGGTTTAATCGATGTGGAACTATGTATAAAATACGGGGTTTCAAACCTATTAATGTAAAATTTTAAATGCTAATTCACGCATCATATCTCCTTCTGAAGTACTTCCACTATTTACACCTTTTGTTTTTAAATCAAATTCTCTTAAAAGTGAAATTATTTGTACAAGTTTTTGAGGACTATAATTCTTAGATGCTCGTAAATATTTTTGAATTATGAAGTTGCTATTTGATATTTTTAATGTTTCAGCTATAATTTCATTTGTTTTGTTAGGAATAAAATGAAGTAATAATAACGTCTTAAAATATGAAAATAAAATTGGAATTACTTTCGACGGCGGATTCTCTTTAGGATTAGCAGCAAAAGCTTGCATGATGCGTTGCACTTTTAATGAATTTTTTTCGCTAAATGCATCAGTTAATTCAAATGTGTTGTAATCTTTGCTTATCCCAATATTTCGTTCAATATCGGCTTTTGTAATTGTTGAACCAGCAGGTAGAATTATCATCAATTTCTGCAACTCGTTTACCAATTTATGAAGAGAAGTGCCTAAATATTGAGCAAGCATCTCACTCGTAGTTTCATCAATAGAATATTTTTTGTTTTTTACATATTCACGTATCCATTCTCCAACTTTATAATCTCTAATTGCTTCTGAATCGAAAATAACTCCGCATTTTTTTACATGTTTTGCAAAATTGGTGGTTTTCGGATATTTTTTATATTTATAACATAATACTAATATTGTCGACTTCATAGGGTTTTGTGCATAATGCTCAAAATCTTCAATATTTTTTAAATCTTGTGCCTCTTTTACAATAATAACCTGATAATTAGACATCATAGGGAATTTGCGAGCGAGTTGGCTTATATTATGAACATCGGAATCTTTGCCATATACAATTGTTTGATTAAACGATTGTTCTTCTTCTGTTAGAACATTTTCGGCAATATAATCGGCAATTTTGTCAATATAATACGGCTCCTCGCCTGAGAGTATATATATGGGATAATATATTTTTTTGGACAAGTCGTCCATTATTTGTTTGTATTCCATACAATTGTGTTACAAAAGTTATTGTATTTTTGTTTTTGTAAAAATAATACAAAATGCAAGAATTATCGTTACCAAAGTTCGATTTTAGTATCAAAAAAATAAATAATGTTCCATATATTTTTGATGAAATACGAAAAAAATATGTGAAAATTACCCCTGAGGAATGGGTTCGTCAGCATATCGTAAAATTTTTGATTCACTACAAAAACTATCCGCCAACACTCATACAATTAGAAGTTTCAATGAAAATATACGGATTGCAAAAACGTGCAGATATAGTGTGTTACAATTCGCAAGGTATGGCACTGTTGGTAGTAGAATGCAAAGCTCCTGAAGTGTCGATTACGAATCAAGTGTTTCATCAAATTTCAAATTATAATATTTTGCTCAAAGCTCCGTATTTGTTGGTTTCAAATGGAATAACGCATGCAGCATGTTCTATCGATTTTGATTCAAAATCATATGCGTTTTTGCATGAAATTCCGAATTATGAAGATATGTAATGAAATGCAACCACCAACAGTTGCAAAAATTTTGGTAAGTACTCATAAATTGGTTGCTTTCAAAAAATGGTTGCAGCAATAAATTAGGATTTGTGAATACAGCCTTTTTAATGACACTAATACATTCAGACCTAAAAAATATACTGCAAAATATACTCGTCTATATATCCATCAGGTGTTTTAATCCATGATTTTTTCATACCATTTGTTTCAAACCCCACTTTTTTAAACAATTCTAGACTTGGGGTATTTATAGATGTGATTTCGCTATACACCTGATCTAAAAACAACACATCTTTGCAATACTCGAGCACACAACGCAACGATTTTTCGCCATAGCCTTGTGCCGAAAATTGTGGTTCAACGAATATTCCAACTCCCGTTCTTCGATTGTGAGGGTCAAAATTATATAAATCAATTGCACCAATCGTGTTTTTTGTTTTTTTGCAATCTATCATCAATCGCAACTGCTTTATGCTATAAATATCAAGATGACTATTTTCGATATATTTTTTCAAAATATCGCGTGAAAATGGTGCTATAGTAGAACTGATAATCCATACTTCAGAATTATTTTCCCATCGATATAAAAGTTCAATGTCTTCCGGTTCTATAGCACGTAAGGCTATCTCCGGTGTTTCTAATATTGAATGATAAATCATATTATTATTTTTTTTGGAAACATTTTTCAGTAAAATCGTTTCTAATGTTAGACTTTTTATTATTTTTACAAAAAATTACATGTGCGTAAATGTAGAAAAAAATGATGTTTTTTATGAAATATTGCTTATAAATTTTTAAAAAAAAAATATATTAGCATTGAAAATAAAAGCATACTTGTATCTTTGCATTTAATTACACAATAAAAAATGCGATTATTCTATGGCTGAAAAGCAAAAAACTATACTGAAAGAGGTTTCTTTTAGTGGAAAGGGATTACATACAGGGAAAGTTACACAAGTAACTATAATACCTGCCGAATCTGGATATGGTATTAAGTTTAAACGTGTAGATTTACCTGAAAATCCAATAATTCCTGCTCTTGCCGAATATGTACTTGAAACAGCAAGAGGTACTGTTATAGGTATTAAAGACGTTACTGTAAGTACAATTGAACATTTATTGGCAGCACTGTGTGCATTACAAATTGATAATGTTGAAATTCAAATTGATGGACCTGAAGTTCCAATTTTAAATGGAAGTTCAAAACCATTTTATGATTTATTGGTGCAAGCCGGTGTGCAAGAGCAAGATGCTGAACGTGAGTATTTTGAGGTTGTTAAAAAAATAGAATATACAGAACCTGAACGTGGTGTTGAAATAATTGCTTATCCTTGTGATACGTTTAAAGTTGATGTAAAAATCAGTTATGATTCACCCTTATTAAAAAATCAATTTGCTTCATTATCCTCTTTAGATGATTTCTATAACGAAATAGCTGCTTGTCGAACATTTTGTTTCTTTAGAGAAATTGAAATGATGGCGCAACATAATTTAATAAAAGGTGGTGATGTTGATAATGCTATTGTAATAGTTGATAAGAAAGTTACTCAAAGTGAGATAGATCGTATAGCTTCTATTTTTAATAAAAAAGATATTGTTATTGAAAAAGAGGGGATTTTGAATAATGTAGAATTAGCATTTGATAATGAACCCGCTCGACATAAATTACTTGATGTAATAGGAGATTTAATGTTAGTAGGAATGCCTATTAAAGGTCATATTATAGCAACTATTCCGGGACATAAGGCTAATACTGAATTTGCAAAAATTATACGAAAAGATATAAAAAGTAAACGTGGACCGCAAGCTCCGAAAATAGATATTTATGCAACACCTGTTGTCGATATTAATGGTATCAAAAAAATGTTGCCACATAGGTATCCGTTTCAATTGGTTGATAAAATTATGCATTTATCAGAAAATGAAGTTGTAGGTGTTAAAAATGTAACAAACAATGAACCTTTTTTTCAAGGTCATTTTCCGGAAGAACCTGTTATGCCGGGCGTATTACATCTCGAAGCATTAGCTCAGTGTGGTGGCGTTTTGGCATTGTCTACAGTAGAAAATCCTGAATTATATTCTACCTATTTTTTAGGAATGGATAAAATAAAATTTCGTAGAAAAGTAATTCCCGGCGATGTGTTAGTTTTTCGATTAAAATTACTTTCTCCCATTCGAAGAGGAATTGTACATATGGAATGTCAAGCATTTGTTGGTGACCAACTTGCTACTGAAGGTGAATTAATGGCTCAAATTGTTAAAAATAAAGAATAATATATGTTTGTATCGGGTGCTTTTATAGATCCTAAAGCTAAAATTGGAAAGAATGTAACAATATCTCCATTTTCGCATATATATGAAGATGTGGAAATTGATGATAATACGTGGATTGGTCCTAATGTTACCATAATGAATGGTGCACGCATTGGTAAAAATTGTCAAATTTTTCCGGGTGCTGTTATATCTGCAATTCCGCAAGATTTAAAATTTGCCGGAGAGTATACAACCACTGAAATTGGTGATAATACAATTATTCGAGAATGTGTAACTATTCATAGAGGAACAACAGATAAATTAAAAACAGTTGTAGGAAATAATTGTTTATTAATGGGGTATGTGCATATTGCTCATGATTGTATAGTAGGGAATAATTGTATTTTTGCTAATTATGCGGCTTTGTCGGGGCATTGTATTGTTGGCGATTATGCTATTTTGGAAGGTATGGCTGCTGCAGCTCAATTTGTGCAGATTGGTGCGCATGCATTTATAGCCGGGGCTACTATTATTCGCAAAAATGTTCCTCCCTATGTTAAAGCCGCACGTGAACCTATTAGTTATATGGGTATTAATGCAGTAGGGCTTCGACGAAGGGGATTTAGCGAAGATAAAGTAAACAATATTCAAGATATATATCGAGTATTATTTCAAAAAGGAGTTAATATTTCACAGGCGTTAGAAATTATTAAACGTGAATTTCCAAAAACACCTGAACGTGAAGAAATTATCGATTTTGTTATAAAATCTGATAAAGGTATTATTAACAGGGGTTAAAATAAATATTGAAGGCGAATCTCTTTCGCCTTTTTTTTTATGTATACGTATATAGTTTCTTTTTTTTTCATTATTTGTCTTAGTTCATGTGCTCATGTGTCTAACAAGTATGAATATATTACTATTCAAGGAACGGCTCAAGGAACGTATTATCGTATTGTTTTACAATCAAATAATCAAACTTATAACATCGAATATCAAATAGATTCTGTATTACAAAGTTTTGATTCATTATTTAATAATTATATAGACTTTTCTCTTATATCTCGTATCAATACTAATGATACGAGTGTTCAAATTCATCCTCAATTTGCTTATTTTTGGAAAAAATCTGTAGATATTTGGAGTAAGACAAATGGAGCTTTTGATATTTCTATAGCACCAATTATTAATGCATGGAAATTTGGTTTTAAAGAAGATAGTCTTATTCCAACGCCCGAAAAAATTTCAGAATTATTGAAACTTAAAGGAATGAATAAAATGGGTATTCGAAATAACCGTTTTTATAAAGAAAACCCTCAAATGCAAATTATTAGTAATGCTATAGCACAAGGGTATTCTGTTGATATTGTATGTTGTTTTTTGGATTCACGAAATATCCAAAATTATTTGGTAGACATTGGTGGCGAAATGAAAGCAAAAGGATTGAACGCAAAGGGTGAAGTATGGAATATAGGTATTACCAAGCCGGTTCAATATGTTGATTCATTGCCTATAGAACAATCGTATATCTGTACATATAAATTAGAAAACAAGTCATTAGCAACTTCAGGGAATTATAGAAAATTTTATATTAAAAATGGTGTTACATATTCTCATACAATAAACCCCGAAACTGGGTATCCGGTTAGGCATGAGTTGTTGAGTGCAACGGTTGTTGCCGATGAATGTATTGATGCAGACGCAGTTGCTACTGCTTGTATGGTTATGGGGCTAGAAAAATCAAAACAGTTTTTTGAAAAGCATAAAAAATATTCTTGTATTTTACTGTATTCTATTGGCGATAGTATTGCAGTATATACAACCTTTGATAAAAAAGATATTAACATGCAATAAACAAAAGTTTAAAAAATCTAACAAAATAATGGACTAACACGTAGGTACAATTGTTAGAATTTTTTTTTTAAATAATATTAAAATATAAAATTAATTATTAGATATTTGAAAGATTTTTATGGAAACAGAAATTGGGGGCAATATAGAAAAGAAAAAAGAATTGGTAATAATTGGAGGCCCCAATGGTTCCGGTAAAACTACGTTTACTCGAAGTTATTTAAGTATGCATCCAATGCCTTGCTTAAATGCAGATGATATTGCTAAGGATTTAAATCCCGACGATATGAGTAAGGCGAGTGTGAGTGCCGGTAAGGTTTTTTTTAAAAATTTACGTGAATATCAAAAACGAGGTGAAAGCATATTGATAGAAAGTACCTTATCGGGAGCATATTTAAATAAAATGATTCCCGATTTTCATAAACAAGGATATGAAGTGATAATGGTGTATGTGTTTTTATATTCGCCTACAGTTTGTATAGAACGTATTAAAGAGCGGGTGCTAAAAGGTGGGCATCATGTGCCCGATAAAGATGTAATACGAAGGTATTACAGAAGCAAAGAAAATTTTTGGAATAATTATAAGAATTTAGCCGATAAATGGTTTTTGGTGTATAATTCTGAAAATAAATTTATCGAAATTGCATTGGGAATAAAAAATCAATTTTCGATAAAAAATAAAGAATATTTTTATAAATTTGTTGAACAATTTAAATGATAAACTATGGAGGTCAAAAAGTTTTCTGATTTGAATTTATATTTAAAAGGCTTTGAAATAGAATCTATAGGCAATCATGCTGTTAGAAAAGTGCAGGAAGAAAATAGAAAAAAAGGTATACCTTTAGTATATTCGGTAGACGGTAAAATATATTACGAATTAGCCGATGGTACTGTAACAACTAACAGTCCGTTTAAAAACGATAAAGGGTAACGGTAGTTACGGTTGTCAATTATTTGAACTCCTTGATTGATTTACATGAAATCATGTAAGTGAGTCGGGGTTTTTTATTTATATAAATTAGTAAGTATTAAATAATTTTGTATTCATATGAATGTATTTTCTCGAGTTAGCTTGTTTGTAAGTATAGTGTGTTGTAGCTCCCTTTCTGTATGGGCTCAGCAAACGGTTAGTGTTAATGTAAAAGCTGATGTTAAACCCATAAGTCCTTTAATTTATGGTGCTAACAATCCAACGTCATTAGCTACAGCCGTTCGTTGGGGTGGAAATAGAACTTCAGCGTATAATTGGGAAAATAATTATTCGAATGCAGGAGCTGATTATAATCATATTTCTGATAGATATTTTACAATAGGTGCTTCAAATTCTTCAACTCCGGCTTTACCTATTTTAAATATGGTAAACACAGCAAATTCTCGCAAACAGTATACATTAGTAACATTGCAAGCTGCCGGATATGTAGCTCGAGACGATAACGGGGAGGTTTTAAGTTCCGAAAAAGCCCCAAGTAATCGCTGGGATAGTGTGGCGTTTCGAAAAAATGCAGAGTATTCTCTTAGCCCCAATCTTACTGATGGGTATGTATACATAGATGAGATGATACATTATTTGAATACAAATTTGGGAAGTAAAGGTAATGGTGGTATTGATGCGTTTGCAATTGATAATGAACCTGCTCTTTGGGGAACCACTCATCCTCGTATTAGACCCATAGCTATATCGCATAATGAAGTTTTTTATAAAACAACTGAATTAGGTAAAGTAATAAAAGAATTAAGCCCATCGGCAGAAGTTTACGGCCCTATGTTTTATGGATGGTGGGATGCCAAAAATTTTGCGGGGTTAGGGTATCCTCTCAATAAAGGATATGCATGGTATGTTGATTTTTATTTAGATTCTTTACGTAAAGTAGAAACGGCTCTCAATAAGCGAATTCTCGATGTTGTTGCCTTTCATTGGTATCCTGAAGCTAAAGGAAATGTAACGCTAAAACGAATTGTTGATTTAGGACAAAATAATGCTCCTACTGAGGAAGAATTAGTTGCTCCCGATATGGTGCAGGCTCGATTACAGGCTCCTCGTTCACTTTGGGACGAAAGTTATATAGAATATGGAAATATAACTACATCAGAAAGTTTACAGTATATCAAACGAATACAAAATTCAATTAATCAATATTATCCGGGGACAAAATTGGCATTTACAGAATTTAAATATGATGCTGAATTTCATTTTTCCGGCGGATTGGCTTTAGCTGATGTGTTAGGGATTTTTGGAAGAGAAGGTGTATATATGGCAAGTAAGTGGGATCCTATTAATGATGATTTTGGTGGTGCTGCGTATAAATTATATGTTAACTACAATAATCAAGGTGGTACGTTTGGTAATACTTCAGTTCAAGCTTCAACAAATGATAATGCTGTTTTATCTACTTTTGCATCAACAGATGAACAAGGAAATTTGCATATTATTGTAATAAATAAAACAGATTCTCAAAAATCAACCGATTTTGATGTGTCTCATGGATATTATTCCCAAGGTGAGGTGTATGGGTTTGATCAATCTGATAAAGCAATTAAACAGTTTGCTTCAATTTCATCAATTACTAATAATGAATTTTCGTATACTGTGCCTGCATATTCTGCACTGCATATGGTTTTGTTTGCAAAACCTCAAGTTACAATAGTGCAAGCAAAAGTTACAGAAGCAAATGCTTCCGAAATAATTCTCGAATGTAGTAATTCTATTCAAATAGCTAATGCTATAAATGCTATTTCAGAATTTAGTGTTGTAAATCATGAGCAAAGCTCTTTTGCAATTACTTCTGTTGAAGTGCACAGTGTAAATTCAATAAAACTTACCCTTGATAATCCTTTAAACGCTACTGATAGTATTTTAACTGTTTCGTATTCCGGTATTTCTGTAACCGATAATGAATTGCTTCCTATTGCAGAAATGTCTGTACTGGTTCATAATGAATTATTGCTAGCACCTTTATTTGTTAGGTCTGCTGAAGTTTTACCTGATGGTAAATGCGTTGCTCTTATGTTTTCAAAACAATTAGATTCTCAAGCTGAACAAAGTTCTGGGTTAAGTCTATTTGTTGATGGAGTTTCAGCTCAAACTGATTCAGTACAATTATATTCTAATGGATATGGTTTATATATATATCCTACACAAAGAATTATACAAAATAATATTGTTACTATAGAAAATACAACTGGTGTATTGCAAGCTCTTGATTCTAAAGTAGCATCGTATTTTAATATTCAAGCTGTAAATAATGGTCCAAATCTATCTGTTGTTGTGGATTCTGCTGTTATAGAAAATAATTTTAGAATAAAAGTGTATGTAGATAAATTGTTGGAACCAATTGATTTATCGAATGCCGGATTTGTTTTATATGAAGATGGTGTGCCTGTGGAATTTTCAATTTCATATAACAATAAAATACTTACTATTGTAACTGCAAATCCTATGTTTAATGAATATGCATATACATTGAGTTATTCCGATAAAGGAGTTTTGCAAACCCTTTATGGTGGGTATATGGATTCATTTAATGGGTATGTACTGACTAATAACTTACCTTCAACACCTGATTATATAGCAATACCTTCGAAGATTGAAGCTGAAAATTATGCGTATCATAGTAGTTCTACTGTATTCGAAGATTGTACCGATGTTGGCGGTGGTAAACATTTAGGGTTTGTATCAAATGGAAACATTTTCGGATATCATATATCTGTAGCTCAAGCTGCCAATTATACACTTACGTTACGCCATGCCTCACAATCACAAAAGGGGGCTGTTTCAATTTGGGTTGATGGGCAAAAGATTGCATATTTATTTATGCCATTAACAGCTAGCTGGAATACATGGAAGAATTCTTCAGTAGTGATTCCATTAGAAACAGGGAATCATACTATCGAAATTAAAGTTATTACCGCAGGTTTTAATTTGAATTATTTAAGTATTGACGAAGGTGAAAATCCTAGTATTGGAACATTACAAACAGCACAAGTGCATACCGATGGTACAAAATTAATGCTTGTATATGATAGACAATTTGCTATAATGCCCGATAATCAAGAATTAACTGTACTGGTAGATTCTAAACAAGTACAAGTAACCGATATTACATATGTAGGAACAGATAGTACTCGATTATTTGTTTTGCTTGATACGGTTGTGTATAAAGATGCTGTAGTGTCGCTTACATATGGGCAAACTTCTGCTCGAACAACAGAAAATGGGTTGTTTGAATCCGAAACTTCCAAGAGTATAGTAAATAAATCTACTGTAATTCCTTCTTATTTTGAAGCTATTTCAAATAAAGGTATATTTATGTCAAATCCTTTGCAAACAAATATTGTGTATACATTACCTATTTCAGAATCATCTCTGTATTCTATTTATACTATGAGTGCAACTCCGGTAATGACTGGCACCGGTATGCAACCGGAAGTTATATTTGATCAAGCGGGAGTTTTTATCCTTGAAGTAATAACTGATGGTCAAAAATATATGCAGATAGTTGTAGTTAAATAAACTTTTTGAAAAAAAAATTTGCATGTTATAATTTTTTTGTATATTTGCCTTATGAAATAACATTATTTATTTATAAACTTAATATTTTTTACTATGAAAAAAATTTTACTTACAATTGCAACCGGTGTATTATTCGGTTCTATGACAATGGCTCAGTATGATCCAACTTTATGGGTTGTGTTAGATGAGACAGAACAAGTTACTGCATTAACTGGATTAACTCAGGCTAATGGTATTCAAGAAGGTGGTGCTGCTGCTTATACAAAAACTTGGAATGGTGATGTATTAGAAGTTAATTTTGTATTTGCTGCTGGTAATGGCAAAAACTACAATGACTTTAGTTTACAATTTTGTAAATGGAAAGGTGGAGGAGTTGATGGTGCAATGACCGGAAAATACTTTACTAAAGATACTTCAGGTGTTGATCAAGCAAGTGATATTGCTATAGGTTATACAGTTGATATGACAGAAGAAGCTAATCGTTATGTAACTATGGAAGTTCAAGCATCTGATGCGTTGACTTTACGTCTAGATTTAGGTGATATTGCTGGTAAATTAAGTAATGCGTCTTCTCCAATTGCGAGTATTGCTCAAACAACTGACAATACAGTATGGACTCCAGTTACTTTTTCTTGGAATGACGACTCAGAAGGTTTAGGTGCTGATGCAAATGCTACAGAAATAGCTGACCAATATACAGGTGACTGGTGGAATATCGGTTCTACTAATGATTATGATGCAAGAAAATGTTCATACTTACGTGGTGGTGCTAATACTAAAGTTGCTATGGATGTTGACAAAATTGTTAAATTAGCGTTAACTATCGATAACGAAACTGAACTTGCTACTGATAAAACTTTAAAAATTAGAAATATTAAAGTTGGTACAGGAACTGCAGTTGTAATGGATATGACAGATATTGAAACTATTTCAGGTGCTGCTTTAGAAGTTGTTGACGGTGTTATCTATTCAGGTGGTGCTATCACAGTTACTAATGTTGCAGGTCAAGTTGTAAAAGTTGCTGACAAAACATTAGAAATTTCTTCTTTACCAGCTGGTGTTCTTGTAATCACTGCTGCTGAAGGTACAGCTAAAATCGTAAAATAATTCTAAGTAATTAGATTACAATATAAAAACCTCACTCGTTAGAGTGGGGTTTTTTTATGTCATATTTTTAAATATATGCACAACAATTTACAATTTATTCCCTTTAGTACGGTAGAAGAATCAGATATATTCTCTTTATTCTCTGATACTGAGCTTCTGAAATATACTGATGTGCCAATTATTAATTCTATAGATGAAGTATCTCATTTACGTTCTTTCTATTCGAATACTCGAATCGCATTTGGCATTCAACTTTCTAATGCTTGTATTGGTATGGTTGCCGCAAATTGCAATAAAAAACACCGTACGGCTGCAATTACATATATATTACTCTCGCAATTTCAACATAAAGGTTATATGCAGCAAGCACTTGCATGGTTTCATTTATATTTGTTTGAACAGTGTAATATATATAGAATAGAAGCTCAAACATATGTTAAAAACATTGCTTCTGTACAACTGTTAGAGAAAATGGGCTATATTTGTGAAGGATGCTTGCGAAAAAATTTCATGATTGCAAATAAATTAGAAGATTCTTATATGTATTCTTTGCTTCGAGAGGAATAGGTATTTTTCTTTTCGTAATTTGCAAATAATAACATGAAATTTTTAGATATCTAATCCAAATGGTAATAAAATTTATAAAATCTTTACTATGAAAAAATTTTCATGTGCTATCGCAACTTTTGTATTATCTTGTTCTCTGACAATGGCTCAGTATAATCCTGACTTATGGAATGTGTTGGATGAAACAGAGCAAATTGCTGTATTAACTGGGTTATATCAAGCTAATGGTATTCAAGAAAGTGGAGATAGTGTCTACACTAAAACATGGGATTGTGAAGAGTTAACAGTACATTTTGAGTATTCTGGTACCGGAGGCAAAAACTATAATAACTTTAGTTTGCAATTTATGAAATGGAAAGGTGGAGGAGTTGATGGCTCAATGACTGGAAAATACTTCACTAAAGATACTTCTGGTATTAATCAAACTAGTGATATTGCTATAGGTTATACTGTTGATATGACAGATGAAGCTAACCGTTATGTTTCTATGGATGTTCAAACAAGTGATGAATTAGAACTTCGTATAGATTTAGGTGATATTGCAGGTAAAATAACGTCAATTCGACGTAAGAAAAACGCTTAAATTTTTGGTAAACATAGGGAAATTTAGTATATTTAACTTT
>MWCJ01000057.1 GCA_002069975.1 Bacteroidetes bacterium ADurb.Bin217 | reverse complement strand
TTCATGTTTTTGTTTTTTAGAAAATACAAAATTAAGCAAGTTATCATTTATAATGCTACTTCCCCCTTCCTTTGCTTCGTTCCGCTGCGCTCCACTTCGCAAAGGAAGGGGGAAGTTTATCCATTAACAACGTGGTGAAACTTTACATATATTGTTTTTTTATGTGAGCAATACTTCGTGTTTAAATTTTTGTGCTTAATACAATTTTGTATGTGTAGATTTCTTTAATAATTGATGTATCGTCCCTCTCATACTTTTTGAGCTTTCACGTTTTGTGGGTGCTATACTACCGAATCAGTGGAGTTTTTTTTCTTAAGGCTTTATTATTGACGTATTAGTTTTCAAATCAGTATTGTCCGATAAAAATTTACAATATTAAGAATATCGAATTACGAGTTATATACAAAATACAAAGCGTCATATTTTTTTAATACTTTGCTTAATCAGTATGAATAAAACATTTTAGTTAATTTTTTTAGTAGATTTGTTTCGACTAAAAACTATTCTACTATGGACTAATCTACACTTTTTTTGCACTTTGGTTTTCGGATAGCTAATATTTTTAATTGACACAAAAATTATTAGATCTTCAGCAAAGACATGCAATCCTGATAGATATGTTAAGAAGTATACAACAAAAGACCATTGTATAAGTATGTTGTTTTGTTTGTTTGCAAAATGCTCATTACTAAGAGAAGTCTCTGGTGCAGCAGGAAAGACAAATCATTTTCAATTGCAGCATATTCCAAAGAAAAGCTCATTAGGTGAAGCAAATCAAAGACGAGGCGCAGAAGTATTTGGAAAAATTTATAAACTTCTTATGAAATATTGTCATATTTTTTTGGATAGCCGAATAAAAGATGTGATATATAAACAAATAGAGATTTTTGATAGCACAATAAATAGCTTTTTTTTAAAAAAAATGCTATTTTTATCCCGAATTAATACCAAGAATCAAACAATTTTTTACAAAATCATATGAAATATCTACTTTTAATCTGCGGTATTGCCTTAAGCTTTTACAATTTTAGTGGCTGTGGCGGACGATGCGATTCTATTACACGGACAAACTCGGGAGAGTTGTCAGAGCAAGCACTTGCAATGGTTCCGTATGAACATGGAGATACGATACACGTTATTCATTCCAAAGGTAGTTTGTTTCATTTTGTTGTTTCTCGCACGTCGCATATCGATGAATTTTCCGAAGAATGTTTTACACACACTTCACATCAAGATATTTCGATATTAGAACCCTCATATCCGTTGTTTAGCCCCAATATTACAATATATCAACAAGATTCTTTGCATTTCAACATATCTGTATATATTCAAAAAAAACATGCCTATATAATTCCAAACGAATGGAACATAGATACACTCTATATACAATCTAAAGAATATACACAGGTATGGGGATTACAAATGGTAACAGAATTTCCCGAATCGGGAATACAAATAGATAGTTTGTATTACAATGTATCGCATGGAATACTTCGTATAACAATGACAAATGGAGAATGGTATGAACGCAAAAAATAGTTTAATCGCATTATTTTGCCTATCAATAGTTTGGGCATGTTCAGAGAATTCTGCTCTTACGCATGAAACCTATACAATAGACGAATCTACCAAAGAATGGTATTGTAACGACACTATTGCTGAATTTTATATGGTAGATAGTAATGGTATTACAAGCAGTTTTACACGAACAAATAATACGGTAGAATATACAACCGGACGGACATCAATTTTTTGGATTCCAACCAAAGCACATAAAACAGAACATAAGTATCAAAACTATACGTCTACCTACGGAATTAGATTTTCATTCTCAGCGTATCCTTTCGACGAAGGATTTGGCGATAATATTCGTGTACAAGTAGGAGAATATTCATGGAAGTACGATGTGCTTCACCAAAAAATTACTGAAGTTTCAACACCACAGGGCATTGTTTCTTTACGTATGACGAGCAAGGGTTATAAGGAGCAGGGGCAAGCAATTACATCAACAGCCGAAATAATTCCCGAATTTACTACTCCGGCACAGGTGTATACCAATGTATTGTGTGTAACAATCAACGATTTAATTTCATTGAATGACCCCTATGCTATACGTAAGATGAGGTATGTAAAACAATTCGGACTTGTTGGGTTTGAGTATGGTAATGGAGAACAAGTTTTGCGAACAAATAACCTTTAATTACATCTATTTTTTTTGAAAATACATATACAGACCAAGTTTAGAAACTCGGTCTGTGTGTAAAAATTACCACTGTATACTTGTAGCCGCAGTTGTTTGAATATAATATCCTTTACCGGGAACAAAATTAGTAATACTGTTAGTTGCTCCACCCGGAGTATAAAATCCATCGAAAGATTTTACAGTTTGTATGGGTTTTCCATTGGTTTTAGATAGAATAGTTTGATTTGCCGTAGCAGGAACTCCTACTAAATTCCAACCTTGTTTTAATTGTGTTGTCATAGTTGGGTTAGTTACTGTACCAATTACCGTTAATGTTGCATTTGCAGGAACTTTTACTAAATACGCTTTTCCAAGTTCAATCGTTGTTAAACTTTGTAATTGCGAAGCTAATGTTGACGAATAAAACCCGCCATCTGTTTTAACTATGCTTGCATTAACCGAAGCAAACACAGAGCTAATAGCTGTATTGTCGGGTAAAACATTAAATGATATTAAATTCCAACCGGTAGTTAATGTTATAGATTGTGTAATTGGTTGGGGTGGCGCTGCTGTTAATGTTACGCTGCCAAAATAACTTGGATTTTGCCATCCTTCGTCGGCACTCGCATTCCACGCTATTTTATTTTCGCGAACGCCACCTGCATCGTCGTCATTTATTGCAATGTCGAAACCTATTATTTTTCCAACCGAAGGACTAACGCCTATAGTTGTCCAAGGAATCCGAGCTTCTACTGTGTATCCTGTAGCTGTGGCAACTATACTTTGAGTAACACCGGTAAGTGAATTTGCCGGATTATTGCTTCCCGCAATTGCTGTAGTTCTGTTCCAAATAAATCCCCATTGAAAATCATTCGCATCGTAAGCGGTTGCTTTATTGTTATTTCCATCAATAAATAACTCTACGCCATCATCTTCCCACCAACTGGTGCCGGAATCGTTACGTTTATCATTATCGGTAATACTTACAAAAACATACAAGTAGGTGTTGTCCCATAAGGCACTCCAATTACCCGATAGGTTTGTAGCTGTAGGTGTTCCAACTAATTGTTTCGCTATAGAAGTTCCAATTGGATACACAGCATCTTTGGTCCCGTCAATAGTTATGGCTGAAGTAGTTTGAACAATAGAGGGGGGGGCAAGTAATGTAATTTCATCGGATTGCGAAGTGCAATTGGTTCCGCTTACTGTTACAGAATATGTTCCGGCTTCGCTCACCGATATACTTCGTGTGGTTTGAGCCATAGTAATGTTATTTTTTTTCCAAACATACGATAATCCATCGCCACTAACACCCGCGTCTAATGTTACGGTTCCCGTTATTGTTTTATCTTCTCCCAACTGTATAGCAGGAATAGAAGCTGAAATAATAATTACATCAGATGTAACACAACCTAAGGAATCAACGGTAACTTTATAGGTTCCCGCTGCTGTAACAGTGAGGTTTGGTCCTGTTCCTGCTATGGTAACTCCATCTTTTTGCCACGAAAATGTTTTACTGGTTGTTGTTAGTCCCGATTGTAATTGTATAGATGTTAGTCCACACAAACTTTTATCGGCACCTAATTGTGGCGATTTACAATTGAAAATACCAAATTTAGACTGGTCAACAGGTGATTTTATAGAATTTATATATCCTAATGCTCCTACTAATCCGGCATTGTAATCAATTCCACCTTCACTGGTTTGATAATTATCAATATTGTCGGGGAAGGTGCCTGTCCATACACCTCCTACTAAATAGCCGTGCTGTTTGTTTTTTGTAGGTATTGTATAGTTTTGATTATCATTCATAAACACATTTCTGTGATGGGGTTTCTGAGGTGCTTTCGAGCCAAAGCCTACTACAAATGATTGACTTTGAGAATTTACCCCTAAAATATAATCAACAGAACCTTTGAGGGCATTATGAATAAGACCATCGTTATTTAGGGTGTGTTGCAAGGCAAGAATAAAACACGCACTTGCGGTATATCGTAATCGTCCCCAATCGCTTCCCACTTGCATTACGCCTCCCGAAAATGCGTTTTTGTAACGAGTAGTACTTTTATTAAATTCAGCTAATGCCGTGGCGTTACCAAATTTTGCAAGATGATACATAGCTAAATCTTCAGAATTTTCATAATCTAAAACCCAGCCACCGTCTTTTATTACCGAAGCATATGTTAGTGCTTCAGTTTTATATGATTCTTGCCCTGTAGCGTAGTATAGTTCAGCGAGTAAGCATACATAATTGTCTTGCCACATATTGTCTTCTCCATAGAAACTACCTTCAATTGTGCCACCGCCTGCATTTGTTTTATGAGCAGCAGCATACTGATATGCGTAGAGAGCATGTTGTAAACATAAATCTGCATAAGCTTCATCAAAAGGACGATACATGCGCGACATAAGAGCTAGCGTAGCACCGCAAAAAGAAACCATAGAACCATCGTCTGGATTTTTTTTAATAGCACGACTTCCCGACGCCTCGCCACCGTCGGTAATGGCGTATGTTGCCATGGTAACAGAAGTTACCCAGTTTTTGTGATCATAATTGCCATTTCCAACCTGGCTGTAAAACGTTGTGCCGTTTGGAATACATCGAATATAATAATCGGTAGCGTATTTTACTTCGTCTAATATGTCGGGAATATTATTGGGTGTACCTTTTTTGCCTTCCCACGAAAAATCATTTCCCGCTTTATATCCTCTGTAATCATGTGAATAAAAATCGTCGTAGCCTTTTGGAAAGGCAGAATACCCTAATAATAATACATATCCTGCATAAAACTGTGTTTGTCCAAATTTTACATGGTCGCCGCAATCGTGCCAACCGCCTTTTAAACTATAAGCTCCATCTGCATCTTTTACAAAATCTTTACCCGATCCGTATGTCATTATGAGCCAATTAGGACCATCACCCGAACGGTTCCCTCCATACATACGAGTTGTCATCCAACCGGCTTTTATATAATCTGCATCGCTTATTTGAGCTTGTAATGATGAGAAAATGGTGCAGAATACACATAAACTAAAAGTATAAATAAATTTCATTTTTTAACATTTAAACAATAAACATGTAAAAATACAAAAACCATTATAGTAAAGACAATAGTAAATGTAAAATTTACAATTTATTAACCTAAAAATGAAATATATATGGGTAAATGATTTGTTTTAAAGGGTGAATATCATTTTAATGAATGTAATATTGTATTTCTATAAAGGTGTAAGGACTTTGTAAATGTTGTGTCATAATAGTAAAATCAATGTATAAATATAAATAAACTCAAACTATGGCTACAATTTCATTAAAAGGGAATCCGATACAAACAATTGGTAATTTACCAGCAATTGGAACTAACATAAAGCTTTCAACTTTTGTTACAACCGACTTAAAACAAGTTACTCTTCAAGATTTTTTAGGAAGTACACTTGTATTAAATATATTTCCGAGTATAGATACAGGCGTTTGTGCTGCGTCGGTTCGCACATTTAACAAACATGCGAGTTCACTTGTAAACACCAAAGTATTATGTATATCGCGAGATTTACCATTTGCTCAATCTCGTTTTTGTGGTGCCGAAGGATTAGAAAACGTAATAAATTTGTCTGATTTTAAAGCCGGAGAATTTGGTAAATTACATGGATTGGAAATTACCACAGGGCCATTAGCGGGATTACATTCTCGAGCAGTTATAATTGTAGATGCAACCGGAAAAGTAGTGTATACCGAACAAGTACCCGAGATTACACAGGAGCCTAATTATGATGAGGCTTTGAAGGCTTTGTCTTAATAAAAAGCATCGAGTTTTATTTTTCTATAGTATATCATTCTACTTTAAAATGTAAAATTTATATACTATTACAGATAGAAAACATAATAGGCATACAAATAAAAACCCCGAATAGGACATACCTATCGGGGCTTTATTTTTATCTACTACATTTGACCTTTAAGACTCTTCGTTTAGACTTTAAGACAATCAGACAGTGAGACGCCTCTATTTCAAAATCAACATAGCATCACCATACGAACCAAAACGATAGCCTTCTTTAATTGCTGTTTTGTATGTATCCATAACCAATTCAAATCCGCCAAATGCGGCAACCATCATAAGCAATGTACTTTGTGATAGGTGGAAGTTTGAAATCAAACGGTTTGCAATTGTGAAGTCGTAGGGTGGAAATATAAATTTATTGGTCCATCCATCGTATGGTTTTAGGTAGCCATTGGTAGAAACCGATGTTTCCATAGCACGCAAAACGGTAGTTCCACAAGCAAAAATATTGTATTTATTGTCGCGAGCATTGTTTACTGTTTCGGTAGTTTCATCAGAAATTATCATTCGTTCCGAATCCATTTTGTGTTTAGTTAAGTCTTCAACTTCAACGGTGCTAAAGTTTCCAAGTCCCATATGCAAGGTGAGATACGAGAATTCTATTCCTTTAATTTCTAATCGTTTCATAAGCTCACGGCTAAAGTGCATGCCGGCAGCAGGTAAAGCTACTGCACCTTCATTTTTGGCAAATATAGTTTGAAATCGATCTTTGTCTTCATCAATTACTGTTCTCAATTCGTTTATATGATCGGGAAGTGGGGTTTGTCCCAGCGAAAACAATATTTTTTTGAAACATTCATGTTCTTCTTCGCACAAAAAGCGTATTGTCCTTCCGCGTGATGTTGTATTGTCTATAACTTCCGCTACTAATTCATCGTTGTCACCAAAATATAATTTATTGCCAATACGAATTTTACGAGCAGGGTCTACCAATACGTCCCATAATCGTTGTTCACGGTTTAATTCTCGAAGTAAAAAGACTTCGATTTTTGCACCTGTTTTTTCTTTATTTCCATACAATCGAGCAGGAAAAACTTTTGTGTCGTTGAGCACCAAAACATCTTTATCCTCAAAATAATCAATTATGTCTTTAAACATGCGGTGTTCTATCTTTCCTGTTTTTGCGTGCAATACTAACAGACGCGATTCGTCTCTGTTTTCAGAAGGGTGTAATGCAATTTGTTCGTTAGGAATTTTTAATCTGAATTGTGATAATTTCATACCCTGTATATTTTATATAGTACGTATTTATTGTATAGATTCTACTGTTTGTAATAATTGTGCAACATCTGATATCGATATGCATTGTTCCAACGCAAATCCGCCGCTTTTAGTTCGTACCAAATCAGACAGATACGCTCCGCTTTCTAACTGTTTTCCCAAATCGAATGCTATGCTGCGAATATAGGTTCCTTTGGAGCATGCTATTGTAATTGATGCTTTGTTGTTTTCGTACGAATTAATGTGCGTGTTATAAATTGTTATAGTTTGCGGTTGAATGTCTATGTGCGTGCCTTTACGAGCAGCTTCGTAGGCACGGACACCGTCTACGCTTTTTGCCGAAAATTGAGGCGGCATTTGTTCAATAGTTCCGCTAAAATATTGTAGTAATGTTTGTTCTATCAATTCTTTAGTAATATGTTCTGTGGCATAGGTTCCTTCGGGCGTAGTTTCCAAATCATACGATGCAGTGGTAGCACCAAACGTAACTTCTGCAATATATTCTTTGGGTTCGTTTTGATACAATGCAAGATTTTTGGTCTCTTTTCCTATACCCACCACCAATACTCCGGTAGCAAGTGGGTCAAGGGTTCCGCCATGTCCAACCTTAATTTTTTTAATATTGTATGCTTTCCGTATCATGTATCGTACTTTGTTCACAACATCAAACGATGTCCAATTTTTTTCTTTATGAATCAACAACACATGCCCCTGTGTTATATCAATCCCTTGTAACGATTGTATGCTTTTGTCTAATATCACTTATACAACAGATAAATTATATCCTAAACAAAGCATGGTAATAAGAATTCCTCCAACTACAATTCTATAATAGCCAAATAGTTTGAACCCATATTTTGTAAGAAACGAAATAAAAAATTTAATGGCAAGCATAGCAACTATAAATGCTACAAGATTACCAAATAATAATATGCTAATATTTCCCGAATCACTCAATACATCGGGAGTTTCGAGAAACGATTTCATAAGTTTGTATCCCGAAGCAGCTGCCATAGTAGGTACTGCAAGGAAAAATGAAAATTCTGCTGCTTTTTTTCGCGACATACCTTGAGCCAAACCTCCAATGATAGTTGCTGCGCTCCGCGATACGCCAGGAATCATTGCTATGATTTGGAAACAACCTATAAGAAATGATTTTTTATAAGTTGGTTGTTCTGGTTCGTTTTCTTGAGTTTCGTTGCGAGCAAACCATGTGTCTACAAATAATAATACAATTCCTCCTAGGATAAGTGAACTTGACACAACCCATATATTTTCGAGCATTGAATCTATAAAATCACCCAATACAAATCCAACAATTGCAGCTGGTAAAAATGCTACAAATAAAAGTTTGTAAAATTCTATGCTTTGTAAAAATCGTTTCCAATACAAAAATACCACAGACAAAATAGCTCCAAATTGAATGTTTACAATAAAGATTTTAATAAAATCACTATTTTCAACTCCCAACAAATGCTGAGTTATAATCATGTGTCCGGTAGAAGAAACGGGTAAAAACTCTGTGATTCCTTCTACTATCGCTATTATAAGCGCTTCTATCCAACTCATTTTGTACGAAAGATGAGTTTTATGATTTTTGAATCGGGATTCACCATAATTGCAAATATTTCGAAGAAAAACCCAAATAAAATAACAATAGGTGCTAAAGTAATTCTTCTGAAACTAAAAATTTCGGGAGTTTGTGAAGGATCACCGTTTGGATAAAAATCGTTGGGATTGACTGCTTTGCCGCCTGCAAGTAACATAAAACCTACAATGAGAATTACTGCTCCAATTGCCAACAATATGTAATTTTCTTTGCTTAACGAAAATTGATTGTCGTTTGATTGACTTTTTTCTGAAACCATACTTTATATGTATAAATCGTCTTTGTGAATATTTAAAAATCTATTTACCGCAAAATAGGTGGCAATGGTCGAAAGAGCAATGCCTATTAAAATGATGGACAAAAATAATATACCCAATAGCTCAAAGTCAAGGTATTTTATAAAATCTTTTATTTCTTTTTGTAAAAAAAACAAAAAGCCACTCAAAAGAGCTATTGCAATGAGTGAACTTACAAATCCTTGAAATGCTCCACGCAATATAAACGGTTGCCTTATATATGCATTTGTAGCCCCAACTAATTGCATGGTATTTATGATAAATCGTTTGGAATACACCGATAATCGAATGGTGTTGTGTATGAGTACGGTAGATATTCCAAATAACAGTAGCCCCAAACCTAGAAGAAAAAAACTGATACGTTTAATATTGGTATTCAATGTTTGAATATGCAATCGGTCGTAATGAATTGTGTCAACATATTCATTCCCTTGCATTTGTTGTTCAATTTTTATAAAATTTTCTGATGTGGCAAATTCTGCAAACAAGCGAACTTCTATAGAAGGTGGCACAGGATTGCCTTGTGCTAAATCTATATAATCTTTGCCTAAGGTTACCGCCAATCGTTTACTCGCTTCTTCTGCCGATACAAATTCGGTAGATTTTACCATTTCCATTGCATCGAGTCGTTTGCGTAATCCTTGTAAATCTGCTTCTTTTACATGTTCTTTCAAAAATATGGTAAACCCTACTTTTTCTTTTACATGGTTCGAAATTTTATGCTCGTTTAATATAATAAGTCCAACCAAACTCAATATAAATAATACTAAAGCTATACTGATAAGTGTGCTCGAATACGAAGATATGATTCGTTGTTGTATTAATTTATTTTGTCGTTTGTTTAGTGGCATAGCTATGAATTTACATGAGTGTGCGTAATAAATTATTCATCGAAACTTTTGCGTTGACTATGTTTACTAACGAATTTATAGCAACTCGTTCTTGTTGCATTGTATCGCGGTCGCGAATCGTTACCATATTGTCTTGTAAAGTCTGATGGTCTATAGTTATACAGAATGGTGTTCCTATGGCATCTTGTCTGCGGTATCGTTTTCCTATCGAATCTTTTTCGTCGTATTGGCAATTGAATTCCAACGAAAGTGTTTTCATAATATCGCGAGCAACTTCGGGCAATCCGTCTTTTTTTACCAATGGCATGATAGCTACTTTTATAGGTGCCAATGCCGGTGGAATACGCAAAACCACACGAGTTTCGTTTTCTACCTGTTCTTCGCTATACGATTTTGACAATACTGCCAAGAATGTGCGGTCCAACCCAACCGATGTTTCAACAACATACGGTACATAACTTTCGTTCAATTCCGGGTCGAAATAGGTAATTTTTTTACCCGAATATTGTTGATGTTGACTTAAATCAAAATCGGTACGCGAGTGAATTCCTTCTAATTCTTTGAAACCCATAGGGAAATTGAATTCAATATCGCATGCCGCATTTGCATAGTGAGCAAGTTTTTCGTGGTCGTGGAAACGATAATTTTCGTCGCCAAATCCTAATGCTTTGTGCCATGCTGCACGGGTTTCTTTCCATTTTGCAAACCATTCCATTTCTGAACCGGGGCGTACAAAAAATTGCATTTCCATTTGTTCAAATTCACGCATACGGAAAATAAATTGACGTGCTACTATTTCGTTACGGAATGCTTTTCCTATTTGTGCAATACCAAAAGGTATTTTCATACGTCCGGTTTTTTGCACATTCAAGTAGTTTACAAAAATACCTTGTGCCGTTTCGGGACGTAAATATACCGTGCTTGCACCTTCGGCAGTCGCACCCAATTTGGTTTCGAACATTAAATTGAACTGACGAACATCAGACCAATTGGCTGTACCCGAAATAGGACATACAATACCACTATCGACAATTATTTGGCGTAGTTCATCAAGATTCGATGTTTCTAATGCTTGCACAAAACGTGCGGTGATTTCATCAATTTTCGCTTGTTCGCGTTGTATGTTGGGATTGGTAGCACGTGCTTGTGCTTCGTCAAATGAATCACCAAATTTTTTGCGACCTTTTTCAAGTTCTTTTTCAATTTTTTGATTCATTTTTTCGCGATGTTCTTCTATGAGTACATCGGCTCTATATCTTTTTTTAGAATCTTTGTTGTCAATCAGTGGGTCGTTAAACGCATCTACGTGTCCCGATGCTTTCCATATAGTAGGGTGCATAAATATAGCTGAATCTATACCTACAATGTTTTCGTTGAGGCGAACCATTGCATTCCACCAATATTGTTTTATGTTGTTTTTAAGTTCGGCACCCAATTGTCCGTAATCGTACACAGCGCCTAAACCATCATATAATTCGCTCGAAGGAAATATAAATCCGTATTCTTTAGAATGGGCAATAATTTTTTTGAAAATATCGTCTGACATGTTTTTGAAAGATAATAGTATAACGTATATTAAATTTGCAGCAAATATAGATATTACATTTGTAAAATTCAAAAAACATACATCATAGTTGTGCTACATCTACTGTTTTTTTTTATTTTTGTACATTAATATTTATCGCATGGAAACCTTACGTATCATTTTACTTATTGTAATACCTTCGGCACTTGTATTTGCTACTGCGTATTTCAGTATAAAACAGTTTTTTACCAACGAACAAAAAAAACGTGAATCGGAATTATTTTCGAATAATCAGAAAATTACGATTCCCATAAAATTACAAGCGTACGAACGATTAATTTTGTTGTTGGAACGCCTCAATCCACAATCGTTGCTCGTGCGAATTCAAAATGCAAATGCTACCGCAGGACAGCTCCACAACGATTTGTTGATAGCAGTGCGGGCCGAATTTGAACATAATTTGTCGCAACAAATATATGTGTCGCAACCTTCGTGGTTGGCGGTAAAACGTGCCAAAGAGGTGCTTATAAAAATTATAAATGAAGAGGCTTCCAAAATTGCTGTGAATGCTCCGGCGTCGGCATTGAGCGAAGCTATTCTGATGCGTATCGTTGCTCTTACCGACAATCCTATACAGGTGGCTATAGATACGTTGAAAGTTGAGGTTACACGGTTTTTATCATAACGTGGGGTGAATAGTTCGGATTTTTCAAAGCTTTTTGCACAACATTTCCATGTAACGTACCTGGTACAGCAACTCCAAGTCAATTCTCGGTATAAAGCGGTATTGAAGAAACTCTGTGGTTCAATGCAATGGTTTGTGGCGGCGCAGGTGTTTCAACAATTACAGCAGCATATGTGTGTGCTTTTGCCCGATAGCGACGCAGCTTCATATGTGCATAGCGACTTGGCAAGTATAATTGGTGCAAAACATCTTATCTATATTCCTTCATCGCACAAACGGTCGTTAGTGTTTAACCAACCCGACCGTTCCAATATGTTGCTGCGGACCGAGGCTCTCGAAAAATTATTACAATCCGATAAAAAATATATCATCATTACTTCGCCCGAAGCACTGTTGGAGCAAGTTATTTCTAAAGAATCTTTTCAAGAAAAAATTCAGTTTTTGCATGTGGGCGAACAGGTCGATACTAAATTTATAAACGAATTGTTGTATGAGTTTGGTTTCGAGCGTGTTGACTTTGTAGTAGAACCCGGGCAGTTTTCGGTTCGTGGTAGTATTATCGATATTTTCAGTTATTCCAACGATGTGCCGTTTCGTGTCGATTTTTTTGGTAACGAAGTCGAAAGTATTCGTACCTTTAATGTAGACGACCAACGGTCTATTGAGCAATTGGATTCGTGTGCTATTGTCCCCGATGTGCAACAATATAGTGCACAAGAGAATTATATTCCATTGTTTGAATATTGTAAAGAAGCCTTGGTATGTGCCTACGATTTAGAATTGTGTGTCAATCAATTGCAATCGTTGTACGACCAGTGTATTGCGAAAATACAAACCAAACAATTAGATGTATCGGTATCATCGCTTTTGGAACCTGCCAAACTGTGCGATTTTCTGGAATCACATCAAGTGTTGGATATTACTTCACATTCCTATTTCCCGAATGCCGATGCGTGTGAATTCGATACCATACCACAACCTGCAATTCACAAAAATTTTGAAATGTTGGGGAAATTATTTGTTGAATATCAAAGTAAAGAGTATACAAATTATTTTGTAACACATACAATTTCTCAATACAATCGTATTCGCGATATTTTTGCGGAAATCAATCCGCATGTTCGACTTACTCCCATTGTTTCGTCGTTGCATAGTGGTTTTATAGATAATACCTTGCAAATTTGTTGCTTTACCGATCACGAAATTTTTGAACGGTATCATGCACATAGTGTTCGCAAAAAAGTAATTTCTTCCGAAAGTTTTTCGATACAAGAACTTAAAAATTTACATCCCGGCGATTTTGTGGTACATATTGACCATGGTATAGGTAAATTTGCCGGTTTGGAACGAATGAATGTGAATGGTAAAGAGCAGGAAACTATTAAATTAATATACAAAGACAATGATATATTGTACGTACATATTCATAATTTACACAAAATATCGAAATACAAAGGTAAGGAAGGTATGCAACCCAATTTGCATAAACTTGGTTCTGCGGTATGGCAAAATACCAAACAAAAAACTAAGAGCAAGGTAAAAGATATTGCCAAAGAATTGATTGCGCTGTATGCCGAACGTAAATCAAAAGAAGGATTCCGATTTTCCACCGATACGTTTATGCAACAAGAATTGGAAGCATCGTTTTTCTTTGAAGATACGCCCGACCAAGTTACTGCTACACAAAAAGTAAAAAGTGCTATGGAAGCTCCGCACCCTATGGATATGCTCGTGTGTGGCGATGTGGGATTTGGTAAAACTGAAATAGCTATACGAGCTGCATTCAAAGCGGTAGCCGATAGTAAACAGGTTGCTGTACTGGTGCCTACTACAATATTGGCTTTGCAACATTTCAAAACTTTTGCTGCACGACTTGCCGATTTTCCCTGTACCGTAGATTATATATGCCGATTGCGTAACACTAAGCAGCAAAAAGAAACTTTGCAAAAGGTAAAACAAGGAGCGGTAGATATATTGATAGGAACGCATAGACTTATAGGTAAAGACGTGTTGTTCAAAGATTTGGGATTGCTCATTATAGACGAAGAACAAAAGTTTGGTGTGGGAATGAAGGAAAAGCTTAAACAAATGAAAGTAAATGTAGATACTCTTACACTTACTGCTACACCTATTCCTCGTACATTACAATTTTCACTTATGGGTGCTCGTGATTTGGCAATTATACAAACCCCTCCGCCTAATAGACACCCTATTGTAACCGAAGTGCATACATTCAACGAAGATATTATTCGCGAGTCGGTAATTTACGAAGTAGAGCGTGGCGGGCAGGTATTTATCATAAACAATAGAATACAAAATATATACGATTTGGAACGTCTTGTTCAACGACTGTGTCCTAAAGTTCGTACGGTGGTTGGGCATGGACAAATGGACGGCGAGAAGTTGGAGCAAATAATGCTTGATTTTGTAAATGGCGAATACGATGTGTTATTGGCTACAACCATTATAGAATCGGGGCTGGATATACCCAATGCCAATACTATACTAGTAAACGATGCACACCATTTTGGATTGAGTGATTTGCACCAGTTACGAGGCAGGGTAGGGCGAAGCAACAAAAAAGCATATTGTTACCTGCTGGCACCACCTAAGCATACCTTAACCAAAGAAGCAAGGCAGCGATTGTACGCCATAGAAGAATATGCTGATTTGGGCAGTGGATTTAATATTGCCATGCAAGATTTGGATATACGCGGTGCAGGAAATTTGTTGGGCGGTGAGCAAAGTGGGTTTATTAGTGATATTGGTTACGAAACCTACCAAAAAATATTAGACGAAGCTCTGCTCGAACTCAAAGAAACCGAATACAAAGAATTATTCTCTACCGAACAAGATGAGCAACACGTTGCAACCAATCGTTTGGAGGATATGACTTTTGTGCACGATTGTGTGGTAGATACCGATTTGGAACTGTTGTTCCCGGAAACATATATCGAAAGTACTAAAGAACGGGTGAAAATGTATCGAGAACTTGATAGTATATCCAATGACGAAGACATAGAGTTGTTTAAAGAAGAACTCCGCGACAGATTTGGTGCAATACCTGAAAAAAGTGTGGAGTTGATAGAAATTGTTCGATTACGAAAAAAAGCAATTGCTTTAGGAATAGAAAAAATTGTATTGAAAAACAATGTGATGCTTCTGTATTTTATTGCAAATCAAGAATCGGTATTTTATCAGTCACCTATATTTGGTGCCGTGCTGCAATATGTACAACAATATCCGCGAACTTGTGTAATGAAAGAAATACACGGAAAACTCACCCTCCGATTCGAACACGTTAGCAACGTATTGCGTGCTATAGAATTACTTGAGGAAATAAAGGTTTACAAGGGGAATTGTTAATTATTAATTGTTAATTAACGTCAATTCGACGTAAGAAAAACGCTTAAATTTTTGGTAAACATAGGGAAATTTAGTATATTTAACTTTCTA
>MWCJ01000056.1 GCA_002069975.1 Bacteroidetes bacterium ADurb.Bin217 | reverse complement strand
TGAATTTAAAAATAAAGTTTTATCTTTGAAAATAATTAATACAAGTTATCATAAACAACCTTGTGAAACTTGACAATTATGAAAATAAACCGATTGTCATTGGAATGAAAATAACAATAGTAACATTTTTATTTATTTGCTTTACTGTATATGTTCATGCACAAATAAATGATAAGATGCCACTTGTTGATGTTGAAAGTAGAACAAATGCTAAAATTAAATATAAGGTAACTGATAAATTTGACATTAATTCACAAGCACAAATTCGTTTTAATAGAATTTCTCAATACTACGAACAATATAATTTTGATTTGGATTTTGTATATAAATTAGTTTATTCACTTAAATTTTTTGTTGGAGCAAAATATACAAGTATACATGTAAATGAATATGGAGATAATTTTGTTGAAAAGCATATAAGAACAAATTATGGTATTTTATATAAGTTTGATATAGAGCGATATACTTTGGTTGCTAAAATACGTTATCATGATTATTTTAACATGTCGCATCGTCAAAAATATAATAAACGAGAACAATCTTGCATAAGGACATATTTTGAACTATCATATAATATTCGTAATTGGAAATTAGATCCAATAATATTTGCTGAATATTTTTATAGAACATCTGCTGAATTAAAAAGACCAAAAGATAAATTTGTAATGGATACCAGACCTCCAAGCAATAAATATCGTTTGGGAGTTGGAACTGAATATAAATTATACAAGAACAATTCATTGTCATTGCAATATATCTATGATTGTGAAATTAAAACATGGAATCCTTCTCTTACTCATATAATTGAAATTTCGTATAAATACATTTTTTAAACAATAATTATATGTTGCAAATAATTAAAAATGTTTTTTTAATATTATTGTTTTACGGCAGTGTGGCATGTAATAAGTATAAATATCAAACATCTACAGGAGTTGAAATTGTATATCCAAAAGGAACTGAGCACTATTTAAATATGACTTCTGATTATATTTTTAATCAAGATACTCTTTATACGCTCGAACTTACAATTCCCGAAAAAGCATTAGAATTTATTGATCAAAATCCTGCGGCAAAAGAATATATTGAAGGTAGTTTAATATTTAATCAAGAAAAAATTAGTCCAATTAAAATAAGATATAAGGGTTCTCGAGGGCAGTTTTGGAGTGGATTGTCTGGTGATAATCCAAATAATCCATCGGGTAGCAAAGTTACTACTAAATTATCTCTTCGCTTAAAATTTAATGAAACAGGAGTTTCTGGAAAATTTTATGGTTTGCAAAATCTTCAATTACATTCGCAAAATAATGATCCTTCGCAAATTCGTGAACGTTTAGCCTATAAATTATATAGGGATATGGGAGTTCCTGCTCCTCGTTCAGTTCATGTTAAGCTTTATATTAATGGAGAATATTATGGTTTATATGCTTTGACAGAAAATATTGATAAACAATTTTTATCAAATAATTTTTTCGATGCTACTGGAAATTTATATAAAGATGTATGGCCGACAAAAGTAGACGGGAATACAGCATCTAGTGAACGTGATTTTTTAATGAAACTTGAGACTAATATCTTATCTAAAACTAATGCTAATATTATTACAAGTTTTGCAAATGAACTAGTACAATCAGAAGGGATAGAGTCAATGGAGATTGTACGAAATAGAATGGATATTGATAAGATAATTTCTTATATTATAGTTGATAGAGCTATACGTAATGATGACGGTGCATTTATGTGGTATGGAACATCAAATCATAATTATTTTTGGTACGAAACACCTAAAAATAGAAAAGTACATTTAATACCATGGGACATGGATGCAGTTTTTAATTTTCAAATACCTTTTGTTATACAACAACAAGAAAATCCAATAGAAGATTCTAATAAATGTAAAATGTTTTATAAAGAAGAATGGGCAATAACTAATAGTAATTATTGTGATAAATTTACAAAAACTATTGCAATGTTTGAAACTGAACATGAGAATAGGATAGCGTATTTTTTGTCAGAGGTATTTGCTGCAAATAAAGTAGATTCACTTATAGAATATTGGTGTAATCAAATACAACAAGCAACTATAGAAGCTGCTGAATTACATACAGATGCCGTTTCTGTTGAAGTTTGGAAAAAATCAGTAAATGATTTAAGAAATAAGATTAATTATTCAAGAGAACAATTTCAAAATTAATGATTATAAATTATATCACATTTAAAGCAAACAATAGCAAGAACAATGTTATTACATTAATTTATTTTTTATTACACACTTTTTTAATAAAAATTTCTCCCGCCCCTAAATCGCTCCAATGCAACGGTTATTTCCGCTAAAGCGAGATAAATCCACTGAAAGGACAAATCTCTGCGAAGAAATTGCTATTGTTTATTTAATGATATTATTTTCTTCTACCTACTCTGGGGTGGTAGTGTTTCTATTTATTCGGTTTTCTACCGATATATTAACCCTAAGGGGGTAATTCGAATATAATTCGAGATTTGAGGTAACCCAATGCGCCGTTAGGTTTCACTCCTTCGGGGTTTTAATTGAATGTCAATTATGATTTTCTACAATAATTTCAGCCTTTCAGGCTTTAGAACAATTCTGAATAGATTTCATAATCAACGTTAATGACTTGGGTGTTCATTGGAAAATAAAGTGATGATGAAATAATATTTTTTTATGTACCCCTTGCCACTTTGACATTTTACGCATCATTTTTCTGAAAAAATGACGGTGTTTTTTGACTGGCAATAGTTTTGAGAAGTCCGAAAAAAAATTTACGACTATGGACTTCAATCAATTTACAATTAAGGCACAAGAGGTTATAAACCACGCGGTTCAAATAGCCGGTTCTAAATCGCATCAGGCGGTTGAAACCGGGCATTTGCTGCAAGCATTACTCGAAAAAGCTGAAAATATCAGTTCTTTCTTGCTCAAAAAACTTGATGTAAATACCACCATGCTTCGTACGGTATTGGAAAAAATAATTGACTCATACCCAAAAGTTTCTGGTGGCGATCCATATCTGTCATCGAATGCGAATAGAGCATTGCAAGAGGCTTTGCATATGCTCAAAAAAAACAACGACAGCTATGTGTCGGTAGAACATATATTGTTGGGAATTTTGAAACAAGGAGACCAAGTATCGCAATTGCTCAAAGACAATGGAGTAAACGAGCAACAATTATTGCTTGCAATTCAAGATTTACGCAAGGGTTCCAAAGTCGAAAGTCAGTCTGCCGAAGATACATACAATGCCTTGCAACGGTTTGCTATTAATTTAAACCAGCAAGCTCGCAATGGCAAATTAGACCCTGTAATTGGTCGCGACGAAGAAATTCGAAGAGTGCTGCAAATACTATCGCGACGTACCAAAAACAACCCGATTCTGATAGGCGAACCCGGTGTGGGAAAAACAGCCATAGCCGAAGGTATTGCACATCGCATAGTGAATGGCGATGTACCCGATACACTCAAATCCAAACACATATATTCACTCGATATGGGGGCATTGATTGCTGGAGCAAAATATAAAGGTGAATTTGAAGAACGCTTGAAATCGGTGGTTAACGAAGTAATTTCTGCCGATGGAGAAATAATATTGTTTATTGACGAAATACACACCCTTGTAGGTGCCGGGAAAAGCGATGGTGCTATGGATGCAGCCAATATTTTGAAACCTGCTTTGGCTCGCGGCGAATTGCGTTCTATAGGTGCTACCACGCTCGATGAATATCAAAAATATTTCGAAAAAGACAAAGCTCTTGAACGACGATTCCAAACGGTAATGGTAGACGAACCCGATGTAGAAAGTGCAGTATCAATTTTGCGTGGACTCAAAGAACGATACGAAAACCATCATAAAGTTCGAATTCTCGACGAGGCTATCATTGCTGCGGTAGAATTGTCGCACCGCTATATTACCGAACGATTTTTGCCCGACAAAGCCATAGATTTAATGGACGAAGCAGCATCAAAATTACGTCTCGAAATGAATTCGGTACCCGAAGAAATTGACGAATTGAATCGAAAAATTCGACAACTCGAAATAGAACGCGAAGCTATAAAACGCGAAGGAATGTCGACAAAAGTGGAAACTTTGAATAAAACCATAGCTGAATTACAAAGTGAACATGCCACTTTTATGGCTGCGTGGGAAAACGAGAAACGAATTGTGAGTAATATTCAAACTATTAAGCAAGAATTAGAAGATTTAAAATACGAAGCAGAACGAGCAGAACGCGATGGCGATTACGGGAAAGTAGCCGAAATACGATATGGTAGAATTAAAGAACGCGAAGCGAGTATTTTGCAATTGCAAGAAGAATTGAAAGAAATGCAATCCAAAGGTGGCTTGATAGACGAAGAAGTGGGTGCCGACGATATTGCCGATGTAGTATCGCGATGGACAGGAATACCTGTTACCCGTATGTTGCAGGCAGAACGCGAAAAATTACTTCATTTAGAAGAAGAATTACACAATCGTGTGGTTGGGCAACACGAAGCTATAGTTGCAATATCCGATGCTGTTCGCCGAAGTCGTGCCGGATTGCAAGATGTAAAACGCCCGATAGGTTCTTTTATATTTTTGGGTACTACCGGTGTGGGGAAAACCGAATTAGCAAAAGCATTGGCAGAATTCCTATTCGATGATGAAAATCTTATAACTCGCATTGATATGTCTGAATATCAAGAACGCCATTCGGTGTCGCGACTCATAGGAGCACCTCCGGGATATGTGGGATACGACGAAGGAGGACAGTTGACCGAAGCAGTTCGTCGTAAACCATATTCGGTAGTATTGCTCGACGAAATTGAAAAAGCACACCCCGATGTATTTAACATATTATTGCAAGTACTCGACGATGGGCAACTAACAGACAACAAGGGGCGTACAGCAAGTTTCAAAAATACGATTGTAATCATGACATCGAATATTGGTTCGCATATAATTCAAGAACATTTCGACCGAATGAATGACAGTAATACTGCTGAAACGATAGAGCGTGCAAAAGTAGATGTGTTTGAATTACTTAAACGTACGGTTCGTCCCGAATTTTTGAACAGAATAGACGAAATTATCATGTTTACCCCATTGAGCAAAAGCGATATATTGGATATTGTACGCTTACAATTCAATATATTGGCAGAGAGACTCAAAAAAATGGATATACACATAGACATAACCGACGACGCTATAGAAGAACTTGCTCGATTAGGGTACAATCCGCAATTTGGAGCTCGTCCGGTAAAACGGATTATTCAGAAAGAATTGCTCAACGAATTGTCGAAGAAAATACTTGCAGGAACAATATCCCAAGAATCACGAATTTTAGTAGACTTTTTGGGCGAAGGGATGGTGTTTCGGAATGTTTAATGTTTGGAAGTGACTGAGTAACCAAGAGGCTGAGCGACTGAGTAATAAATTGTATTGTCTACAGATGAACACTGATAAAAAGGTATAAAATGTAGAGTATAAGGTTTACGATATAAGGTATAGGGTATGAGGTGTAGGGGGGGCAACTCACAATTCATAACTTTTATAACTTATGGATTTCCCTATATCTTTTGCGAGCCGGAATACTGTAATAACTGCTGGGGTATTCGGTAACTATAGTTTTGTAATGAAGTTGAGCTTTTTCGCTGTCTTTTGCAGTGAAATCATAATATTCTGCAAGCATAAAATGAGCATTGTCGGCATACACATCGTAAGAAAATCTTTGTGTGATTTGCAATAAATATTCAATCATTGATGTGGTATCTTTTGTTTTTTGAGAAGCCAGAGCTTTTCTCATTAAAACATCATCTTCTAAACTATGTCCGGGAAATACAATTGTAATAGAATCTAGATAGATAAAGGCATTGGTTGAATTATTTTGAAATAAATATAAATCTGCTTTCGAAAAATATTCTAATGCTTTAGTGGAAGTATCCATAATACTATTTTCAGAGATTAATTGAGATAATTCAAATGCATCGTTTGCAATTAATTTTGTAGTACTGGCTTTGAGAATATCGAGTAATGCTTGAGCGTATTCAAACTGCGAATTATAATATGCAATTTGAGCTTGTTTAAACCGAGCTTTATGTCCAATATCATTATTTTTGTAATCCAAAGCAATTTTGGCATATAACAAATTTGCTGACCATATATCATTGGAAAACAAATACATATCGGCAAGTTCCATTGAGCAAAGTCCCCGTTCAACATACGAAATTCCCGGAATTTGGAGAGCATTTGTAAGCCGTTGTATAGCCTCGGTAGATTTATTCAAATACATACCTTGAATATGAGCTAAATTACGAATTACATCTGTTGTGTTGTGATGCTCGCCTATATCGTGTAAAACTTGTATATATTCTTTTTCTATAGATTCTATTGCTTGCTTTTCGGGTATGGTTCCCGTAAATAATGATGCGTAAGCCGTTTCGAGCATCATTTTAACTGCTGCCATGTAATACGGCTTGTCGGCTCCTTGTTGCACTACAAAGGTAAAACATTCGGTAGCTACTGCGTATTCATCGTTTGAAAATGCTATTTGCCCAACGTTTTGAACTTGTTCGCCAAAACTTTGTAAACGAATATCGAGAGAGCGAGCAATTACAAATGCTTTTTTAAATGCTTTTTCTTGAATATATAACCATAATAATAATTCATTATACTCAATATTACCGGGGTTTTCATCAATTTTAGCATATATGCGTTCCAATAAAATTTCCTGTAATTTCGATTGAGATTGATCAATCAATAGTCCTTGTAATTGTTGTTTTACAAATTCCAATTCTAAAGGATTGTCTTCCAATAAATTAATAATTGCATTCGAAAGTTTTTCGTACTGAAGCAATGTGGAATACAATGCTATTTGTTTTTTGTATAAAGGCACATAATCAGGATATTTTTTTACTGCTTGATCTAAAAATTGTTGAACAATATCTAATTGTTTCGTTTGTATACACGCATCGGCAAATTCTACACAATCAAATTTAGTTCGTAATGCTTTTTTTATTTGTTTAGAAAGTAAATCTTGCGATTCTTTTGTTTTATTTTGTTCGTCATACAAGGTATAGAGTACTAATTGGTAATAATAATTTTTGGGGTACAGCGATATTTGTTGTTTTGTTATAATTTCAGCTTTCGAATATTGACTTAATTTTTTAAAACAATCTATTACATAATCAAAGTGAATTTGAGAATGCGATTGTGAGAAAAGAGATTCATAGATTTCGGCAGCTTTTGCAAATTCGCCTTTGGAATAATATAATAAAGCTAATTGATTGTCTTGCACTTTGTCTTGTGCTACAACAAACTTGCATATTGCAAACAATATTATGATAGTAAATATTTTAATTTTCATACGGTATACAAGTACTAGAATGGAACGATTTTAAGGAAGTAATATTACAAAAAAAAAGCGTACCATGAAATGATACGCTTTAAATTTTATATACTTGTATATAAATATTATCTTTTATGTTTTGGCTCGTCAGAAACAGTTAATTTTTTTCTGCCTTTTGCTCTACGTGCAGCTAAAACTCTTCTGCCATTAGCAGTCGACATTCTTTCTCTAAACCCATGTTTATTTCTTCTTTTTCTTTTAGAAGGTTGATATGTCCTTTTCATCTGATATTATTTTATAAGTAATTACATTTAATATGTTCCCTTAAAAATGGGATTGCAAAAATATGCTTTATTTTTTAAATTCAAAATTATTTTTACTTCAATTTATTTTTTTTATAAAAATTTGCAGAATCGATAGGGAATAAGCATAACGAATAGGGGATTGCAGCGATTGAAAAATAATATGGAATTACGATATTTACAATAGTGTGTTTTTTATTCTTTATTTTCTTGTTTTCAGTGCATTTTTTTTTTACTTTCATACCCTCAAATATTATAAAGCAACATGACTAATTCATTGTTACAAATAGAAAACAAAGCTCTTAAAGAACAAGTAGCACAATTACAATTGCAGGTTAAGCAATTACAATTAGAATTAAAAAGTTTACGCGAATTAAAAAACATAAAATCGGGAACTTCAACTACTCAAGAACATACTGATATTACAGTATCGGGGGGTATGCAGAGTAAACGTTTTAAAATGGTAACGGTTTTATTTTCAAGCATTAAGGGTTTTAATCAATTGCAAGATTCCAAAAATGCACAAGAACTAATTGATGAACTTGATACATTATATTTTGAATTTGATGCAATAGTTGAGCAATATAATATTAAAAAAATTAAATCGCTTGGCGATACATATATGTGTGCCGGAGGGATTCCACAAAAAAATAGAACAAATCCTATAGAAGTAGTTTTGTCTGCTATGCAAATTTTGGATTTATTGCGTAGAAAAAAACAAGACAATTCTGCCCGGATATGGGATATTTGTATGGGAATTCATACCGGTCCGGTACAGGCTACTATATCAGGAAAAAAATCTATATCATACGATCTTAAAGGCGACGCCGCTAATATTGCCAGTAGGATAGAGGCATACAGTACTCCGGGTAAAATTATAATTTCGGATATGACATATGAATTTGTTCGCGATTTCTTTATTTGCGATAAAATTGGTGGCTTACCTGTAAAGTATACGGGTGTTATAGATATGTACGAAGTTATAGGGTTTAAGCCTAAATTTTCCGACGACGATTTACTCGTAATTCCAAATGAACGGTTTAAATTAAAACTCACATTGGTGCGTTTTGCTGATTTAGAAGAATATATTCTCAATCGATTAGAGAAAGAACTTCCGCAGTATTTGTATTATCATAATGTAAAGCATACTATGGATGTTCTTATAGGGGTAGAAGTGATAGGGGTGGCAGAAAATGTTAACGAAGAAGAATTGCTATTGCTTAAAACCGCAGCCTTGTTTCATGATATGGGGCAAATAGTGCAATCAAAAGGACATGAGGAAATTAGCTGTAAATATGCTCGTGATATATTGCCCCACTATGAATATTCACAAAAACACATTGATGCAATTTGTGAACTTATTATGGCAACTCAATTACCCCCTAATCCACAAAATTTACTGCAAAAAATAATGTGTGATTCCGATTTGGATTATCTGGGCAGATCTGACTTTATTCCTGTTTCCGATACATTATACGATGAATTACATTATCAAAATATTATTACCAACAAAAATGATTGGAATAAACTTCAAATTTCTTTTATTTCAAAACATCAGTATTTTACAAATTTTGCACAAAACAACAGAGAAGTAAATAAGCAAAATCAAATTAAGCGGTTAATGGAATTAATAAAAGAATAAAATAACATTAGTTTCACTCAATTTTAAATTTCAGACCTTAATTGTGTATTTCTTCTTATCTCCACAAATTTGAATTTTGTAGGTAAATTATATATACAAGTCACGTATTTGTATTTTTTTATAAAAGCTCTCGAACAATCCCGAAAAAATCTGTATTTTTGAAGCAAATTACAATAGGTACTACTATGAAATATACAGATGATGTAGCAGCAGTAGATTCTCTACAACAAGCATATAGTTTATTAAAACAAGAAATACATAAAAAAATAATTGGTCAAGATGCTATTATTGATGATGTGTTACTTTCGATATTTAGCAAAGGTCATTGTTTGTTGGTTGGAGTTCCCGGTTTAGCAAAAACACTTTTGGTAACTACTATAGCTCAAGCTTTGGGGTTAGAAAATAATCGGATTCAATTTACCCCCGATTTAATGCCAAGCGACATTATTGGTACAGAAATTCTTGATTCGCAGCGGGAATTTAGGTTTATAAAAGGTCCAATTTTTACAAATTTTTTATTAGCCGATGAAATTAATAGAACACCGCCAAAAACTCAAGCTGCGTTACTCGAAGCTATGCAAGAAAAAGCTATTACTGCTGCCGGAGTTCGTTACGCATTGCAAGAACCATTTTTTGTATTGGCAACTCAAAACCCTATTGAACAAGAAGGAACGTATCCTTTACCTGAAGCTCAACTCGACAGATTTATGTTTAATGTCTGGTTAGATTATCCTACAATAGACGAAGAAATTGAAATTGTAAAACAAACTACCGGAACCAATGATGCTCAAATACAAACGGTATTATCAGCTGAAGAAATACTTGCTTATCAGCAAGTTATTCGTAAAATTCCGGTTAACAATAGTGTAATTAAATATGCAGTAGAGTTAGTTGCTAAAACACGTAGAAATACCCCGCTTGCAAGCCCTGTAACTCAAGAATATATATCGTGGGGTGCAGGTCCTCGTGCTTCACAGTATCTCATTATCGGAGCCAAAGCTCATGCAGCAATTCATGGAAAATATTCACCCGATATTGATGATGTGAAAGCTATTGCATTACCTATTCTTCGTCATAGACTTGTAAAAAATTACAAAGCTGAAGCCGAAGGGTTGACTATTGATGATATTATTACACGTTTGATGGCTTAATAGAATGAAACAAATAGCATTATGTGTATTGTTGAGTGTATGTTCTCTGTATGGATATTCACAAAAACGAAAAATAGAAATTGTACACACAGACCTTATGGTTGGAGACCGTCAAGTACGAAAATTATATGGGAATGTGGAATTTAAACATCAAGATATGCGTATGTTTTGCGACAGTGCGTATTTTTATGTGAAAGATAATAGATTTGAAGCATATACAAATGTTAAAATTATAAATAATACAGTAACTATTACCAGTGATACTCTGTATTATTCGAGTCAAACAAATATTGCCAGATTTCGTGGGAAAATCAAAATGGTAAATAATGATGTAACGCTAACTACAAATTTTTTAGATTATAATGCCAAAGATAATATAGGCATGTATTACAATTCAGGAAAAATAGTAGATAGAGAAAATACCCTAACCAGTAAAATAGCGAGATACACTGTTAACGATAATATGTTGTTTTTTAAAAATTCTGTAGTTTTAAAAAACAAAGATTATACAATACATACCGACACATTAAAATATCAAACAGTTTCCAAAACTGCTTATTTTCATGGTCCTACCAAAATTATAAGCAAAGAAAATTTGTTGTATACCGAAAACGGATGGTATAATACGCAAACAAATATTGCTCAGTTTTTTAAGAATTCATATATAAATTCAAAAGCTCAGTTTGTGTACGGCGATAGTTTGTATTACAATAGAAATACCGATATAGGAAAAGCATACAAAAATGTAATAATTAAAGATACTACCGAACAGCTCTTTTTATATGGAGAGAAAGGTTTTTATAATGGAAAAGAAGATTTTGTATATGTTACCAATAAAATAGTGTTAATTAAAGCATTTGCAAAAGATTCATTATATCTACATGCCGATTCAATTTTTTCAAAACGACTGGCCATTAATCCTCAGAAACCGGATTCGGCAACATATCAAATTGTAAAAGCATACCATAAAACACGATTTTATAAATCAGACGTTCAAGGTGTTTGTGATTCCTTAGTATACCATTCGTTAGATTCGGTTATACATTTATTTGTAAAACCGGTAATTTGGTCAGACGAGAATCAAATAACCGGAAATTCTATACAACTTCGTTTGGTTAATAATGTAATTGAGCATATATATATCGATGCAAATGCTTTTTTAATAGCTCAAGACAATGCTATTCAATTTAATCAAATGAAAGGTAAATCGCTCCAGGGATATATTAAAAATAATCAATTGTATAAAGTAGATATAATGAATAATGGCGAAACTGTGTATTTTTTGCGCGATAGCGACGAATTAGTGGGAATAAACAAAGCCATATGTGATAGTATTACAGCCTATATCGATAAAGGAAAAGTACAGCGTATAGTTTTTAGATCTAAACCCTCGGGTACATTGTTTCCACCAAATGAAATTTCGGGCAATGAAGTGCAATTAGAGAACTTTAAATGGTTAGAACACATTCGCCCACAACATGCTAAAGATATTTTTATTTGGAGGGAGTAAACTAACATTTTTTTGCTTTTACATAAGCTCAAGTATATAAACTGGATAATAATAGAGAAAATAGTATATTTTTGTATTGTATTTAACACAAATAAATGAATAGAAGACGTTCGAAATGTCAAACTATTTATTGTAAGAGGGTAAACCCTGCCGAAGAATTGGGAAGATTGTATTTTAAGTATTTGTAAAAAAAAACTGAAAACAATAGAAAAATGGATTTCGCAATTTTATTACGGATTTTTGGTTTACAATGAATACATAAAAATATCTTTAAAATTATTGTAATTTATATTCAATATATAATACGTATGATTAAATTTTTTCTACAAAGTATCTGTGTAATTTTCTTGCTAACAGGAAGTTTATCTAAAGTTTTTTCTCAAAATCAACCAATCACAAAGTCGGATATTCTGCAAACTATAGACAATAAACAATATTATATACATACAGTACAAGCAAAAGAAACCGCCTACGCTATATCGCGTGCGTATGGAATTTCGTATACACAATTAACTGAAATAAACCCCGGAATAGAAAATGGTTTGTCGATAGGGCAAACACTTAAAATTCCGTATACAGAATCTATATCAAAACCAATAGAACAAGGGCAGACTTCAACCGCTTCAAAAGAAGTTTTTTCAGTTAATAATCAGGAATTTATAATTCATATCGTAGAACAAGGGCAAACGGTATATTCTATAGCTCGATTATATACAATTACTCCTAAACAAATACTTGAAGCAAATCCCGATTTTGTCCAAAATTTACCGGTAGGTTCAAAATTGTTGATTCCTAAGACTATTGAAAATAAAGAAACAGAACAATTGCCAAAACAGAATACTATTGTGGAAGCAGAAAAAAATAATAGTAAGCAAGAGGCTTACACTGGAGAATCTACCAATGAAAAACCTAGTCAAAAGATTGAAGAATCCAAAGAAATAGCATCAAAAACTCAACAAATACCACAGCAGATACTGCAAAAAAAATCTATACGCATAGTGTTTATGTTACCTTTTATGTTAGATATAAATTCGAAAGAACATACTGAAACAGAGATTATAAATAAACAAATCTTCATTCATCCTACAACCTATCCTTTTATAGAATATTACGAAGGTGTGTTGTTGGCTGTAGATTCATTACGTAAAAAAGGTGTTGCAGTGCAATTGGAAGTATTTGATTCGAGCAAAGATTCATCTGATATTCAGCACATTCTATCGAAAATAAATCCTATAAATCTCGATTTAATTATAGGTCCGGTATTTCCGGTTGCATTTTCGATTGCAGCAGATTTTGCTAAAAAACATAAAATACCAATTGTTTCACCGCTATCTAACGAAGATGTTGCTGTAAAATCAAATCCTTATGTAATCCAAGTTAATAGTCCACAACGCTATAGGTATAAAGAAATAGCAAAGTTTGCATCGCAATATAATCAGAGTAATGTAATTTTTGTGTATAATTCTATAGATTTGGAACAATCGCAAATACAAGAGTGTAAGCGAATATTTACACAATATTATGCCGACTCTATAAAAAAATATGGTATAAAACTTAAAGAAGTATATTTTCCAAAGTTGGGACTCGATGGTGTTGAAAAAGCAATGAGTACAAGCGATAAAAATATAATTATTGTATTCTCACGAAATCAGGCATTTATAAATAACTTAGTCACCAAATTATTTCAGTTTTCGAAAAAATACGATATTCATTTAGTAGGCTTACCTATGTGGGAAAAATACGATAATTTAGAATTAGATTTTTTATTTGCACTTCAATTTCAATTTGTGAGCAACGGGTACGTAGATTATTCAAATACTGAAGTAAAGTCTTTTATTGAATTGTACAGAACTATATATTCTACCGAACCCTCTAAATATAGTTTTCAAGGCTACGATCAAATGTTATATTTTTCTGAAGTAATTTCGAATTCGGCTGCAAGCTCAATGCAAAATATTACAGCTACCAATAAAACCGGACTTCATGATACATATAATTTTGTTCGAGAACAATCGAATTCGGGGGTTGTAAATACTTCGGTACAAACAATATTTTACACTAAAACATTCGAGAAATTATATAAATAATTTTTTTGAATGATATTTTATTCGTTAATTACTATAATTCTTTCACTTAGGATGAATTTAAAGAAAGATTGAAAAAATAAAGAAAATGACGAATATTCTATCGAAGATTATAAAATATACATACAATAAATTCTTTAATGCAATCCGTATTTTGTGATTGATATTTAATTCATAAGTAGTAATATTTTACTTTATGCGTGATTTTTTATCAAAAAATTGTATCTACTAAAAAAATAGTGTTACATTTGAATGAATTATCATTCACTAACGTATTAAATAAGTGTTTATGACTGATTTATCGTACAAAAATTGGATTTCCATGAATGATAAAGCACTTACAGAGCAAATAGGTGCTTATATAAAACATCATCGTGTTGAGCAGAATAAAACACAAGATGAATTAGCTAAATCTGCCGGAATTAGTCGTTCTACTTTAAGTTTATTGGAACGTGGCGAAACTGTAACACTAGCTACATTAATTCAGGTTTTAAGAGTTTTAGATTTACTCCATATTATGGAATCTTTTCGTATAGAGCAAGTGATAAGTCCTTTAGCATTAGCAAAAATGGAAAAGAATAAACGCAAAAGAGCCAGCAGAAAAAAAGATGGAAACTCAAACAATATAGATTTATAATTATGAATACAGCATTTGTGAAAATATGGGGAGAACTTGTTGGTGCTGTTGCTTGGGATGAAAAAACGGGCTTAGCTAGTTTTGAATATGATTCAAACTTTAAAAAACTCAATTTGAATTTATCACCTTTTAAAATGCCTATAAATTCGGCAAAGAACATTTTTACTTTTGCCGAATTACGTAAAAATAAAAATTCTGAATTTGATACTTTTAAAGGATTACCCGGATTATTAGCAGATGTACTACCAGACAAATATGGTAACGACCTTTTAAATATTTGGCTAGCACAGCAAGGTAGACCACAAGATAGTATGAATCCGGTTGAAATGTTATGTTTTATTGGCACAAGAGGAATGGGCGCATTAGAATTTGAACCAAGCACTATTAAAGAAAACAAAAAATCGTTTGCAATTCAAATAAATAGCCTTGTTGAAATTGCTCAAAGAATGCTATCAAAAAGAGAATCATTCACAACTAATCTACAAAAAGATGAAGAAAAAGCTGTGTTAGAAATCCTTAAAATAGGCACATCTGCTGGTGGAGCCAGACCAAAAGCCGTGATTGCATACAATGAAAAAACTGGTGAAGTAAAATCTGGTCAAACAAAAGCTCCACATGGTTTTGAGCATTGGCTCTTAAAACTAGATGAGGTTAGTGATGTGCAATTGGGGAAGAATAAAGGCTTTGGACGTGTAGAAATGGCTTATTACAATATGGCAATAGCTTGTGGAATCAGCATGATGCCTTCTCGATTATTAGAAGAGAACGGTAGAGCCCATTTTATGACCAAAAGATTCGATAGAGAAGGTGGAGAAATTAAACACCACATTCAAACATTTTGTGCTCTTAAACATTTTGATTTTAATTTAGTAAATAGTTTTAGTTACGAGCAATTATTTCAAACTATGCGAGAATTACAATTATCTTATAAAGATATGGAGCAAATGTTTAGGCGTATGGTATTTAATGTAATTGCTCGAAATTGTGATGACCATACTAAAAACTTTTCTTTTAGATTACAAAAAGAAGGAAAATGGGAATTGGCTCCAGCCTATGATGTTTGTCATGCCTATCGCCCGGATAGTGTATGGGTAAGCCAACATGCCCTTAGTATTAATAATAAGCGTAAAGATATTACAAAAGCAGATTTGTTAATTATTGGCGAATCAATCAAATGCAAAAAAGCTGCAAGTATTATTAACGAAATAAATAATACGGTAAATCAATGGTATGATTTTGCTGAAAAAGTACAAGTACCACCAGAACTACGTGATAATATAGCTAAAACTTTGTTGGATATAAAATAGCAGTCTATTTTTTTATTATATATACAACACAAAAAAGCTCAATATTACTATCAAGTTTCTTTTTGTAGCGAGAGCGGGGCATGATCCCGCGACCTTCCCGATAGTAATCGGGACGCTCTAACCAACCGAGCTATCGTTACAAAAAAATCAATAAAAAAAGCTCAATATCTCTATCAAGCTTCTTTTTGTAGCGAGAGCGGGGCATGATCCCGCGACCTTCCCGATACTAATCGGGACGCTCTAACCAACCGAGCTATCGTTACAAAAAAATCAATAAAAAAAGCTTGACATCTTCTATCAAGCTTCTTTCTGTAGCGAGAGCGGGGCATGATCCCGCGACCTTCCCGATATCAATCGGGACGCTCTAA
>MWCJ01000055.1 GCA_002069975.1 Bacteroidetes bacterium ADurb.Bin217 | reverse complement strand
GAAAGTTAAATATACTAAATTTCCCTATGTTTACCAAAAATTTAAGCGTTTTTCTTACGTCGAATTGACGTTATTATAGCTTTTTCTGTTATGACAATTGCATGTTCGCACAATCCAAACACGATAGATGAAAAAGTAGATAACCTGCTTTCTCAAATGACTTTAGATGAAAAAATTGGTCAATTGGTGCAATATAATGGCTTTTGGGATGCTACCGGACCTATTCCGCAAGAGTCAAATACCAAAAAGAAGTATGAAGATGTAAAACAAGGACTGGTTGGTTCTGTATTAAATGTATATGGCACTGCACAAGTCCGTAAATTACAAGAAATTGCAGTTACTCAGTCGCGATTGGGTATACCTCTAATATTTGGTATGGACGTAATTCATGGATATAAAACGGCCTTTCCGGTACCTATAGCTGAAGCCGCAAGTTGGAATATGCAAACAATAGAACAAGCTGCTCGTATTTCAGCAATTGAAGCGTCGGCAGCAGGAATCAATTGGACGTTTGCTCCAATGCTCGATGTGTCGCGTGACCCTCGATGGGGGCGAGTAATGGAAGGTGCCGGTGAAGATCCGTATTTGACTGCGCAGGTTGGAATTGCAAAAATTAAAGGATTTCAAGGCACCGATTTGTCGCACGAACAAAGCATAGCTGCTTGTGCCAAACATTTTGCTGGATATGGATTCCCTATTGCCGGTCGCGATTATAATACGGTAGATGTAAGTATGGTAACCTTGTATAACGATATACTACCTCCGTTCAAAGCTGCTGTAGATAATAATGTTGCCACAGTAATGAATGCTTTCAATGTGCTAAATGGTGTGCCTTGTACCGGTAATACTATGTTGGTTCGCAATATTTTGAAGCATACATGGAATTTCAAAGGGTTTGTGGTTTCCGATTGGGGGTCTATTATGGAATTGGCTACTCATGGATATGCACGAGATAGAGCACATGCTGCACAAATAGCTATAGAAGCAGGTTGTGATATGGATATGGAATCGTATGCGTATCGTAATGATTTGAAACCATTGGTTGAAAACGGAACGATACCCGAATCGCTCATAGATGATGCTGTTCGCAGAATTTTGCGAATAAAATTTGAATTGGGTTTGTTCGATAATCCCTATAAATACTGCGATTCTGTTCGTGAGAAGACGATTTTACATGCCACTGACTTTTCAAAAGAAGCATTGCAAAGTGCATTGGAAGCTATTGTATTGTTGAAAAATGATAATTCACTTTTACCTTTATCAAAAAATCAGAAACACATAGCCGTAATAGGTGCATTGGCAAACGATAAAGATTCTCCTATAGGCAATTGGCGTGCACAAGCTTTACCAAGTAGTGCTGTTTCGGTTCTCGAAGGACTTGCAAAATACACATCAAATATTACGTATGTTCAAGGAGCTGTGCTTAATACAAATCCTGCAGGGTTTACACACAAAGTTTCCATAAACGAAACAGACAAGTCTGGATTTGCTGAGGCTATAGCAGTTGCCAAAAAGTCTGAGGTAGTTGTTATGGTATTGGGCGAAAATTGTTTTCAGTCGGGCGAAGCACGGAGTCGTTCTGATATTGGTTTGCCCGGAGTACAACAAGAATTGCTTGAAGCGGTATATGCGGTAAATAAAAATATTGTATTGATACTTATGAATGGTCGTCCGTTAACAATCCCATGGGCAGGAGCACATGTGCCGGCAATACTCGAAACTTGGCAATTGGGGTCGCAGAGTGGTAATGCTATTGCACAAGTGTTGTTTGGCGATTTCAATCCGCAAGGAAAATTACCAATGTCGTTTCCGCGTAGTGTTGGACAAATACCTTTGTATTACAATCACTTAAATACCGGTCGTCCTGCTGGATTCAATAGGGTATTTTGGTCGCACTATACCGATATTGAAAATACCCCCTTATATTCATTTGGGCACGGGTTGAGCTATACCACATTTGCATATTCAAATCTTGAAATTACTCCTAAGAAAAATGGAGAATATACAATTACTGCACGCATTACAAATACGGGCACTCGAGTAGGTACCGAAACACCGCAATTGTATATTCGCGATATTGTAGCATCGGTAGTTCGTCCGGTTAAGGAGTTAAAAGGATTTACCAAAGTTACTCTAAAACCAAATGAGAGTAAAACTATAGAGTTTGTTCTTACCGATGCTGAATTGGGGTTTTATACAGAAACGGGTGCGTTTACAGTAGAACCGGGAGAGTTTGAAATTATGATAGGCTCCGGTTCTGATGCCATATTGCTGCGTTCTATATTAGTGTTGAAATAGGTTACGTTTTCTGCGTTATTTATATTTTGCCTAATTCACATACTTTGAAATTTTGGTAAATACTCAACACTAAGAAACTGTTTAGATTTTGTTTTTTAATTTAAATTTTTGGAGATTTTGAGCTTTAGATAAATAAAAATAGACAAGAATAGTTATTCTATTTGAGAAGATTTTTATGAAATATGAAGTTCAAAGTAACAAAAATTAATTATATAATAAAATTTAAACAGTTTCTAAGTAAGCTGTAGAGTTAACATAAAACTAATACAATGTATGCATGTAACGTTGAAAATAATTGTATTTTTGAAAGTATAAATAATACGTTTACTAATGAAATCTAATCTAATCTAATCTAATGAAAACAATAATCATAACTATATTTGTAAGTATTTTCTGTATTCCCTTGCATGCTCAAGTGCAAAAGCCAAAATATATATTTTTGTGTATAGGCGATGGTATGGGGCAAGTGCAAACACAGGTAGCCGATGCCTATCTTCGTGAACAATCTAAGGATAGTATTCCATTTTTGTATTTCCCGCATAATGGATTTCAAACCACATATTCGCTTAGTTCAAAAATAACTTGTTCTGCTGCCGCAGGAACTGCATTGGCATGTGGAGTAAAAACCAAAGCAAATCATATAGGAGTTGATGCTACAGGTTTGTTTAAATTAGAAAGTATTGCTACAACTCTCAAAAAAAAGGGATATAAAATAGGGATTCTTACCAGTGTATCTATAGACCATGCCACTCCGGCGGTGTTCTATGCCCACGATGCCAGTAGGAGTAATTATCATTCTATAGCTATGCAATTGCCCGAATCTCAGTTCGATTTTTTTGGAGGTGGTGCATTTGTAAAACCTGTAAACGGGAAACACAATGCCTATGCTGAGCTTAAGAAATATAAGTATTCTTTAATTACCTCGCCCGATAGTTTGCAATATGCGGCACAACTTAAAACAAAAGTATGCGTGTTCGATAACCATACTGAATTGTCGTATGGGATTGATGCGTTGAATAATCGTATGAAGTTGTCCGATATTATGAGTACTGCTATAGCATGCGTGCAATCGCCACAAGGATTTTTTATTATGGTAGAAGGAGGTAAAATCGATTGGGCGTGTCATTCCAACGATGCTGCAACTTCAATAGGCGAAACAGTTGAATTTTCCAAAGCAGTTGACAAAGCAATAGAGTGGTACAAACAATACCCCAACGAAACACTTATTATAGTTACCGCCGACCACGAAACAGGAGGTATGGGAGTAGGAGCTGCTTTGTACCCCTATTATACAAATATTGGATTGCTTGCAAATCAACAAAGTTCGTATGTAGTGTGCGAGCAAAAAATAACCGAAAAAATCAACACGTACGGTACTCAATTTACCTTCGATTCGTGTATGACTTTTTTGTCAGGCATGTATGCAATAGGTCAAAATAATTTGCAATTGCAGGCATACGATAGTTTACGCTTACAACGAGCATACAATTTTGTGTTTTCTATTGATGATAAAACAAATAGTGATGATGCAAGATTATTGTATAATTTATCACCATCGGCTTTGTATACTTCGGGCAATAAAGCACAGGCAATAGTAGTTACAATGAATAAAATTTTGGCCGAAAAATCGGGGATTGGCTGGACTACCTATGCACACACAGGGGTTGCTGTTCCGGTATATGCAATAGGGGCTGGAAGCGAAATATTCGAAGGCACATACGACAATACCGATATTCCGAAAAAAATACTATCTTTACTTGAAATTACAAAATAGTTTTTCGATATACTATTTATACAAGTAAACGAATATGAGCAATCAGAGAGAGATTCTTGACTATTTACAATTACATTTTCCATCGCTTGAATCGGCATTGTGTACCGAAATAGGAGAATTAGGTACTATCGAAACTTTTCCTGCCGGACAAATTCTTATGGAACCAGGAAAATACATTAAATTCTTACCGCTCCTTTGTTCGGGACTTATAGAGGTATATAGAAACGATGCAGAATCGCGTGAAGTATTACTATATTATGTAAAAGCAGGCGAAGTTTGTTCTGCAGCACTTACTTGTTGTATGACCAATGTAACAGCCGAAATATATGCCCGTTCGGTTGAGCAATGTACAATTATAAAAATCCCAATTCAGAACGTAGATATGTGGTTTACACGCTATAGTTCGTGGAAACAATTTGTATTTATGCAATATCGTATGCGTTTCAATGAATTGCTGCAAACAATAGATAGTTTGGCATTTTTGAAAATGGACGAACGCCTGATTCGCTTTTTGAAAAATATATATACCACTACCGGAAAAACGGTGTATGAGGGGAGTCATGCCGATATAGCATTGTCGTTGAGTTCGTCGCGTGAGGTTATATCTCGGCTGCTAAAAACATTGGAGCATGCCAACAAAGTAGTATTGTCGCGCAACAAAATAGATTTTTCGAAACTATTGTGACACAGGTTACATACTTACGGTATGAGCAGTCACTACATTTGCACAAAAAAGTACTATGACATTTTTATTAAAATACAAAATTGAAATTATTACCTCCATACTTGGTGGTATAGGTGGCTATGCATATTGGTTTTATATAGGTTGCTCTACCGGAGCTTGTCCTATTACAGCCAATTGGCATACAAGTGTAATTTACGGTATTATTATGGGGTTCTTGATGGGACAAATGATAACCGATTATACTAAGAAAAAGCAGAAGGAAAAAGTCTAAAAAGTCTCAAAGGTCTGAAAAGTCAATTTTTAAATCCCGAAGGGGTGATATTATTATAGAATACAAAGTATATTATAACCAACAAAAGCCCCGAAGGGGTGACACTAAACTGTAATTCAAAAAAATATGAATACATTTTACGAAACAATACAAGGAACTACGCCTGTGTTGGTCGATTTTTATGCCGACTGGTGTCAGCCATGCAAAATGCAAGCTCCCATATTGCAAGACTTTGCTAAACGCATGAATGGTGCCGTACGAGTACTCAAAATAAATGTTGACAAAAACCCGCAAGTAGCTGCCAAATATGGTATACGGAGTATACCTACATTAGTATTGTTTAAACAAGGCAATGCTGTATGGCGTGGAGCTGGAGTACACCAAGCAAAACAGCTCGAGCAGGTAGTTGGTGGATATGTATAGGTTGCTTATGAATTTTTCAAACTTCCTTATTCTCGACTAGCACAGAATTGTATGTGTACTTGGCAAAGTCGAGAAGTTTTTCTATTAGGCTTAGTCCAAGTGAATGCAAATTAATACTTCCATCCAAAATTACAAATAAATCTTGGTAGAAATCCATACACATTTTTGTGTGAGTTTTCTTCAAGATTTAACTTGTTTTGGTAATACGTGTATATTCCCACTCCATATGATACTCGTATTCCTATGTCCCAAAAAACCATTTGCTTTATAAAATATCGCCTTTTCCCTATCGAAAACCCAATTCCATAATAATTTGTTTTTGATTTTTCTGATAAACCATCTGAATTATGTATTGACCAAATACCATGAGGAGATATCCAATATGATCGGGCAATAGAATGCTTCGATGGTATATATTTTCGTACTTCCAATTGCATCGTATTCATTTTCCATCCACCATTTTCACCGTATAATGATATATAATGTAATCCCGCATTAATACTGATATTTTCTTTAATAAATCGCTCTTGGCTTATACAATATCGTAATAAATATGGTTCGGGAAGCCCATATACAATACCATGTGTTGAGTTTTTCTTAAAATCAACATTAGCATCTTGTGCATGTAATGTTGTTATAATAAAAGTAAGGAGGATACATATTGATTTCATGTAAAAAATCTATTTTTTATTTCATTCAAATTAAAAAAGTAAAAAATAATATTTTCTTAATTACTTTACATTAACAAAAATACACAAGCTCTTACAAAAACTATTATTTTTGCAAAAAAAATGCTATGGCACAAAAACCTTCTATACCCAAAGGCACTCGTGATTTTATCCCTGCCGAGATGAGTAAACGTAAGTATATTTTCGATACTATTCAATCTATTTTTATTTTGTATGGCTATTTGCCTATAGAAACTCCTGCTATGGAAACCATGCAAACGCTTATGGGTAAGTATGGCGAAGAGGGTGATAAATTGATATTTAAAATACTCAATTCCGGTGAATTTAATCAAGGAATTTCTGCCGATGAATATGCGCAAGTAAGTTCAACAGCCTTGGCTCACAAAATCTGCGAAAAGGCTTTACGATACGATTTAACAGTGCCTTTTGCTCGGTTTGTTGTAATGCATCAAAACGAAATACAATTCCCGTTTAAACGCTATCAGATACAACCAGTATGGCGTGCCGATCGTCCGCAAAAAGGGAGATATCGAGAATTTTATCAGTGCGATGCCGATATAGTTGGCAGCAATTCGTTGGTAAACGAGGTAGAGTTGGTGCAAATGGTTGATGCGGTGTTTTCAAAACTCGGTATTCGTGTGTGCATCAAAATAAATAATAGAAAAATATTAGCCGGAATAGCCGAAGTTATTGGCGAATCGGATAAAATAATAGATATAACCGTAGCTATTGACAAACTCGAAAAAGTAGGTATTGAAAATGTAAATAAAGAATTGAGCGACAAAGGTATAGCGGATTCTACCATAGCGAAATTACAACCAATTTTGGAATTGCACGGAACTACCGAACAAAAATTGCAACAATTACAAACAATTTTACAATCATCGGAAGTTGGGAAACAAGGAATTGCCGAAATAGAATATATATGTACCAATATTTCGCACATGTCTTTGTCTGCCGAAGTTGAGTTGGATTTAACGCTTGCTCGAGGTCTTAATTATTATACCGGAGCTATTTTTGAAGTTAAGTCAAAAGATGTGCAAATAGGTAGTATATGCGGAGGTGGACGATACGATAATTTAACCGGAATATTTGGTTTGCCGGGTGTTTCGGGTGTTGGAATTTCGTTTGGTGCCGATAGAATTTACGATGTATTGCAACAACTTGATGCCTATCCTGCGCAGGTAAACCAAACGGCAAAAATTCTATTTGTGTGTTTTGGCGAACCTGAACAACAACAAGCGTTACTCTATGCTCAATCAATCAGAAGCAAAGGAATAGCGTGCGAAGTTTATCCCGATGTAGCTAAAATGAAAAAACAAATGCAATATGCCAACGATAGAGGCATTCCGTATGTTGGTATAATTGGCGAAACAGAACTAGAATCGCACATTATTACTCTTAAACATATGCAATCTGGGGAACAAAAATCTGTTAGTATACAGCAATGTGTTGAAGTTTTGGCGGCAATAGACTAATACAAATTTTTGTAACATTTGAGCACTTGACTTGTCCGTTTTACTATGGTCAACTACACATAAGAAAATGAGCAATTTCTGTGAAATATGTCTTTAGATAAAAAAGCGAGGCAAAAATATGGTAGAATTATGTGAATTGCTCAAAATACAGCCTCGGAGGTAATATTATTATAACAATTTATTTTACAATGTAATATTGCTTCTTCGGAGCTTTTTAAATTTCTTAATATAATTCCCTACCATAATGTTGCTCCTATAGAGCTATTTTTTTATATAACAGATTATTATCTTAGTTTAAAACTTACTTCCTATTGCCTTTCTGTGTGTACCAAAAAAACGATGATTTTTGTGCATCTTTTTCTGCTTTGGTTTTTGCCGAAAATAGAGGCTTTCCAGTATATGGATTGAGTCCGGTGTAATACATCACCGTAGCCAAAGTCATAGGCGTTGGAGTAAAATCTTGTACTTGCTCAGGCATGAGTTGAAGATTTCGCAATCGATTCGACAGATGTTTCATGTCCTGTGCACTACAGCCCGGATGCGACGATATAAAATATGGTATTAATTGTTGTCGCAATCCAAATTTCGTATTGTGTTCGTCAAATATTTTTTTAAATGCTTCGAATGAAGCAAACGGAGGTTTACGCATGAGCGACAAAACCTGTGGTTCAGTATGTTCCGGGGCAACTTTTAATCGTCCCGATACATGTTTTTGTAACAAGAGCGATGTATATTCTCGTTCAGTTTTGCTACCTTGCAGTAAATCCAATCGGATACCGCTTCCTATAGTTACATGCTTTATGCCCGGTATTCGTACCGATTCTTTGTACAATGTTATGAGGTGACTGTGGTCGTCGTTGAGGTTTTTGCATTTTGCCGGGAACAAACACGATGCTCGTTTGCATACCCTACACAATTCCAAATCTTTGCCCTGCATACGATACATATTTGCCGAAGGTCCACCCAAATCGGTTATATGTCCTTTGAAATAAGGCATGCTAGATATGTCCGATAATTCTTGTAAAATCGATTGTTTCGACCTGCTTACTACAAATTTTCCTTGATGAGCCGATATAGTGCAAAAACTACAACCGCCAAAGCATCCGCGATGCATAGTTACCGAATGTTTTATCATTTCGAATGCGGGAATTGGAGGTTTTTTGGCATAGCGAGAATGAGGTTGACGCGTATACGGTAATGCATATATTGCATCTAATTCGGCTTCGGTATAGAGTTCGTAGGGTTCGTTTACAACTACATAGCGATCGCCAATTTTTTGTACAATTTTTTGTGCGTTCCAGCTATTCGATTGTTCTTCAATAATTTTAAAGTTTTCGGCATATGCTTTTTTATTGGTACTGCATTCTTCGTACGAGTGCAATTCAATACAATTGTTTGGAAGGTCAAGCCGCGACGAAACACTATAGGCTGTTTGCGGGACCGAACGTATATTTTGCACCGCAATGCCATTGTCTAATTGAATAGCAATATCGGTAATTGCTTGTTCGCCCATACCGTATACAACCAAATCGGCGTTACTTTCTAGTAATATAGATTGTTTAACCCTATCGGACCAATAGTCGTAATGAGCAAATCTGCGGAGCGATGCTTCTATGCCACCCAAAACAATAGGTGTAGTAGGGTAGAGTTGGCGAACAATTTGTGCATATATAATACTTGCATAATCGGGGCGTTGCCCTGCCAATCCACCGGGAGTATAGGCATCGTCGGAACGAAGTCGTTTGGTAGCTGTGTAATGATTTACCATAGAATCCATGCTTCCCGCACTAATGCCAAAAAATAAACGGGGAGCTCCCAGTTTTTTGAAATCCCGTAAGTCGTCACGCCAATTGGGTTGCGGAACTATAGCTACTCTATATCCTAATTTTTGCAATACCCGAGCTATTATGGCTACACCAAACGACGGGTGGTCTATAAATGCATCGCCGGTTATGAGAATTACATCTATATAGTCCCAACCTAAGCGTTCCAGTTCTTTTTTCGATGTAGGGAATTCCATATTAGAGGAGCGATTTTGCATTAAAATTAATAACACCCGGACTTGTTTGTATAACTTGTGCTGAAACTTTACAAGCAAATGTGAGCATATCGGTTGTATTCATGCTCTGCACCATGCCATACATAATACCGGCACGAAACGAATCGCCTGCTCCGGCGGTGTCAACAACATGAGCTACCGGTTCTATAGAAAACAGTTCTCGATGTTGAGTTCCATACCACAGTGGTTTTTCGCCAAATGTAAATATGGTAAGTCCTTTGGAATGAGAGCAATATTGTTCAAAAATAGCATTCCAATCGTCGTGTGTATATGTATTTCGCAAAAAATCTTCGGAAATGATACATACCGCAGCATGGCGAGTAAGTATACTTGTATACGGGGTATCAATAGCAATAAATGGCTTCCCATATGCAGCAGCTTGCGTTGCAACAAATTCCGATGCAGCACCAAACGATGGGTCGGCAGTAACAATATCTGCTTGTCGAATAGCTTCTGTGGTAGGCATATTCCATTGGGGAGTGGTAAAGAGCAAATCGCAATATCTACCAAACACCGTGCGGCTGGTAGCATCACTAATTACCACTTCGTGCACACCACTATAGCCCGGTTGTATGCGAACAGTATCGCACGAAATTCCGGTATTTTTAATAAATTCCAATGTTTTTCTGCCGTCTTCGTTGTCGCCTATCCAGTTGCCTTCGAGTATTGTGTGTACCCCAAGTCGTTGCAAAACTATGCCGGTACTCAAAGCTTCGCCGCAGTAATTGTCGAGAATTTCCGTATATTCCGCATAGCCATTAGCCTGTGGATACGCCCCCTTGATACGATACAATTTTCCGGTACTTATATGACCGAAGCAATATGCTTTTTTTGTCATTATTTATTTCAATACACAATCAATTATACAATATTACACGAAATAAATTCAAAAAATTAGTACTTTTGAAAAAAATTGAATTCAAAACAATCTTTCACAGATATGCTTAACAATAAATCAATACTTATAACCGGCGGCACCGGTTCGTTCGGAAAAAAATTCGTACAAACGGTTCTTACAAAATACCCTGATATTAAACGTCTTGTAATTTATTCGCGCGATGAGTTGAAACAATTTGAAATGGCTCAACAGTTTTCGCCACAAAAATACAAAGGGATACGTTATTTTATAGGTGATGTACGCGATGGCGAACGTCTAAAACGTGCATGCGAAGGTATTGATATTATCGTTCATGCAGCAGCCCTTAAACAAGTTCCTACTGCCGAATACAACCCGTTTGAAGCAGTAAAAACCAATATAATGGGTGCTCAAAATGTAATTGAAGCTGCCTTAGATTGTGGTATTCAAAAAGTTGTAGCATTGTCAACCGACAAAGCTGCAGCTCCTATCAATTTGTATGGAGCTACCAAATTGGTTTCCGACAAATTATTTATTTCTGCCAATAATATTAAAGGACACCGAAATCTTACATTTTCGGTAGTGCGATATGGCAATGTTATGGGCTCGCGTGGATCTGTTATCCCATTTTTCATGAACAAACGCAGCGAAGGTGTGTTGCCTATTACTCATATGGAAATGACCCGTTTCAATATTTCGCTCGAAGAAGGAGTAAATATGGTGTTGTATGCTATAGAACATGGTATAGGCGGAGAAATATTTGTTCCAAAAATTCCATCGTACAAAATTGATGTACTTGCCCGTGCAATTGCTCCAAGTTGTAAATTGGTGGATATAGGTATTCGTCCCGGCGAAAAATTGCACGAAGAAATGATAACATCGAGTGACTCATACAATACCATAGATGCCGGCACATATTATATTATTTTACCTACCGATGCCAACAAAGACACCTATCTTACTACCTATAAGGCAAAACCTGTAACGCCCGGCTTTACCTACAATTCTGGCGAAAATGATATGTGGCTCGATGAAGAAGCGATTCGTTCGTTGATTTTGCAACATGTAGATTCTAATTTCAAACCACTGTAATAGGTTGTGCAATGATTCCATATGGCAGACAACATATTACCGACGAAGATATTGCTGCAGTAATAGAAACATTGCAGTCAGATTTTTTGACACAAGGACCTAAAATTGCCGAATTTGAACAAGCCTTTGCCACATATGTAGGAAGTGCCTATGCTGTAGCGGTAAACAATGGCACTGCTGCCTTGCATCTTGGTGTGATGGCTTTGGGATTGCAACCTCACCAAAAAGTTATTACTACCCCCATTACATTTGTCGCAAGTGCCAACTGTATACAATATTGCGGAGCACAGGTATTGTTTGCCGATATTGACCCCACAACCTATTTGATAGACATAGCACAGGTAGAAGCATTGTGCCAAACACAAAGCGATGTGGTAGGTATCATACCTGTAGATTTTGCAGGGTATCCCGTTCATATGGAACAATTGCACGCAGTAGCAGAAAAATACGGATTGTGGATTTTAGAAGATGCCTGTCATGCTCCCGGTGCTTGGTTTATTGATTCGTGCGGCAATAAACAATTCTGTGGAAATGGTACATATAGTAACGCTACGGTGTTTTCTTTTCATCCGGTAAAGCATATTGCTACGGGCGAAGGCGGTATGATAACAACCAACAGTAAACAGGTGTATGAAAAACTCTGTATGCTTCGAACACACGGAATTACTCGTAACCCCGAAATAATGCTAGAAAATCATGGTCCATGGTATTACGAAATGCAAGAATTGGGGTATAATTATAGAATTACCGACTTCCAATGTGCTTTGGGATTAAGTCAATTGAAACGAGCGAATAATGGCTTAACACGTCGTAATCAGATTGCAGAAAAATATAACAAAGCGTTTGCTCATACCTGTATTCAAACACCGCAAGTTGCCGATTCAGTGTATCACGCCTATCATTTATATGTAATTCAAGTACTCAATAGATTGGAGTTGTATACGTATCTGAGGTCGAAAGAAATTTTTACCCAAGTGCATTATATTCCCGTACATACCATGCCGTATTATAAAGCACAAGGATACAAACAAGGCGATTTCCCTATAGCCGAAGCATATTATGAACATTGTTTAAGTCTACCGATGTATCCGTCGCTTACTAACGAACAACAAGATTTTGTAATTCAAACTATATTAGAATTTTATAATACATAACACACAATGCATACAGAACAAATTGATTTTTGGACAGGAACATTTGGTAAAGAATATACTGACCGTAACACGCGCGACCAACAAGAATGGGATTCATTTTTTATAAATTATTTTGGGTGTACCAAAATTGACATAAACAATCGTTGTTTCGGACATCTACCCAAAGATGCTAAAATATTGGAAGTAGGAACCAACACCGGAATGCAATTGGCAGGCTTGCAACGCATGGGATTCAGCAATTTGTACGGCATAGAATTACAATGGTACGCAGTAGAAAAAGCAAAAGAATATACCAAAGGCATTAATATTATTCAGGCTTCGGGATTCGATATTCCATTTAAAGATTCTTATTTTGATTTAGTTATTACCAATGGAGTACTTATTCATATAGCTCCCAAAGATTTGCCTGCAATTATGGGCGAAATTGTTCGTTGCTCAAAACAATATATTGCAGGATTTGAATACTATGCCGAACAACAAACCGATATAAATTATAGAGGAAATGCCGGATTTTTGTGGAAAATGGATTACGAAGCAAAATATCGCGAATTGTTTCCTACATTGAAACAGGCATACAAACAAATATATCCGTACCTCACTGAACAAGAACAAGGAAATAAAGATTGTATGTATTTATTAGAAAAATAATACGATGAACTGCATAGCTATAATACCTGCACGTGGTGGCAGTAAACGTATTCCGCGAAAGAACATAAAACCCTTTCACGGCAAACCAATTATAGCATATTCAATAGAAGCAGCCTTACAATCGGGCTTGTTTACCGAAGTTATGGTATCCACCGATGACGAAGAAATAGCTGCAATAGCAAAAGAACATGGAGCAACGGTACCATTTTACAGAAGCAGCGAAACGGCAAACGATTTTGCACATCTAGGGCAAGTAGTAGAAGAAGTATTGACCGAGTATGCAAAGAGACGAATAGAGTTCGACTATTTTTGTTGTTTATTACCTACCGCACCGTTTATTACACATACACGAATTTCGCAAGCATTTGATGTGCTCACGCAACAACATTTTTTTTCAGTGTATCCGGTGGTGCAATATAGTTATCCCATACAACGAGCACTGTATGTGCGGCACAACAAAGTGAGCATGTGCAACCCCGAGCATATACTTACCCGTTCGCAAGATTTAGAATATACGTATCACGATAGCGGGCAGTTTTATTGGTGCAACACCAAAGAATTTCTCCGTACCAAAGTATTTTTAAATGACAACACCGGTGCAATCATACTTTCTCCCATGGAAGTACAAGATATTGACAGCGAAGAAGATTGGGCGATTGCGGAGTTTAAATATAGCGTATTTCGGGGGTAATGTGTTAATCTTTTATACATCGGATTGGGATTCCGGTTGTATGTATTATCAAAAATCAATAATGCATGTATTTCGAATTATTTTGTATATTTGACATAATATCATTGCCACACACTCTTATCTATTATATTGTATGGAAATACCGATAATTCCAGGACGAGGATTGAATTCTGCACATGCTTTGAAGCAACGCAATGAGCATATGAATAAGGAAGGATTTAATCTTAGTTATATATCAAAACATTCGCTAAATCTTGCAACAATCGACAATAATATTGAATCATTTATTGGTTCTGTTGAAGTGCCGCTTGGTATAGTTGGTCCATTACTATTTAAATCCAATAATCAAAAAGAATTAGTATATTGTGTGGCAGGAACTCTCGAAGGTGCTCTTATAGCAAGTATGAATAGAGGTGCTCGTGCTGTAAGTCTCAGTGGTGGATTTCATGCTAAAGTCAAATATCAAAAGATGCTTCGTGCACCATTATTTACTTTTTTTTCTCCAGAAGATTCAAATATATTTATAGAATGGGTACATAAAAATTGCGATAAAATAAAACAACATGCTGAGCAATATTCTAATCATGCAAAAATACTTGAAATTAAACCCAAACAATTTGCAAATAGGGTACATCTCTTTTTTTACTATAACACAGGCGATGCATCGGGTCAAAACATGACTACAGTTTGTACGTGGCATGCAATTCTATGGATTGCAGAGAATTTTTCTAAAGAAACACAAGTCGAAATTGATACATTTATTATTGAAGGTAATGGTGCTTCCGATAAAAAAATTTCGCAATACACAATTGAAAATGGAAGAGGAATACATGTAGAAGCTACCTGTTTTTTAACAAATGATGTTATTAAAAATGTTCTACGAACCACGAAAGAAGATTTTATGAAAGCCTACTTTGCTTCTAGAGAGATTACCATAAAAAATGGTATGCTGGGCTATAATGTAAATATTACAAATGCTATTGCTGCAATATTCTTAGCAACAGGTCAAGATCTTGGTTCAATTCACGAATCTTCGAATGCCGATTTAATTCTCGAAGAAAAAGAAGATGGAATTGATTTTATGTTGAAACTTACAAATCTTGTAATTGGCAGTATTGGTGGTGGAACACATTTACCAAAACAAAAAGAAGCACTTGAGCTAATGGGATGTTATGGTAAAGGAAATGTAAATAGGTTTGCATCACTTATATCTGGGTTTGCATTATCCTTAGAAATTTCAACCTTTGCTGCAATAGTGAGTGGCGCATTTGCTAAAGCTCACGAGAAATTGGGTAGAAACAAACCAGTAAATTGGCTTACTCAATCTGAACTAAATACTAATTTTATACAAGAATATTTTACAAATAGAATTTGTGAAGATATAATTTCATGTGAAATAGAGTTAGAAAATATTGTAGAAAATGGAATAATTACTCAGATTACTAATAAAGTATCAAAAAAACTTATTGGATTGTATCAGGCAAATATCCATACTCAGAATAACACACATTCAATACTCATTAAATCAAAAGCTCTCGATATTGATGTAATTAAAGGCCTTCACTTTTTAGCAGCCCTAATTGATGTTGAATTAGCAGATTTAATTTCAAAGTATAAAGAGAACTTAGAATATTGGAATTGTCATCTTAAAGAAATTAAGGTATATGATATTCTAAATAAAGAAAATTTTAACTGTTCTCCTCTATTTTATGGTAAGTTTATAGATAAAAAACGAGAGATATTCATGTTTGCAATGGAACAATTACAGGTTAAAGATATTGCACATATAAATTCTCAAAATCGACCAGAACTATGGACAGAAGAAGAATGTTTAAATGTAATTCGAGAAATTAGTAACGTTCATTTATATTTCTGTAAGAATACTGATAGTATTCCGGAAGTTAAAGAGTTTAAACCTTGGCATTCTAAAGAGTTATATAATAAGTTTATATCAATTATGCTGCTTGATTCAAAAATGTCAAAAAAGTTTTCAATAATTGAAAAATTTCCTGAGTATCTATCTCAACTTGAAAAGGGAAAAGAAAGTATTAAAAACATTCCAAATACTATTATACATGGGGATTTAAGTTCTAGAAATATTGCAATAAAAAAACAATCTTCTCAAGTTTGTATTTACGATTGGGAGCTTGCCGTTGTAAACATACCACACAGAGATATTGTTGAATTTCTAAGTTTTGTATTACAAGAAGATTTTTCAAAAGAAGAATTATATAAATACCTCAATTTTCATTTTAATTCTGTTAAAAATAACGTTACTGTTTCAAAAGAAGAATGGTTTAAAGGGTATTCATATGCATTAAAAGAATATTTAGTTACAAAGGTTTCATTCTTCGAAGTGGCCGGAATTCAAGCTAAATATGCGTTTTCAGAAAGGGTTCTATTGGTAAGTTATAGAATGCTTGAATTTCTTACTAATTAGAATTTTATAAATTAACGTCAATTCGACCTAAGCAGCAGCTATTAATCTTTCATTATCAATAATTTCGATATTCAATGAAGGTTTTTTT
>MWCJ01000054.1 GCA_002069975.1 Bacteroidetes bacterium ADurb.Bin217 | reverse complement strand
TAATGCTTTTTATAAGAATTCGATTCTCTTCGTTACATATTTTCAAAGTAGCCCGCTACATTTTCAAATATGTGCCTTGATAATCAAATCCTTATAAAATCTGAACTTAAATAATTACATCGAGTTGACGTTATTTATATAACTGTATTATATATTTGATTGGTCACTATTATTCAAGTATGTAATACTACCGTTCTCGGCTATAAATTGTTGCGATTTTCGTAAAACGCGTCCTGTCCGCCAAAATTGAACAAAACACGCATGTACCAAAACTTAAACCGAGCAATTTTACCGCTATAATTTTTAGCCATTGTTGGCAACTTGCTTTATTTAATCGTTTCAATAAATTGCTTAGCTGTCATTGTCGGCAATTTTGAATTTTTAAAATCTTTAAGATTTCTAGTAATAATTAATTCTTGCTCGTTTTCAATTGCTGTAAAGTATTGAAGTCCGTCCTCAAAATCAAAAAAAGTCTCGTCATTTAATGCTAATCCTATAATTTTATCGTCCAATGGCAAGACTTTAAGAATCAACCTAAGCTTTCTTAAAATCGATTTTGCTTTATTCGAATCCATTTGTCTCAACAATGTATAACTAGTATTTGCTATAGTCAAAGATGATACTGCTAATTCAATTTGCTTTTTATCAGCAAGAGAAAACAATTCAGCTGCTTCTTCAAAAAATGGCTCTCTCCGTGATAATAAATCAATCACGATATTGGTATCAACAAATATTTTTTTCATTTATACTTTTCTTCTAAATAATCACGATACTCTCTTTTAAAATCAAAGTCTGCTGGTAATTCAATCACACCGCTTAAGCTCTCTACAAGTGGAGTAATTGATATCCTTTTCTCAACTTCTTTTTGTTTTGTAATGCTATCTAGATAAGATTCTATCATTTTCGAAAGACTAATCCTATGGCTACGTGCATAAATTTTAGCTCTCTCAATAACACTATCATTTAATCTCAATGTTAATTTAGTTTCCATAATCTTTAATTTATTTTACGTGCAAATATAATAAATCCATACGTCATTTGCAAGTTTTTTTTTAGGCTTGTTGCCAAGTTGGGAAATACGAAGTTAGATACTATTGAATATCAGTGAGATAAAAATCTTTAAGAATACGCTGCCCCCCGCTATGAAATAATATCACTAATGTTTCTTAATTTTGAGCTTGAGCGGGAAGGTGCATTCTTGTAGCTCCCGATAGCTCGGGACAGGCTCGAGTTTTTCGTTCTTTTGGGGCAATGCCAAAAGAACAAGAATAAAAAAATATAGTCTGAATTTCATAAATTCACGGCACTAAATAGGACAAGTCAGGAAAAAAATCAAAAAAAAAAACGAGATCCAAAAGGTCTCGTTTTTTTAAGTATTTTTTTTAAAAATTATTTTATCAATATTTTCTGCTTACTCGATACCGTTTGTACCGAATTTACTATCGTATACATTCCGGGTGGTAACGATAATTCTATTTGCTCGTAAAGAGTTTGAGTAAATTTTTGTTCAAACATAATCTGTCCCACAACATTAACAATTCGTAAAGTATTAACTTCATCATATTGCAAAAATTGAATCTCAATAGTTGTCGCAGTCGTTTGTTTATCTGATTTACATGAAATTATTTCAAAGTTTTTTGGTTCAAAATATACAGAAACTATATCCGAGAAACTTTGTGTTCCATTGTAATCGGTTTGCGACAATTGATAATACAACATACCATGGGTAACATCTGTATCTATATATTCATATGATTGTAATACATTCGAATTTCCGGCTCCTTGAACTGTTGCAATTGGAGTAAATTGTTCAGTTTTTGAACTTTTATACAATGTAAAATAGTCGTTTTGCGATTCTGTTGCAGTTGACCACTCCAATAAAACTGATTTTTCTTGAGGCGAAGCAGTAAATTTCAATAACTGAATTGGAAGTAATCCGTCGCCGGTTGCTGTAAACTCAACAGGATCAGCTATTACCGGATCCAACGTATTAAAATCGGGGGTATTACCCGAGAGTGTTAACCCCATAAGTATTTGTAATGTAGGACTATAATATTGATATCCGTATGTATCCGGGTCTGCTAAAACATCTGGATGATTAATTGACAAAGTACCAGGATTACTTAAATCGCGTGCCATAAGATTTGCATACCATTCATTTAAATCTTCTTGGTCGGTAGCGTTATTGTCTGCCATATAGGCAGCTGCTAAGCCTGCAACAAAACCCGGTTCATCGAGCGGGTATGCTGTTTGGGCACCATTGGTAATATTGCTAATATTGGTAAATTTACCAATTACATTATTAGGGTCTCCGGCAATATCACTACTATTTAACCAATCAGAAAGTGTGTTCAACATAGTAGCACTATTGGCAGTACCATACCACGCATGATCCCATGCTACACGCCATGGAGTACGTAAAGCATCGAGACCGTACCAACACCCTTCTGAATACCCTCCAGAACCATGCCCACTTACTACGCATGTTCCTGCTACATCCGGCTGTGTCCAATTTGGCCATAAACCTGTATTATCATTTTGATAATGTAATAAATAATTTTGTAATGTTGTGTACACCGATGCCCAACCACGTGTTTGCGTAAAATCTTCATCTACTTGAATTTCCATAGCTTTTTTTACGGCAAACAATGCTGCATAACTAGGATTTTGCACACTATTCCATCCATCACCAGGTTTAAATAAATTATTTTCTACTTCATGATCATATATTTTAGCAAGAATTGTTTCTGCTTCTTGAATATAATTTACAGCACCGGTGCTTCCCCATTGTTTATGAGCTTGTATGAGAGCCAATGCTGCGTCAATATCTGCATCAGTGGCAGCACCAGTATCACCTGGATTAACATTAGAAAATCCTTCAATTCTCCATGTCATTAAGCCTCCACCACTTGTAGACCACTTTTTATAATATGTCCACAATTTATCAAATTTATCTTTGTAATTATTTGTTTCATTATCGGTATATACAAAAATAAGCATACCATACGCAATACCTTCACTCACTGTCAAATTAGGATCATCCCACTTAATACGAGCACAATCACCGGTACCATAACAATCTCCTTCCACATAATAATTGGTAATCCATGTATCAATTTTATCTTGCAAATCAACATAATCTACATTAGTAGCTGAAATACCATATGGGTACTGCTGGCGAGTAGCATGAGGGAAAGGATAACGAATTGCTTTACTTGTTGAACTCGATGTAGCAGTAGCCACAACTTTGTTTGTTCCTGGATTAGGACCTAATTCCCAATATCCTAAGGTAGCTATACCACTCGCATTACTTACTACAACAATATCAGAAACTTCACCATTTCCTTGAGTTACCTTAAACGTAACATTTACGCCACTTACCGGATTTCCATTTGCATCGGTTACCAAAACACTTGGAGCTGTGGCAACTGTAGTACCCGGCATAGCAGTTTGATTATTTCCTGCTTGAATAGATAACTGCGAAGGTTCTCCTGCAACATACGCTATAGTAGCTTGCGTCTGCGAACCCGTATTATTTTGTACTTCACTACCATTTACTGTTGCAACAAACACTCCACTTCCTGTTGTTGTAGGTGAAGTGAGTAATGCGGTATATGTACCATCGCCGTTGTCACTTACCGCACCTAATGTACCACCACCAGATTGTTTAGTTATAGTTATTGTTTGTCCAGGAATAGCAGCAACATTTCCATCGGTATCATATACCGTTACAGTAAGCGATAGATTTGACGAACCATTTGCCGTAAGATTCGATGATACGGGAGTAAGTGTAGATTGAGCAGCACTAATAGTAGCCGTAACCATACCATTGAGCGTGATTGTAGTTGATGCCGAACCGCCCACAAGCGATACGGTTGCCCCATTATATGAACCTTTAGCCTTTCCGGCTTTTAATCGTACATATAAGGTTTTAGGTTCTGCGGTAATAACTCCACCGGCAAATGGCAGATTAAATGTAGTCCCCCATGTTGCATTATCAGGAGAAATTTCATAATCTGCAGAAGCAGTAGATACAACAATATCTCCTGAACCAACTAAATTTTCCCCTGTTAATGTAACAGATTTTGCAACTGAAGGGCCTGCACCAAACACATAGGAATTACCATTTATTGTAGAAGAACTAGCAGTAATTGTAGGACATGCAGCAGCGGTAGTATTAGATGGAGCAGAAGGACATGAACCACCTGAACATCCATAGGTATAAGTACCATTTGGATAGATTGTTCTATTTGCAATTGTTAATGAGTTTGTTCCACCACTTAAATTTGGAGAATAATTAAAGTCTGCAGTACCATTACCAGCACAATTTCCAATATATAACATACCCGAAATTGAAATATTCGAATTATTATTTGTTTGCCGTGTAATACTAAAAGTACTTGTTCCCGAAGTAGAATTGTACCCGACATATACATTATTTAAATTCAAGGTATATTTTCGCCAATCTTCTGAATCAGAAATACTACCACCATCTTGAATATATGTATTACCCGTAACAGTAAATGTATTTTCCCACGTAGAATTATTAATTGCAAGGCGAGAACCACTACCAGTAATCGTTAAACGTCCAATAGATGCATTTGCATTGAGATTTACTACATTTCCATTGCAAATTTGAACAATCGCATCATTAGGCGGCACCCCAATACCAGCAGATCCGCCACATGTAGATGACCACGTATTAAAATCATTCCAATTCCCGTTAGAACGTGAATAGTAAACAACCCCAGCAGTAACGCTTCCGCTACATGTTACATCTTTCTGCGTTGCTCCGGAACTTGTATGAGTTATAACTTCCCCATTATAATCATTTTCACTTAATCCAGCTTTCAGCCGAACATAAATAGTGGTAGAAGAAACTGTTCCTCCAGATTGCGTAAGTGTTCGTGACGCATAAAAATTCGTATTATCGATAGATACTTCATAATTTGTTGGTGCTGTAATGGTAATATCATCACTTAAACACGAACCTGATACTGAATAATTCTGCGATGAAGAAGGTCCATTTGTTTCGACATAGGCAAATCCAGTACGTGTAGTTTGACTAACAGTTATTGTAGCTCCAGCATTTACTGTTCCACTACATGCAACATTAACATTTGAAGATCCTCCTCCACTTAATACAATATTTTCTCCATTATAATCCCCAACTCCTAAACCCGACTTCAATCGTACATAAATCGTAACCGGTTGACCATCTAATACTCCTCCAGTTTGGGTTAACGTAAGTGGACTACTATTACTAAAACTACTATTGGTAGAAATATCATAATTTGTAGGAGCAGTAAAAGTAACACTACCTGTTAAAGCAGCTCCCGAAACAGTAAACGACTGATACGCTGAAGGGCCGGCTCCTGAACAATACGAAAATCCCAATAAAGTTGCTGTTGATGTTGAAATTGCAGGACCAGCAGGAGCACAACCATCAACAGGTGTAGTAATTGCTGTACCTGAATAATATAGAGTATTATTTGAAGAACAAAAGTATAAATACAAATCTATAGTAACATTTAAATTACCAGCAATTGTAGCTGTTGCAACTCCACTGGATGCCGCCAAAGTAATATTATTTGTATTTTCCCAATTCGTCCATTCAATTGCACTTCCAATTAATGAAACAGCAGAAACAGTTTGACCAGAAACTGTAATAGTTAAAGTACCTGATTGACTCCATGCAGATCCAGATATTTGAAATTTCGGAGAAGAATATGAAACTGTTTGATCTCCAGAACCTGTAATTTCAGCCACAACTGCAAAATTATCTGAAGAAGATTCAAATCCATTTGCAGTTCCATTAGCAAATAAATTTATATTAACTATGATAAAACATAATAAAACAACAATTTTTCTTTCTCTCGTTTTCATATCTCAAAACATATAAATAAAAACCCCCAATTCTTACTACAGAAAATCCGAATCTTTCTCCACTAAAATTCGAAATTTAGTTTAATTCTGCAATTTACAATTTATTAACATAATATACAACAATTTATCATACTTTTTTATGAACTAATACAGAATATTTTGTTAATAAGAATTATAGTAATAATATGAAAATATTACTACCATAATCAACTTATAATAAATAAATTACATAAAAATTCCTCAACAACAATTGCACAAGTTTATAATCATCCTAAAAATCTATAATTTAATTGTGTAATTTTTACAAAAAGAGAGTATTTTTTTCAAAAGAAAACGTGTTACCGAAAAATTACCAAACTGTTATTTTTTCACAATTTTTTTCCACACAATCTTACCCTCGGTAGCTATTGCAAGTGTATACACACCTTGTGGGAGATGTTCAATACTGTATGTATTGGCTGTAGTATGTGGAACTATAATTTGCGTATTGGTAATATCGTAGAATGTAACCGATTGTATAGTTCCGGCATTGTCTTGTATTACAACATAATCGGTTGCAGGATTTGGATATACAAAAATATCAACGTATGATTGAGGCACTTCTACCGGAATAATATCTGAATACGATACCGTGCCATCATAATCGGTTTGTTGTAAGCGAACATATACTAATCCGCTAAATTGTGGGTCTTTGCAAACATATTCATACATACGTTGGGTTGATGACGTTCCTGCTCCGGCAACTGTTGTAATAGGGAAATAATTGCTTCCGTCTATAGAATACTGTAAAGTAAAATAATCATTATTGGTTTCGGATTCGGTAATCCACGAAAATTCTATTCCTTGTGGTGCTACAAATACCGAAAAATCAGCTAATTCTATTGGCAATTCATTTTCGCCTCCATTTGTATTACCAAGGGTAAAATCGCTAAACGACGAAAACCCATCGGGTGTTGATGTAGAAGTTACACTTCCGGCAACAACAGATGCTCCACTACCTCCTATATCTATCCAACCTGTAGCGGCAGTTCCTTTACAAATTGTTAAATTATCGGGGTCAGTTACTCCATCGTTGGCATCGTACTGCAACGTAATTATTTGATTACCTACCAATCCTGCAGAAGGAACTTGTGTAAGCAAATCAGCTGTTGCAAATCTATTAACAGACCAATAACGAACGGTTGACACATTTTCGACAGTAGCAGGTAATGTCCAATTTTTAGCCGCTGCCGATTGGCTAAATACTTCGCCTACATACGTATACGAAGTCGCATCGCTATGATTTACGGTTAAAACAACAGGACGCCAATCACCTTGCGAACCAATTGGAAAATTCAATATAGAACTACCCGCAGCAGCAACTTGAGCATGCACCGGACCTTGCACATACGAATTCGCATTTCCTACTGAAGTGGTTGCACCTGCAAGTATTGTTATAACACTCGAAGCCGAATTTGAAATAATGCCATTTTGTAAATCTAATACATGTTCAATTTGTATAGGAGTTGTAATTTGAACATCGCCTCCGGTATTGTTTACCGTAAGGTTATAAAAATGAACCGGCTGAGTACCCGAAACAATTTGAGCAACAACACCTTGCAACGCCACGGTACTGGTAGCAGGAACAAATGTTCCATTGTGGACAAAATCTTTATTCAATACTAATGTTGGTGAATTAGAACATGTATACAAAGAACCTGTTTCTATTTCTAAATCATCGTTACATACCGAAACTGTTCCCGCACTATGATTTACAACACTTGGATATGTTATATCACCAACTTTCAAACCCGCAACATCGAGCACCCCTGCAGAAACATTCATGGTAGCATTTCGCAATTCTACATTGTTGAGTGAATTGTTAAACACACCCCCTGTTTGAGTATACACTACAGGATATGCACCATTTCCAAACAAAGCTCCACCATCGGCATTCAATGTCCCAAATGACAAAGATATACTTCCGTTGGTTAAACTTGTAAGCCCCATAACAGAAACAACACCGCCTGTTTGAGAATATGTTCCTGTATTTGCCCCGTCACCTATGTTTAAAATATCTGTTGTTACGGTACCACTACTTACATTCATAGAGCCATTTTGACTAGCAAAACCGAGATGAATTCCTCCGGTTACCGTAAGAGTTCCGCCATTCACAGTGAGAGTTCCGCCACTATTCAGCAATGAGGCATGAGCTATTACATCAAACCCGTTGGTACTAAACGAACCGGCAGTACCAAACATAGCCCAAAAATTATCATTTACCTCTACTCTACCCGAAGCCGATATAGGACCGTTTTGAAGTGTTAGAATACTTAACGCGGCTGCACCAGTTTGAATAGTTTTATTATTTCCTATCATTTGTACATGTGAGCGAGGTACAGAATAATTAAATTGTCCATGAATATGAAAATTCCCGGCTATTTGCAATAATTTTCCCGATGTATCCCAATTAACATTATGGCTTAGTTTGCCATCGGTTTCAATAGTTACGTCATTTGCTAACACATAATTATCATCAGTAGCCTCTAACACCAAATCGCCTTGCACAACTTGCACATACCCTTGTGCAGAAAATGCTCTTGTATTACTAATAACTTGAATGTTCGAGGCAGATTTATAAACTATAATGTTTCGAAAAGCAGTTGCCGACGTTCCGTTAATATATGTATGTGTATTACCAACAAATGAAACTACCGAACCATTTGCATTAAAAGAACCGTTGTTTGTAAAATTACCATTCAAAGTAAAAGAGTAATTTGAAGCACTTGTACTTAATGTCCCTTGAGCAATTAGCAAATCACCTGAAATAGAAGTATTGGCAGACAATGATACGGTATTAGTAGATTGAATTGTAAGATTTTTGGGGTTATTTTGTGTTAACCCTAAGCCAGTAATTTGAGCTACGGTTCCAGTATACACATAATTAGCTCCGGCACTATACGTTCTTGTACCTGTTACTTGCACCGAACCGGTAGCTCCTGTTATAGAAATACCTTGAGCATGAGCTGTCTTAATAGTTGCATCAGATTGTAAAATAAAGTTCCCATTAGAGCCATCGAGAATGGATGTTCCAAAATTAACAATTGCATTAGAAAGAATTGAAACATTGATAGTATTAGAAATAGTTCCGGCAGTTTTAGTGTAAATTTGTTCAGAAGTACCGTTGCAATTTAGTTGTACAGTTCCATTTCCTGTTTCTGTAATAGTACCGCCTGTAATATTTATATTTCCTTGTATATTCAAAGTACTTGAAGATGTTGCATCTGTATTTCCATGTAAATTTAATGTTCCACCTGAAATATCAAGATTCCCTATAACCGAGACCTCCACACTGCCTCCAGTAAGAATATCAGTACCATAAAGATAAAGCATACCACCTGTCTGCACTAAATTTCCACCAATTGTAATAGGCAAATAAATTGTAGCCGCATTTAATAATCGCAACGAGCGATTTCCTGTAGAATTAATTGTTAAATTACCTTGCACCGTTTGCAAACTCCCGGCAAGAGAAAGATGTGAATTTTGCCCTGTAGAATTCCACGTAACATTTCCAAATGTTTGATTAAACCCGGTAGGAATTGTAGACGTTACCCCTGTTATATTACAATTTGATGTGGTTGCCCATGTTGCAGATGGAATATATCCTCCATTTCTTTGATGAATATAATTACTACCATCTGAACATACAAATGTAGAAGTGTTGCGAATCTCATATTCATTAACTATGGTTCCATTATTTACCAATGAATTATTATTAAAAATGATACCTTCATCATAATTATTTATTGTAGTATTATTTGTTACGCTACCACTAATTAATAAATCCCAATAATTTGTAATTACACCATTATTGAGTAAATCGATACCAGCTCCATCAGAAATTGTTAAACTTTCTCCAACATTTATAACGATTTCTCCCCCATTATCAACAACTATTTGATTAGCAACAACATCATAATTAACAAGAATTCTATGTCCATTTCGAATTGTTATTACGCCAGAAGAACTACTTGGAGCACCTTGAGCTCTGGTAGGTTTTTCCCATGAGTCACCATCCCAACGCTCCCATATATTTCTATTACTCCAATTACCATCATTAATACTCCTATAATCCCCTGTAGATTGCCCAAACACAAACACACCACACACAATTGCAATCACAAACAGTATTATACGTTTGTATGTATTGCTAGTATAAAAAGATATGTGTTTGGTAAAAAAATTCATATATAGTAAGTTTCCCTATCTCAAAAAGCCCAAAAAGTTACGTAAAGATAAAACAATTGTTTCACTAAATGCAAGAATTTATATATAAATATTGTTCAAAAAAACAATAAGCACACGTCATGCCTTATTAATAGTGGAGTACGCTTTTGAAAAAAAATTAAAAAAATAGTATTTCTACTCACAGTATCACTTCCATCTATCTGCAATTCTATCAAGTAATTGTATAGTTTCTTGCAAGTCTGTTCGGGTAAGTAATTGTATGCGGGTTTCTCTGAAATTATCGAGTCCTTTAAATGCTTTTGCAAACTGGCGTCGCATATGCACAACTCCTCCGGGAAGTCCCTTAATTTCAACTGATTTCATGAGATATTCTTTCAATTCTTCTACTTGTTGTTGCACATTCATGTCGGGCAACAATTCGCCGGTACGCAAATAGTGTGTAACATCTCGAAAAATCCATGGTGTACCTATACTTGCACGCCCTATCATAATAGCATCTACACCATAGGTATCGAATGCGGCTTTGGCTTTGAGGGGACTGTCGATATCACCATTGCCAATTATGGGGATATACATGCGTGCATTTTGTTTCACATCGCGTATCAACGACCAATCGGCTTCACCGGTATACATTTGTGCTCGCGTTCGTCCATGTATAGTAAGTGCCTGTATACCTACATCTTGTAATTGTTCTGCAACTCGTACTATGGGCATGTCGGTAGCATCCCAACCCAAACGAGTTTTTGCTGTTACAGGAATATTCACAGCATCAACTACTGCTTTGGCTATTGCTATCATGTTGGGAATATCGCGGAGTAAGCCGGCACCGGCACCTTTGCCGGCAACTTTTTTTACCGGACATCCAAAATTTATATCAATAATATCGGGATTATATTCGGCTACAACTTGTGCAGCTTCTGCCATAGTGTGTGCATTGTTACCAAATATTTGTATTGCATATGGTCGCTCGTATTCATACAAAGTAAGTTTTCGCATAGTTTTATTTACCGAACGTATCAAAGCATCACTCGATGCAAATTCGGAATACAATAAATCGGCTCCATGTTTTTTGCACATATACCGAAACGACGGCTCACTCACATCTTCCATGGGAGCAGCAAATACGGGATATTTTGGGAATTCTATAGAACCAATTTTCATAGTGTACTTACATATATGCAAACCAAATTACACAATTCGAATTCCGTTTTGTTCTATGGTAATATACCCACCTTTATAGAGTATGCCTATAGCCATTTTGAATGTCTTTTTGCTCATATTCAGAGTATCTTGAATATCATCGGGTGTCGATTTGTCGTGAAGTGGCAGGAAGCCATTGTGTTGTTTTAATGCCTGCAAAATTTGTTTTTGCACATCGGGAACCTTTGCAAATCCACTCTTTTGGAGACGAATATCTAGTTTAAAATCATCGCGTATTGCATTTACAAAGCCTGTTCGTCGTTCGGCAATTTGTATTGGTTCAAACACTTCGTTAGCATATATTACCCCCCAGAATGCATTGTTTACAATAACTTTATACCCTAAATCGGTTTTGGAATGCACACGTATTTCAACCTCATCACCCACAGATAATTGCGGTTCTGTTTGCGACAAATATCTGCCAATTTTAGCCGTAGCAACTATCCGTTCTGTTTTATCGTCGATATACACATACACCCAATAATCTTTTCCGGGTTGCATTTTCAATTTTTGTTCTTTAAAAGGAACAAATAAATCTTTTATCAGCCCCCAATCCATAAATGCACCAAAATCGTTTACATCTTTTGCAGTAAGTAAGGCAAAATCGCCTACCATTGCTTTGGGACTTTCGGTAGTTGCTATGAGTCTATCTTCCGAATCTAAATATACAAATACATCAATAGTATCCTCAATTTCGATATGTTCGGGCATATATTTTTTTGGCAACAATATAGGTCCATACTGCTCTCCGTCGAGATATGCTCCAAAATCAACAAATTTATATACCTCGAGTGTATTTATTTTACCAATTGTTACCATGTAAGTTTTTTTTTATAATTTTGACAAACATACGAAAAATGACCAAAATATTTTTCAACGAATCAAACAACAAATATATTTATACATTTAAATTTTTAATGACATGAAACATTTACTACTATTTATCGCTTTTATTTCCTTATTTTTTTCTATTGCTACAGCACAGGTAACCGATGCCGAAAAAACCTTACGAACAGATAATACCGACACCACCAAAGGTTGGAAAAAAGGTGGCATAATTTCGCTTACCGGAGCAAACACCGAATTGTATAATTGGGCAGCAGGGGGCGACAACACCTTATCGGGAAACGGACTTATAAGTTATTATATAAATTATAAAAGCCCTACTACAGCTTGGGATAATTTATTTGACTTTGGCTATGGAAAAGCTCGTCAAGGTGAAAAAGGAAAACCATTTATAAAAACAGACGATAAAATTGATATATTATCGAAATACGGACGAAAAGCATATAAAAGCTTTTACTATGCAGCATTAATAAATTTTAAAACGCAATTTGACGAAGGTAAAAAATATTCTGATGATACTACGTTTTCAATTATTTCAAATTTTATGGCACCTGCCTATATTACCGGTGCTATAGGTATTGACTATAAACCAAACAAATACCTCAGTGCTTTTATAGCTCCCGTTACAGCTCGATATACAATAGTTACCGACCAAACATTAGCCGACGCCGGATCGTTTGGTGTTACTGCTGCCACATATGCTGCCGATGGTATAACAAAATTGAGCGATGGAGAAAATATTCGTAAAGAATTTGGGGGATACGTTCGCGTTATCATTACTAAAAATGATTTTACCCAAGAACTGTTAAAAAATGTATCGTTAACTTCAAAAGTTGATTTATTCTCTAATTATTTGCAAGATCCTCAAAATGTTGACGTAAGTTGGGAAAATCAAATAGCATTTAAAATAAATAAATTTATAACAGTAAACTTTAACACACACTTAATTAACGATGCCGATACTAAAAACGTAGGTATAGATACCAACAACGACGGTACCGACGATAAAATGGTTTCGAAAGTTCAATTTAAACAAATTTTAGGTGTTGGGTTTTCATATAAATTTTAATTGTAACCTATATTAACACTAGCGAATCGAGGAAACTATTCGAGTAAATTGTATTTTCATAATTGTATCATGGTGTAAATAGTAACAGTATATTTGCATGTTAAATTTCACCAAATAATACAAGCTATGAATTGACGAAAAACAATAAAAAAACATGAAGCGTTTCAACATTTTACGGTATCGCATACTATAATATATACTGTATATTTGACAAAAAATAAATTGAACTATGAAAGCACTCGTAAGTATTATAATGGGCAGCACTTCGGATTTACCGGTAATGGAAAAAGCTGCAAAAGTATTAAACAGTTTCAAAATTCCTTTTGAAATTAATGCTCTTTCGGCTCACAGAACCCCCGAAGCAGTTGAAAAATTTGCAAAAAATGCCGAAGCAAACGGCATACGAGTAATAATAGCTGCAGCAGGTATGGCTGCTCATTTACCGGGAGTAATTGCCAGCATGACAACCCTACCTGTGATTGGAGTGCCAATAAATGCAAGTTTAGACGGTTTAGATGCCTTACTTGCAATTGTTCAAATGCCTCCGGGAATTCCGGTAGCAACAGTTGGTATAAACGGAGCAGAAAATGCTGGAATACTTGCGGCACAATTTATTGCAGCAGCAGATAGCCGTGTAGCTCAAGAATTGAAAAACTATAAAGAATCGCTCAAAGATAAAATTGAGAAAGCAAATGCTGAACTTAAATCTGTTGCATTTGAATACAAAACAAATTAACGAAGATTTGGATTTAATATACGAATATTAAAAAACAAAATAAAGCTGCAAAACATAGGGTTGCGGCTTTTTTTATGCCACAAATTTGTTATACTACTTGAAAATGAAAAGGTAAATTAACGTCAACTCGACGTAATTTTTGAGTTCAGACCGCTTAGAGATAGTAAGATTCGATTGATAAACACGTAATCATATCGGGATATTATAAGTGTTTATCAAGAAGAAGATTGCTGTCTATAAGCGGTTTTGTAATGCTTTTTATAAGAATTCGATTCTCTTCGTTACATATTTTCAAAGTAGCCCGCTACATTTTCAAATATGTGCCTTGATAATCAAATCCTTATAAAATCTGAACTTAAATAATTACATCGAGTTGACGTTAAATTAGTAAGAAAAGACAACTCCTCCCCGGCTTCGTACATATCCATATCTTCTTCGTCGAAATACCAAAATATTTGACTTACAATACCATAGGGAGCATACATATTAAAAAGTTGAAACAGATTAGCAATAAAATGCGATGTCCCGGAATTGAAATAATTGAATTTGAAATTACAAATAAAAGAAACTTGTTCATCTGCAGTTTTTTTTTGCAACATCAATTGAAAATAGTTTTCAATTGTGTTAATTATTGGCTTGTAAAAAGCAGAAATATTTTCGGGACGCGAACTACCTGAAATTTCAAATATATTTGTATCAGTATCCAACATAATGCACGGACTTGTTTCTGTCGGTTTAATCGAAAGCAATAACATATGTATAAAAGAATTATAAAAACAGTTTTAAAAAGGTAGATTCCTAATCTTACAAACAAACATACAGTTTTTTTTTGAATTAATTGGTAACGGAATACAATGAAGTGAAGAATCTATATAAAAATCACTGTTGTCAGAAATAAAATTTCATAATTATCTGAAATGCCCTATTAATAATGATTACTTAATTGAATGGCTTTTGGTAAACTCGTAATTCGGTATTTTTAATATTGTGAATTTTTTTTCGGACAATAATGTATAAAAATCTATATGTAATCGAAAATGATTTTTTTACTTGATATTTTTATGTGTAACTAAATACATTACCAAAAGAATTCCGGCACTCAACAAAAATAATATTCCGGCAGCTGTAACCGCAAATTCAAAACTAAACTTACCACTAGTATACCCTATGATGGGTCCCACAATGGCAAAACCTAATCGTATAATCATACCACGTAGCGATAGAACCGTGGCACGAACTTGCTGGTCGCAATCGTTTTGAATCATCTCTTTTAACATAGGGGTAGCATACCCACGAACAATATGAAATACCACTAAAAACCCCAAAGCAAAAGCTACCGGAGTATACCCCAAGCCTATAAATCCTAATGGAACAATGATGCAAATGCTCGCAAGTAGATGTTTTTCGCCAAATTTCGAAATAATATAAGCAGCAAATAATGAGACAGTTGCTACCAATCCATTATACAATACCCACAATGCTGTGGTTTGTGTTTCTGAAAATGCATGATATACAAAATACGACTGGAGTGTCCATGCCATTGCTAATGTTGCCATACCTATAACCGACGAAAATAGAATACTTTTGCTTAATTTTTTGTGTACAAACAATGATTGATAACTAATACGAAACACTTGCGAAATGCCTGTGTGGATAAGTTTTGTCCGTGGTGGTTCTTGCAACAATAAAGCTGCCGGAATTGCCAATCCTGCAATACAGGCTTGTACAACAAACACACTGTGCAACGACGTAAGGCTTGCAATAATACCACCAAGCAATGCTGCTCCCGTTTCGGCAAATCCGCCAAGCGATGTAATTCTACCTTCGTATTTCAAATACGCATCTTTTTGCTTTGAATGTTGTACCGAATCGTAAAGCATCGCAGAATCGGTTCCGGATATAAAACTTTGACCAATTCCCATAATAATTTCGGCACACAAAAATGCCATAAAAGTACTACTCAGCGAATAAATTATAAACCCTAAAGCACCCATACAGCTACCTATAATTAAGGTTTTGCGACGACCAACTACATCGGCAAAATACCCCGAAGGTATTTCAAATACTGCACTACTAAGTGAATATCCGGCTTGTATTATAAATAATTGAAACGCACTGAGATTGTTTTCTGCATAAAAAAGCCCTATAATAGGCATATAGAGCATAAACCATTTGGCAAATTTTATAACCGAAAGTTTGTAAATATTATGTGCAAGCATTTAGAAACAGTTTCTTACAGCTGTAATTTAGCAACATCAATTTTTATATTCTTAAATTTTTGTGCTTCTCTGAATTTTCGCATTTCTTCGCATTTTACACACGACAATCCTAAAGCTCGCATGTTTTTATTTTTGCCTACTTCGGTTTCGGGAAATTTTTGTTTTCTAAAGAAAATATTAACACCCAATCCTATTATTGCAATGCCAACTAACACTATTGATATGATAAATATTTGTAACATATATTTTTGTCTAAAAGGTCTTAAAAGTCTGAAAGTCTTTTATTTTTATATTAGTATATTGTTTACCTGTGATAATTACAAAATTATTACTTTATTTTTTTTGAGGAATTACAAAAATTTGTCCTCCAACATATCCGTTTTTCATTCCTTCGCTCGATAGTATCATATCTCCGTTTGGCAAAAACCCTATACCTTCGGGTTTATAATACAATTCTGCGGGTAACACATACACATGCTGTAACTTTTTGTCGGAATACACAGCAATGCATCTATCCAATGCCGACAATACATATAAATCTTTGGTTTGCGGATGAATAGCAATACCTGAAGGATTTATTTCGAAATTTGTTTTTTGAATACACGCATACGTTTTTGCAACAAATGCTCGAATTTCGTCAAACTTTACAGTAACGTATACCTGTGGCGAATGCATAGTTTTTTTGGTGAATTCATAAATATACCGTTCAGTGTCGGGCTTTCCTACTGTAGGAGCTTTTGATGCAAGTAAA
>MWCJ01000053.1 GCA_002069975.1 Bacteroidetes bacterium ADurb.Bin217 | reverse complement strand
TAGTGGCAATCAAGAACGATATACCTTAATAGTTAATCAGTTTAATAAATTGAGCAAATTTATTTGTTCTACTATATATCCCGATGCTAATTCGGTGGTATGGTTTGGCGGGTTCGATGGTTTAGTGCGAATGGATTTTAAAGAATTATTTACAAAAAAACATAACGAAAAAACACGTATTCATTCTGTTTATATAGGTAAAGATTCATTGTATTTGTTTAATCCTCAAGTACCAAAAAAACATGTATTTCAATATGCTTATAATTCTATTCGATTTGAATTCACTACTCCTATTTTCGAAAATCCCGAAAAAATTGTACATACCTATATGTTGGAAGGGTATTCCGACGAATGGTCAAAACCAAGCCATAGCACATCAAAAGAATATGCAAATTTACCTGCAGGAACCTATGTATTTCGAGTAAAAGCAATAGATATTTACGGTAATGAAAGTCCCGAAAGTGTATTTGAATTTAAAATTAAACAACACCCCTTACGAAGTTGGTGGGCTTTTATTTTATATGGAATACTTGTAGCTGCTGTTATTACTCTCATATTCCGATGGCGTTCATATTTATTTTTAAAAGAAAAAACAAAATTAAGTAAAATTATACGCCAACGAACCGAAGATTTATTGATAGAAAAAGAAAAAACAGATACTATTCTACGAAATATTTTACCCGAACATACGGCACGCGAATTAAAAGAAAAAGGACGTGCAACATCTATGAGATTTGAAATGGCAACAATATTATTTTCAGACATTCAGGGATTTACAAGAATTGCCGAACAAATGCCTCCGGATACATTAATTGATGAATTAGATAGATTTTTTCTTGAATTTGATACGATAGTAGAGCATCATAATATAGAAAAAATTAAAACTATAGGCGATGCATATATGTGTGCTGGCGGAATACCCGAAAAAAACAGGACCAATCCTATTGAAGTAGTAGTAGCAGCTCTCGAAATGCAATACAGAATTCGAATATTGCAACAAAATCATTCAAGTGATATTCAAAATTATTGGGGGCTACGAATTGGTATTCATACCGGTCCGGTAATAGCCGGCGTGGTAGGCAGTAAAAAATATTCGTATGATATTTGGGGCGACAGTGTTAACATTGCCAGCAGAATGGAGTCGTCGGGCGAAGTAGGAAAAGTAAATATTTCGGAAACTACCTATATGCTTATTCAAGACTTTTTTGATTGCGAATACCGAGGCAAAATGCCGGTTAAGTACAAAGGCGAAATAGATATGTATTTTGTAAAAGGATTTAAAGCACAATTTTCTGACGATGCATTGCGCGTATTACCCAATAAGGTGTTTGGACATAAATTGGCATTACTTAAATTCGAAGATTTACACGAAATTATGCTTGAACGCTTCGAAAAAGAATTATCTAAAGATTTATATTATCACAACTTAAAGCATACTATTGATGTGATAGTTCAAGTAGAAATAATTGGTCACGAAGAAGGTGTAAGCGATGAAGATATGTTATTGTTAAAAACTGCTGCATTATTTCACGATGCCGGATTTTTGATAGGTTACAAAGATCACGAAGATTTGGGAATTGAAATGACACGTATGATTTTACCAAAATATAATTTTACCGACGAGCAAATACACCAAATTTGTGAAATAATTTCGGCAACTAAATTACCACATAATCCTAAAAATAAACTCGAAGAGATAATGTGCGATGCCGATTTGGATTATTTAGGAAGAAACGATTATTTGGCAGTTTCACGCGATTTATATAAAGAATTAATAGAACATGGCATAATTAAAAAAAGTGAAATGGAATGGAATGTAATGCAAATTAAATTTTTGCAACATCATCGTTTTTTCACTGCAAGTTCTCGAAACAGACGCAATGCTAATAAAAATAAACAAATACAACATTTACAAGAACAAACTCGAAGTTTTAAAATTTAATACAAACTAAACAATGATTGATTGGAGTAAACTTCCGTTTGGCTATATGCCAACACATGCTAACATTAGATGCATATACACAAACGGAACGTGGGGCGACGTAACAGTACATACCGAAGAAACTATTACCTTACACATGGCGGCTACATGCTTGCATTACGGGCAAGAATGTTTTGAAGGCTTAAAAGCATATAGAGGCAACGACAACACAATTCGGTTGTTTCGTTGGCAAGAAAATGCAAAACGCATGAGCAAATCGGCACAACGAATAGGAATGCCCGAAATACCACAAGAATTATTTAAAGACATGTTATTTACCTTACTTAAGCATAACACCGAGTTTATTCCACCATATGGCACCGGAGCTTCATTGTATATTCGTCCGCTCATGATAGGAATTGAAGGTAAATTAGGTCTCAATGCAAGTACCGAATATCTATTTGTAATGTTTTGTAGTCCGGTAGGACCGTATTATAAAGACGGATGTAAACCGGTAAAAGTAATCATAGAACGTGATAGCGATAGAGCTGCTCCATTAGGTACCGGAAATGTAAAAGTTGGCGGAAATTATGCCGCAGCAGTAAATGCTACGTTACGAGCTCATCAGCAAGGATACAGTTCCGCATTGTACCTTGATCCTAAAGAAAAAAAATATATTGACGAATGTGGTCCTGCAAACTTTTTTGCCATTAAAAACAATACCTATATTACCCCTCAATCAAGTTCTATTTTGGAGTCAATTACAAATTTAAGTCTCATGAAATTGGCAGCAAATATAGGTATGAAGGTAGAACAACGAAACATTTCATTAGATGAATTACCTACATTTGAAGAAGCAGGACAATGTGGTACTGCAGCAGTTGTAACACCTATTTGCGAAATTTACGACCCTATTGAAAATGTTTCATATACCTATGGTTCGCCCGAGAGTTTAGGTGCACAAAGCATGAAATTATATAACACCTTAGTTGGAATACAATATGGAGATGTTGAAGATACAGAAGGTTGGGTAACAGTATTTAAATAATTACCAATACTATACGTATGTTATTTGAAGTACTATATGAAGATAATCATGTAATTGTAGTAAATAAACCTACTGCTATATTGGTACAACCTGATACTACCGGAGACACATCGCTCGAAGAGCTTGTAAAACAATATATTAAAGACAAATATAATAAACCCGGTGCTGTTTTTTTAGGTGTGGTTCATAGAATTGACAGACCGGTAAGCGGAGTCATCTTATTTGCAAAAACCAGCAAAGCTCTTACACGATTGAACGAACAATTGAAAAACAAAGAATTTAAAAAAACATATCGTGCTATCGTAAAACAAAAGCCAAACCCGGAATCTGCTCTTTTGAAACATCATGTATATAGAAATCCAAAAATAAATAAATCAATAGCATACGATAAACCAACTAAAGAATCGAAAGAAGCAATATTAGCATATAAAACTATAGCAGAATCACAAAATTATTTTTTACTCGAAATAGATTTACATACAGGAAGACATCATCAAATACGCTGTCAACTTGCAAAAATTGGATGCCCGATAAAAGGAGATGTGAAGTATGGGTTTGATAGAAGTAATACTAACGGTGGAATATCGTTACATGCTTATAAATTGAAATTTACACACCCCGTAACAAAAACAGAAATAACTGTTGTTGCACCACCACCTGATTCAGATATATGGCATGTGTTTAATTGTTAATGATTAATGGTTAATAATTAACCATTCAAAACTCTTCTTTCGTCCACAGATTCACACAGATATTCTCTGATTTTTTTAGATTTCCTCTGATGTATATTTGTAACCTAGTAACAATTAATAATTAACCATTAACAATTCATATCTCATATTTCATATTTCATAATTAAAAAACTATATTTGTATAAAATTATGTATACTAATGATTTCATTTCTACGCAATAGCATTCTATTCTTGTTGTGTATGACTTTGTACTCAGCACACAGTCAAACTATTCCCAATGCCATGCCGGGCTTACAAGCTTGGTGGAGTGCCGATTCGCTGAAAGTAGGCAACGGCAACCCTATAGAAACATGGACTACAAACAACAACGAATTCCTATTTGTAACACAACCTACTGCCGCCAATCGTCCCACCCTCATAGATAACGTACTCAACGGAAAACCGGTAGTACGATTTGACGGAGTAAATGATTATTTGGATGGGGGGGATATTTTGGATATTGGAAGTGGGGGGCAGACTATTTTTCTTATTGGAAAATCTATTGCACAAAATGGAGCATATATTTCTAAAGCATTATATGGCAATCAATCAAATAGATATGCTATTGAATATGATAAACAGTGGTCTAAGGGATTTCTATTTTTACATCAGGATAATATAGGCAATAATAGTATAGAAACTGAAAATAATCCATTTGGCAATAATGAAATTATTACTACAATCGTAAATAATTCTATTAAAAAAAATTTTTTAATTATAAATAGTTTACTTATAAATTCTAAATCTATAAGTGGTTTAGCTATGAATTCTTCTTATAATTTTTTACTAGGAGCATACAATAATACCACTGGCACAACTCCACCTCAAGCAGGTTATTACCTCAACGGCGACATCGCAGAAATAATCATATACAACCGCCCACTCACGCAACTCGAACGGCAAGACATAGAGAACTATTTACGTATGAAGTACTTTCCCGGTACCGAGCGATTACAATTTAGCTTAGGTCCCGATATTGTAGAGCCGTATAGTTTGGCACCTATCACCCTTACCGTGCCACCTAAACCTTACTACCAAAGCTACGAATGGAGTACCGGTGCTACTACGGCAAGTATTCAAGTACATGCATCGGGTACTTACTGGGTAAAGGCTATTGATGATTGGGGCTACGAATATATAGATACTATAGAAATTACAAAACCCAGTCTTACACAAATTCAAAATCAAGTACTCTGTGCCGGTGATACTATTACTTGGGATTGCGGCATAGCCGGGGCATATACCTATACGTGGAGTACGGGAGCTGTTGGTCAAAGTATTACCATTACCCAAGGCGGCACGTATTCGGTTACGGTAAAAGATTCTTTTAATAACACACTTGCATCAAGCCCTGTTAGTGTAACACTCGACAATTTTTCGGCATTGGCAAGCCTTGGTCCCGACACCGCATTGTGCCGCGGTAATACAATAGAGTTAATTTCACAAAAAGACCAAGCAGTATCCTATATATGGAATACCGGAGCTACAACGCCCGAAATTGTGTTTAATACTGCAGGCGAATACTGGGTACAAGTAAGCAATGCCAACAACTGTTCAACACGCGATACAATACAACTAATGCTTAAAGGAATTGCTCCCTTTGTAAATTTTACCGCTTCTCATATATGCGAAGGCGAAACTACTGAATTGAGTCAACAAGCCATGCCACTTGATGCTTCTGAAATTGTAGCTGCTACATGGGTTATACAATCCGATACACTTCAGGGATTTGATGTTACATATAACTTCCCGGCACAAGGCGACTATCCGGTAAAACTAATAGTTAAAACAGACCAAGATTGCTTTGGCAGTGCTACTTCGAATGTATTTATAGCTCCAAATCCTACGGTTCAATTTATACCTCCCAAAACATGTCAAAATGGAAAAACTATATTTATTTCTACTTCTACAGTACCTACCGGAAGTATTCAAGAGTACACTTGGACTATTGACGGTGAAGTATTTACAGGTGATTCACTGGCATACACGTTCGGACAAATCGGGTCGTTTGGGGTTAAACTTGCGGTGGTAAGTGATATGGGTTGCACAGGCTCACTTATTAAACCTGTTCAAGTTCGCGAAGCTCCGCTTGTGCAATTTGTAACTACTAAAACGTGCCAAAACGAACCTATTATTTGTTTTGACAAAACCGAGTATGTTGCATACAATACCGTAGTAGATGGTGCATGGTACATAGATGGTGTAAAACACAATTACAATACTGCCATAGGTAAACTATTTACCGATACTAATCCGCATACTATAAGATTGCAAATACAAACTACCAATGGCTGTATAAATTCGCACACAAAAACTATTACTCCGGATCCTGCTCCTCTAACCATACTAGAACCTTTATACGGATGCGTACATAAAGAATTAGTTGTAGAAGATGCGAGCAATACATTTGGAGCTGATATTACGAAATATACATGGAATATTAATGGTACAGAATATTCCGAAGCTACTCCAATTGTAGAATTTGCCGATACCGGCAGCTATCCCGTTTTGCTCAACATTGTTACAGAACATAGCTGTTTGGGAACAGCACAAGGTACTATTACAATAGAAAAACCACCGGTAGTAGATTTTAGCTTTAGCCCTGCATTTGGGGCTCCTCCTTTAGATGTTGAATTTACAAATCAAACTTCCGGAGCTTCATCGTATACATGGATATTTGAATTATACAGCATAAGCAACGAAGAAAATCCAATATATACGTTTATAGACAAACAAAATGCTGTAGCTCGCTTATATGCGTATTCAGAACATGGTTGTGTGGATTCTGCCATTCAATTTATTCCCTTACAATTAGCCGATCAAAGCCTTACAATTGTAGATTACCGTATAGTTCCCACATCGTATGGGTACAATTCTTACGAAATAGATGTTCTAAATACCGGAAATACCCCGATACGAAAAATTGAATTTGTACTCGAATCGCCGCACTTTCCACCAATTTCGGAAATGTGGGAAGGGAGTATAGGTGTAGGAAAAATATTGCAATATACATATACTGCTAAAACCAAAATAAGCGATGCTTTGCCAATTCCATTTTTATGTGTTACTGCTAATATTACAGCAGCTCATGAATACAAAGTGTATAACTCCGATAGTATGTGCAAAGATTTCAGCGGTTCGTTTGGCATATATTCTATTTCTCCAAATCCTGCCTATAATCAAGCACTTATTACATTTAACACTACCGAAGAGCACGATTTAATTATTGATATATATGATTCGAAAGGACAATGTGTGCGAAACGAACGGTACCAAGATGTATCGGTAGGATTTCATACAAAAACAATAGACGTAACTCAACTTGCCGATGGTATATATACCTGCAAAATAACATCGGGTAATAAATCGGTTTTATCTTCGTTTGTGGTAGGAAAATTATAAACTAATTTACATATATGATTCAAGATATACAAAACCAACTAAACGACATTCAACAGTATATTTCAACTGCACACGCAAACCAAACGTTTTCGAATATTGAAAAAGACATAATACTCGAAAAAATTCGCAGATTGTATGATTTGATTTTACAGAACAATGTACAATTTCAACCGGCAGAAACTAATATAACAAATGAACCCGCACATGAAAATAATGCTGATTCTGAAGATCCACTCATAGAACTAAACGAACCAAATAATGAAACTACTACAATAGGCGAAGAAATAGCAAATTCAACAATGGAACTAGTTGACTACAAAGAACAAGCTCCTTCAAATCATACTGAACCTGCAGAAATAATACCGCTTGTTGAAACAAACATAGCAAAATCAACACCCAAAACACCCGAAATACAAAAACCTTCACCCTCTATATCAAACAAAAAAACAGATGTAGGGACACAATTAGCAAAACAACCAATTACAAATATTTCGTCGGCAATAGGTATTAACGAGCGATTTCAATTTATCAAAGAACTTTTCAAAAACGATGTAACTGTATACAATACTACAATAGCATATCTCAATTCATTGAATAGCATGGAAGCTGCTATACAACATATTACTACAAATTTTGACTGGGATATGGAACATGCAACCGTACAACGATTTCTTACAATTATAGAACGCCGATATTTATAAAGTATGGGAGCATTAATAGTTGTACCTACTCCTGTGGGTAATTTACAAGATATTACCCTGAGAGCCATAGAAACGCTCAAACAAGCCACTCTTATTTTAGCTGAAGATACTCGTACAACAGGCTTTTTACTGAAAAATTTAGGAATTTCATGCCCCATGCAATCGTATCATAAATTTAACGAATATGCACGGGTAGCTCAGCTTTTAGATAGGATTTCGCACGAATCATGTACCGTTTTAGTTTCAGATGCAGGTACCCCGGGCATTTCCGATCCAGGACATATTCTAATACAAGCATGCATAGAAGCTGGAATTAAAATTAGTTGTTTACCTGGACCTACAGCCTTTGTCCCCGCTATTGTAATGAGTGGATTTGCAACAGACAGATTTTGTTTCGAAGGTTTTTTACCACACAAAAAAGGAAGGCAAACAAAATTGCTTTCGCTTAAAAACGAAGAACGAACTATAATTTTGTATGAATCACCTCACAGAATTATAAAAACTTTAGAACAAATACTTGAATTTATTGGAAACAGAAACATAGCAATAGTGAGAGAAATATCTAAAATATTTGAAGAAACAATTCGAGGCGATGTTACTTCTGTTCTTGAAATTTGCAAGAAAAAAACACTTAAAGGAGAAATTGTACTTATTATTGAAGGCACGCAAACAGGCAATAAACCAAAAAAAATTTAGGAATAGATATATATTGAACTCTATTCCAAATATATTTTAACGTGAGTTCGACGTAATTTTACTTTACATCTAAACAATCACATGTTTTATCTACACAAAAAACAGATTACTATAGTAGTAGCATATATTGATGCAGTGCGATATTTTTTGGTATATATTTGTAGAGAATAGCATTCTAAGAGTAGAATCCGAGATTCTGCTTAAAAATGTAGAAACGAATATAAATAATTCTGAATTCAATTGTTGTAATTCTATTCTTTTTAAAATATCAAAAAGATAACACACAAAAATTTGGCAAACTATGAAAAAGGTTTCGATAATAACATCAGATATGAGACAAATATTTTCGTTGCTTACTAGAAAAAATATAATTATAATTTTAGGTCATAGCTTATTTTGGATTTTGTATATTCTTATACCCCATATAGTTATAGGCATTCCTATAGAACATCCTTTCATAGAATTTAAATTGTTTGAAACACTAATACTTATGGTTATTTTTTATATAAATGCCAACATATTAGTTCCAAAATTATTACTTAAAAAACGAATTATATTGTTTAGCCTTATTGTAGGCAGCATCATATTTGGCGGTATGGAAATAAGCAAACAATATATGCCACCTAAAATACCACGAAACAGTATTACAATAGAATCAGAGAATAAAGATATTCAAAAACAAAGTTTAAATTCATTTAAAAAAAATGATAATGAGGACTTTAAAATTAATCATTTGCATAAAAAAATGAAGCATATAGAACAAAAGCGAGCAAATTTTATGGGAGTTTTACTTCTTATTATATTCTCGTTAAGTACCGGATATAGATATGCTATGCAAATGTATAGCTACGAAAAAAAAATGAAAGAATTTGAAACAGCCCATATAGCGTCTGAATTACAATTACTAAAATCTCAAATTAATCCACATTTTTTATTTAATACACTTAACAGTATATATTCATTGAGTATCAAAAAATCAGAAGACACACCTAAAGCTATACTTCAATTATCTGAAATGTTACGATATATTACATACGATACTACCGAACAATTTGTACCATTACAAAAAGAGATAACATATATTCAAAATTATATAGCATTACAAAAAATGAGAGTTTCAACAGAAAGTAATATTTCATTTACTGTATCTGGCAATGCTGTCGACCACTTTATAGCACCAATGTTACTTTTGCCGTTTATAGAAAATGCATGTAAACATGGAATATCTGCACAAGGAAACTTACAAGTAAAATCTCATATAATTATAAAACAAGAATATATAGACTTTACCGTACAAAATACTATATATAATACTATTAAAAATGATGAAAATAAAGGAATTGGAATTGAAAATGTACAGCGCCGATTACTAGCACTGTATCCTCAACGACACACATTTCAAACAATACAAACTACAGATACCTATTCTATAAACTTAGTAATATATACGTAATAACATGAATTGTATAATAATTGACGATGAGCCACTTGCTCGTGAAATTTTAGAAACATATATACAACAAATTCCTTTTGTAACACTGTGTGCTTCGTGTTCGAATGTATACGAAGCCTCAGAAGCATTGCAAACTTATCATATTGATTTACTATTCCTTGACATACAAATGCCCAGCATTAATGGACTTACATTTGCACAAACACTTACTCAAAAACCTTTAATAATTTTCACTACGGCATATGCTGAATATGCGGTTCAAGGTTTCGAAGTTCAGGCTGTAGATTATTTATTAAAACCTATTTCACCCGAAAGATTTTTACAAGCAGTAACAAAGGCACATGAATTATTTATATTGCATCAGCAGTCACATACAATTCCCAGTACTGATTTTATGTTTGTTAAATCAGAATATCAAACAATAAAAGTAAATTTTGCAGACATTACTTATATTGAAGGTCTTAAAGACTATGTAAAAATATATTGTGGCAAAAAAATGATTATAACACTCTTAAATATTAAAAATGTATACGAAAAATTACCAAAGCATTTATTTATAAGAGTCCATAAATCTTATATAGTTTCTATTGGAGCCATAGAAAAAATTGATAGACAACGGATTATTATAGGAAATAAAGGGTCAAGTAAAATAATTGTGGAGTAATTTTATAAGATTTACATTTGTAGAATAAATATAGATGTAAAATGAAAACACAGGAAGCATTAATAAAGTTATTATTACCCGAAGGATTATTAGATTATTTTGAAGTAACACGAGTGAGTGAAGTAAATTCAGAAGTATGGATTTACATTGAAGAACGTAATGTTGTACCCAAAGAATATGAGCTAGATAAACTCATATCAAAAGGTTTCTTACCAGAAACATGCATACAAGATTTTCCACTGCGAGGTAAAAAAGTATTTCTATATGTTAAGCGCCGAAGATGGCTTAATACACGAACAAATATTGTAGTAACAAGAGATTGGAAAATAGCAGAGCAAGGAACACGATTAACACCTGAGTTTGCATTTTTTTTTAAAGAACTTCTTAGATACAATACCGGTAAGTTCAAATAGTTTAGGACAATTCTTTGGTGTTGATGGGAAACAATTACAACAACAATATAAAGAACATTTAAGTGATTACTATTCATGGGAACATGTTACTCATGCACATGAATGGATTGTTTTTCCTGAAAACATTAGTCCTTACTTAACAATAGATGAAACCTCTTTATCTCAAGGTGAATTATATACCATTATCACCAATAAATTAGCACATGGTAAGAAAGGAACAATAGTGGCAATGGTACAAGGAACTGAAGCAAATAGGGTTATAGAAGTATTGCATAAAATATCATTATTTAAACGTCATATGGTAAAAGAAGTAACACTTGATATGGCCCCAAATATGGTAAAAATAGTTTCTAATGTATTCCCTAAAGCAATACAAGTAACAGATAGATTTCATGTTCAGCAATTAGCCTTTGAAGCGGTTCAAGATTTAAGAATAAAATACAGATGGGAAGCGATTGATAATGAAAATGAAAAAATTTTGTTTGCAAAAGAAAACAAAATAAAATATGAGCAAGAAATTCTTTCAAATGGTGACACGATTAAACAATTACTAGTGCGTAGTAGATTTGTTCTTTTTAAATCAGAATCTAAATGGACTTATTCTCAAAAGGAACGGGCAGACCTCTTATTTGAAAAATATCCACAAATAAAAAGAGCATACGATTTAGCTATGAAGCTCAACTTTATTTTTGAACAAACTAAAGATAAAGGGGTTGCATTGACAAGACTTGCCCAATGGTATAACAAAGTAGAAGAATCAAATATAGAAACTTTTCAAACAGTAGCAAGAACAATACAAACTCATTACTTAAGCATACTAAACTTTTTTAATAATAGAAGTACAAATGCTGCTGCTGAAAGTTTTAATGCTAAAATAAAAGCGTTTCGTGCTTCTTTTAGAGGCGTAAGAGATATTAATTTCTTCCTTTTTAGATTATCTAAAATTTATGCCTAAAATATCAAATCCACAACTTTTCAACTTGAGCCGTGAAATGTATAAAGAAAATTTTGAACGTAAAATGGGATTACTATAAAACAAAAAACCCTAACTCTATTAAAGTCAGGGTTATATATTTATTCTGGCGGAGAAAGAGGGATTCGAACCCCCGTTACGTTGCCGTAAAACGGTTTTCAAGACCGCCGCGTTCAACCACTCTGCCATTTCTCCGCTGCAAAAATACAATTTTTTTGAATATTCTATATTGTATTTAAAAATATTTTGAAAAAAGATGTAATAAAAATTATACTACAAAAATGGCTCTTTAAATATATTCGCTATTTACATGAAAATCAACATTCTAATAAAGAGATGCCAATTAGAATTCAATACCATTTTTACGTTCTATCACGTATATGTATTCAGAGGCTGTAATTATTCATGTTTATGACGCATAAATACACCCTCTACACAAAAGAAAATTTCTTCGGCAATAGTTTTAATATGGTCGCCGGCACGCTCTAATTTTGAAATTATAAGTAATAAATTTACCTTTTTTTCGCTATCGGCTGATGATTCTTGCAAAAGCTCAATTATTGATTTTTTAGCTTGTTTATATATAGCATTAATTTCTTTGTCTTTTACAAAAACATCATTCAATTTGAGTGTACTCCCTTCAGCAAAGGATTCAACCACAGAACTATACATAAAAAGTAAACTAGTCATTAAATTATGCAGACCTGTTCTTTCAATCAATTCTTGTTCAAAAGGTTCGGGATATTTTTTTGCATATTTTGCGATTTTTTCAGACACATCGCTCAATCGTTCCAAAGAAGGAAGTACATTGTTTATTGTCATTATAGTTCGCAAATCATCGGCAACAGGAGTGCAAACAGCCAAAAAACGTTCACAATCGCGATTAATTTTCAAATCGCATTTATCTACCTTTTTTTCACGCTTTTTAATAGCACGAATTTTTTCATCGTCGTGTCCTATTTTTAACAATTCTGTACTATCTTGTAATTGTAATTGTACAAGTTGCATCATCGAAAGAGTATCCATTTTTATTTCATGGAGTTTCGCATCTAATATTCTCATATGTATAGTTGTTTTAACTTTTTCAAAAAATAGATTCAAGCTTTTTATCCAAAACGTCCGGTAATATATCGTCGTGTTCTATCGTGTTCGGGATTCATAAAGAGCGTATCTGTTTTATTATATTCTACTAAATCTCCCAAATAGAAAAATGCTGTAAAATCACTAACTCTACTTGCTTGTTGCATATTGTGGGTAACAATAATAATAGTATAATTTTGTTTTAATTCAAAAATCAATTCTTCGATTTTAGCTGAAGAAATAGGATCGAGTGCCGAAGTTGGTTCATCCATTAAAATAATTTTAGGCTCTACAGCAAGTGTTCGAGCAATACACAAACGTTGTTGTTGCCCACCCGATAAAGACAATGCATTCTTTTTGAGCGAATCTTTAACTTCGTCCCATAAGGCAGCTTGTTGTAAGGAACGTTCAACAACTTCATCAAGATACGATTTTTTCTTTACACCACGTATCGCCAAGCCATATATCACATTGTCATAAATTGATTTAGGAAACGGATTAGGTTTTTGAAATACCATTCCTACCTCTTTTCGTAATTCTTCTACTTCAACAGATTTATCATAAATATTTTTATTATCAATTGTAATTACACCATCCATTTTAAAATCGAGAATATAATCATTCATTCGATTGAGCAATCGTAAATATGTTGATTTACCACAACCCGAAGGTCCAATTAAAGCTGTTACGGTATGTTCGGGAATATCTAAATGTACATTTTTTAATACATGATTATCACCATAATATACATTAACTTGTTCGCTGCGAATGAGGATTTTCTTGTTTTTCATGTGTTATTATTTAAAAAAATGTTATTTACCACTGAATTTTTTTCTGCCATCTATTACGTAAATATATAGCAATACTATTCATTATAAATGTTATAGCCAAAAGTATAATAATAGCAGCAGCAGCATTAATGATAAAACTATGTTGTGGACGCGAAGTCCAGTTAAATATTTGCATAGGTAGTACCGAAAAATTATCCATAGGTGAAGTAGGAACAAAATCGACATATGCCAAAGCACCAATAACAATAAGTGGAGCTGTTTCGCCAACTGCACGCGACAGAGCCAAAATAGTTCCGGTAAGTATACCTCCCATACTCGAAGGCAATACTTGATGCCATATTGTTTGCCATTGTGTTGCTCCCAAAGCATGCGAAGCATCTCGTAACGATTGCGGCACAGCTTTTAACGATTCGCGAGTAGCTACAATAATTATAGGCAATATAAGAAGAGTTAATGTTAATGAACCCGTAAGTAAACTCCCTCCAAAGCCCATAAGACGACCAAACACTTCTAAACCTAATAATCCATATATTATTGAAGGTACACCGGCTAAATTAGCTATGTTTACTTCAAGCATATACGTCACTTTATTTTTAGGTGCATATTCTTCAAAATATATACCGGCCGCTATTCCTATGGGAATTGCAAAAACAACAGTTAACCCCAAAATCCAAACAGAGCCTACCCAAGCCGGTAAAATCCCGGCATTTTCAGCTTTACGCGAAGTAAAACCCATTAAAAAATCATAGTCAATTCTATGAAATCCATCTATAAAAATATCAATTAAAAAATATGCAAGAATAAGTAAACCCGAAAATGTTGCCACATATCCTATTGTACAAAATAATTTGTCTTTAATTTTTTGTTTATCGTGTTGAGTCATACTCCAAATTTATTGATATTTTTCTTGAAATTTTCTTCGAATAAAAAAGCTTAAAGAATTTAAGCTAAATGTAAGCACAAACAATGTTATTCCTGCTGCATAAATAGTTTTGTACTCTAATGAACCATGAGGAATATCTCCACTACTTACTTGAACTATATAGGCAGTGATTGTTTCAATAGGAACAGTTGGATCAAACGTTAATCGAGGTTGTTGTCCGGCAGCTATGGCAACTATCATAGTTTCGCCTATAGCACGAGCTACAGCTAAAATTACAGACACCACAATACCCGAAAAAGCAGCAGGAACTACTACTTTAAATGCCGTTTGCAATCGACTGGCTCCCATAGCAAACGATGCTTCACGAAGCGATTTAGGCACTGCATACATTGCATCTTCGCTCAACGAAGTAACTAAAGGTATTATCATAATTCCCATTACAATTCCGGCAGATAAAGAATTAAACCCCGACAAGCCGGGTATAATCATTTGCAGAAGAGGTGTAACTGTCATTAGAGCAAAAAAACCATATACTACAGTTGGAACTGCAGCTAAAATTTCGAGCATTGGTTTAACTGTTTTCCTAAATTTTGGGCTTGCATATTCACTTAAAAATATTGCGATTATTATTCCTAAAGGTACGGCAACAATTACAGAAATAAAGGTAACCAATAATGTTCCCGAGATTAAAGGTAATATACCAAATCGTTTTGTAGTAAATAATGGCGTCCATTCTGTGTCAGTTAAAAATTCTACTATAGAAACTTCTCTAAAAAAAGGAATTGATTCAGAAAGTAGCACTAATATTATTCCCACAGTAGTACCAACGGTTAATATTGCACTTCCTTTAAGGAATAATTCAATAATTCGTTCTTTTACAGGTTTTGCCATGACAGTATGTTTACAAAACCGGTTGCGTACAAAAATATATACTACGCAACCGATTGTATTTGAATTATTTATTTAACAAAATTTGTAAATTTTTCTAACTCTTTTGTATATAAAGAATCAGGAAGTGGAATATATCCTACATCTTTACTTAACGCAGCAGCATTTTTCATATAAAATTCTACAAAAGCTTTAACCTCTTCGCGTTTTGTAGCTTGTTTGTTTACATATATAAAAATTGGCCTTGATAAAGGAGCATATTCATTACTAGCAACAGTTTCAAGAGTTGGTTTTACACCACCTTTACCGTTATCTACAGCTATAAGTTTTAATTTGTTCATATTTTCTTCATAGTATGCCAAACCAAAGAAACCTAAACCATAAACATCTGAAGCAACACCTTGTACAAGCACATGATCATCCTCGCTTGCAGTAAAGTCACCACGACTACTTCCACTTTCGCCTACAATAGCTTCAGTAAAATAATCAAACGTTCCCGATGCTACACCTGGTCCAAATAAATGAATTTCATTATCAGGCCATTCAGAACGAATTTGATTCCATTTCATGATTTTACCTTGAGCTGCAGGTTCCCATATTTTTTTAAGTTCATCAACAGTTATTGTTTCTAACCATGTATTTTGAGGATTTGCTATTACAGCTAAACCATCATAGGCAATTGTTAAATCGATATACTCTACTTTATTTGAATCACAAATAGCAATTTCTTTAGTTTTAATTGGTCGAGATGCGTTATTTATATCTAATTCATTTCTTCCAAATTTTTTAAACCCACCGCCTGTACCAGAAACACCGATACTTACACGCACATTTGGTTGAATTTTTTTAAATTCTTCAGCTACCGCCTCAGTTATTGGATATACAGTACTAGAACCATCAATTTCAATAGTTCCTTGTAATTGAACACCTTCGGTGTTTTGTTGTTTTTTACCACCTCCACACGATAGTAATGCGAGAGAAAGTAGTCCGATTGCAAATACATTTTTTGTTTTCATAGTACGATTATTTTAAAATTTACAAGTCCAAAAGTACATGCTTTGTAATGTTTGAGGGTTATCAAAATGTTATGGAAATGTTAAGAAAATTATTGTATTGTTAATTTTATGTTAATTTTTCGATTCATTGTAGAAATTTACTTTTACAATGCATATAAAACATAGCATATCAGGAAATTAACACGAACTATAAAAACTTATAAACATAGAAAAACTAAAGCGATATTTTTTGTATTTTTATGGCAAATAAAATAATTATACCAATGTTTTTAATATTTGATACAGAAACAACCGGCTTACCAAAAAATTGGAATGCTCCACTAAGTGATTTAGACAATTGGCCGCGAATGGTTCAATTAGCATGGCAAATACACGATGAAAAAGGCATATATATAAGCAATAAAAATTTTATCATTAAACCCGAAGGATATGAAATTCCATATGCAACAGCTAAAATTCATGGAATTACAACCGAAAAAGCCCATGAATTAGGGCACGATTTATCCTCTGTACTCGACGAGTTTAGTGCTGATGTGGCAAAAGCAACCTTCATAATTGGACACAACGTAAAATTTGATATTTCAATAGTTGGCGCAGAATTGCTTCGAAAAAACAAACAAAA
>MWCJ01000052.1 GCA_002069975.1 Bacteroidetes bacterium ADurb.Bin217 | reverse complement strand
ACAGCTAAAATACAGATTAGGTTAGTGACTATCGACCTAATCTGTTATTTTTATTTTTTCTCGGTTACTAATGATATCCAATCTAAGTAAAACACTTATTTTTTATATTAAAAATTAAGTGAAACAACCAAAACAATTACACATATTAATTTTATTTAATTTTTTGATTGACAATTATAACTAAAACTATTACTTTTGCTTTCGGATTATAATTACTAATTAAAAACTATTTACACATGAACAGAAATCTAAAGATTTTATTGAGTCTTCCATTGATTTTTATTTCGCTGGGAGCATTTGCGCAAGGAACTGATACCGATCACGGTATAACGTCGTGGATGTTAACATCAACGGCATTAGTATTATTAATGGTACCAGGATTAGCCATGTTTTATGGCGGATTGGTACGAACCAAAAACGTATTGGGAACAATGATGCATAGTTTTACAGCTATGGGAATTATGACAATACTTTGGGCTGTTGTTGGATACTCAATGAGTTTTGGTGATAATGTATTTGGAGGTTGGTTTGGTTGGAATCCCGACTATTTCTTATTACAAGGAATAGACGAATCAATTATTCGCGACGATGCCGGAGCCGGAATTATACCGGAATACATATTTACTATGTTTCAAGGTAAATTTGCAATTATTACCCCAGCTATTTTAGCGGGAGCATTTGCAGAGCGTGTAACATTTAAGGGCTATGTAATATTTATAGCATTATGGGGATTGTTGGTATACAACCCTTTGTGTCACTGGGTATGGGCAGGCGATGGATTTTTATTTAACATGGATGCAATTGACTTTGCCGGAGGTACAGTAGTACACATATCTGCAGGGGTTAGTGGTTTAGTAGCAGCTCTCTATTTAGGTGCACGACGAGGAAATTACAAAAAAATGACTCCAAACAACCTTGTAATGACAATGATGGGGGTAGGCTTACTATGGGTAGGATGGTTTGGATTTAATGCTGGTAGTAGTATCAATAGTGGATTGAATACAGCACAAGCACTTACCGTAACACAAATCGCTGCTGCTGCTGGAGCGGTTACTTGGTTATTAATTGAAGGCTTTCATCAAGGAAAAGCGTCGGCACTTGGTTTAGCTTCTGGAGTATTGGCTGGTTTAGTTGCCATAACACCAGCAGCTGGTGTAGTAACTCCTATTGGAGCTATAGCTTTAGGATTTTTAGCATCGGTAATTTGTTATGGTGCATTGATTCTTAAAAACAAATTAGGTTACGATGACACGTTAGATGCGTTTGGAATACATGGTGTTGGAGGTATTGTAGGAGCTATTTGTCTTACATTCTTTATTCGTCCGTCATGGTTCGAAGGCATGGAAAGTTATTTCTTTACCGGCGAACGAGGTGTTGTAGAACAATTAGGAATTCAAAGTTTGGCGGTTGGTATAGCTATAGCGTATTCTATTGTTGCAACGTTAATTGTATTGTTTGCAGTAGATAAAACCGTAGGGTTACGTTCTACCAAAGAAGAAGAAATGAAAGGTTTGGACGATAGTTACCATGGAGAACGTGGCTATGGAATGGTAAACCCACAATAATTACAACAGTGTTTAATTCAAAAAAGATATTCGTATGAAATTAATTACAGCAATCATTCGTGAAACTCAGTTAAATCAAGTACACGAAGAACTTATACATGCCGAAATAGAGAGAATTACGGTAAGTCGCGTATCGGGACATGGACGTCAAAAACGCGAAGAAATATACCGTGGTCAAGTGGTTGTACCTTCGCTTATTCCAAAAATTAAAATAGAAATAGCGGTAAACGATGCATTTGTAGATCAAACTATAGATGCAATAATCCGCGGTGCAAAAACCGAAGGTGATAATGTAGGTGACGGTAAAATATTTGTTACTAATCTGGAGCAATGTATTCGTATTCGTACAAGCGAAAAAGGAAGTGAAGCAATATAGTGAACAATTTTTTCTAACATAGTTTCAATTTTCTCCTAAAGGAGGCTGTTTGTGTTTTCAAACAGCCTCTTTTTTTTAGAAATATTATCTCCCTATTTTTAGAAATAGTTTCAAATAAATATTTTAAATGCCATAAAGAATTATAGCCAAAGTGTTGGTATGTAATGCTGCATTTTACAGCATTTTTCTTAATTCGATTTAATTAATTTCTAAATTGAAACACTGATTTTTTAATTTAAGGTTTTTTTTCTTAAAATTTGATTACATTCTTTAGACTTTATCATTGTTGTCTGATAAAAATATATACAATGACTTATATGCCAACAAAAGCAAGATGTCAGCACTACGTACCTTAGATGGTGGGGTATTTTTATTCTACAAAAATTTCAGAACTAACGTCCCTTTTTAGAATAGCCACATAGTGGTGAAATCTTTTTTAATTTTTTTTGTATCGTACAATACTGAGACTATATATAATTTCCACTATGTTTATATCATAGAGAAAAATTTATAAGTCAAAAAAAAAGCTGCTCATCGTGAACAGCTTTTTTTATTATTTTTTTATTATTTATTTTTCTTTTTCGTTTCCGAAGTTTTAGCGTCAGTTTGCGGTTTTTGTTCCGGAACTACCTCTTCTTTTTTCTGAGTAGGAATATCAATAATTTCAATATCAAAAATCAAAGTAGAATAAGGCTCTATAGTTCCTGCAGCACGTTCGCCATATGCTAATTCTTGCGGTATAAACACGCGATATTTAGAGCCAACGGCCATAAGCATAATAGCTTCGCTAAATCCCGGAATTACTTGTGTAACACCAAACGTAGCTGGTTCACCCCTTTGTATCGACGAATCAAATACTTTACCATCTATTAATGTGCCTTCGTAATGCAATGTTACTTGATCGTTAGCAGTTGGTTTAGAACCTGTACCTTCTTTAATTACAATATATTGCAATCCACTTGCGGTAACTTGTACGCTTGGATTCTTTTTATTGTCTTCCAAGAATTTTTTACCTTTTTCAATATTTACCGAATATTTTTTACTTTCTTGTTCTTTTTTGTCTTGTTGCAATTTCATAAAAAATCCTTGTGCTACTATTTGAGCTTGTTCGGGATGAATTTTATAATTATTTTTATTCATACCATCGATGATACCTTGTGCGATATGTTGCGAAGCTAACACTGAATCTAAATTATTTTGAATCAAATTATTAGCTATATCCAAACCAATAGCATACGACGCACTGTCTGAATAATTTTTAAGAACTGATTTGTTTGTAGTTTGTTTTTGAGCTTGCACCGATAGAATTCCTGCAAGAAATACTGTACATAATAAAGTTATTCGTTTCATTGTTATTTTTTTTTGGTTTTGTAATTACAAATTATTTAAAGCAAAACTACAATTTAATATCAATATTTTATATATTTCAATTAAATATTTTTAGTTAGAATCCATTATCTATTCCTACTCCTCCACAAAAAACAGATATACCAAACTTCTTATTTATCAATTCACATGAATACCTTTACCTAAAAAAAACATTGCATTACAATTAAAAAAATGTATATTTACAAAAAATAAACACAATGGACTTATCATTTTTCGAAAACCCTGCTATTATTTGGATTATATGCGGCATCGCAGGATTACTGTTAGAATTAGCCGTTCCCGGTCTCATAATTATATTTTTTGGAGCAGGTGCTATAATTACCGGATTTGCATATTGGTTAACACCTTTACAAATAGAATTTCAGCTACTTATTTTTCTGGTTAGTTCTTTAGTCCTACTACTAATATTTCGTAAAACATTACAAAAAAGATTTTTCGACTCATCAGAAACGTCAAAAGATGAGCTTGAACAAGAATTTATAGGTAAACAAGCCGAAGCACTTGCTGATTTTGTAGAAGGTACCGGTAAAGTAAGCTTTAAAGGCAGCACTTGGAATGCCAATTCTCAAGATTCTATAAAACAAGGAAATATAGTTACCATAATTAAAAGAGACAGTTTAACCCTAATAGTAACCTTAAAATAACAAACCAATGATTTTAGAAATTACAACATCAAGCGTTTTTTTAATCGGATTAAGTGTTTTAGCATTCTTTATTCTGGTAAATTCAATTAAAGTAGTACCACAACGTGAAGCGTATATTGTTGAACGACTTGGCAAATACAACGAAACCTTAATTGCCGGTTTTAAAATTATAGTTCCGTTTATTGATAAAGTTGCTTACAAACATTCGCTTAAAGAACAAGCAATAGACGTAGCATCGCAAATATGTATAACTCGCGATAACATTTCTGTAGAAGTAGATGGAATATTGTATTTGCAAGTTGTTGACCCACATAAAGCATCATACGGAATTGACAATTATATTTTTGCAGCTATACAAATGGCACAAACAACCATGCGAAGTGTTATTGGTAAATTAGAATTAGACAAAACATTTGAAGAACGAGACTCTATAAACTCTGTAATTGTAGATGCCGTAGACAAAGCTAGTGATCCCTGGGGAGTAAAAATTACCAGATACGAGGTTAAAAATATAACCCCACCACAAAGCATTAAAGATGCTATGGAAAAACAAATGCGTGCCGAACGCGAAAAACGAGCAATAATAGCAGAATCTGAAGGTGCAAAACAAGCAAAAATAAATGTTGCCGAAGGTGATAAACAAGAATTAATAGCTCGTTCGGAAGGTGAAATGCAAAAACGAATAAACGAAGCTAAAGGTAAAGCATCTGAAATAGAGGCCATAGCGACAGCAACAGCTAACGGAATTACTCAAATAGCAAAAGCTATAGGCTCTGAAAATGGAATAGATGCAGTTAATCTTCGCATTGCAGAACAATATTTAGGAGAATTTGGTAAATTAGCAAAAACAACAAATTCTATGATTATTCCACAAAACATGAACGACATAAGTAGTATGCTTGCTACTGCAATGTCGGTAATGGATCATACGAAAAAAAAATAAATTAAAATCTATCCCATAGAAAGCCATATCCTTTCGGGGTATGGCTTTTTTTGTATATTTGTATTAAAATTGAAACTCAGTATATGGAAATTATTGTTAATCCTTCGAAACAAGAATGGAACGATTTACTTCGCCGTCCGTTAATAGAAAACAAACAATTAGAATCGACTGTAAGTGAAATTCTTGCAGACGTTAAACAACGAGGTGATGAAGCCGTTTTGGAATATTCACGAAAATTTGACAATCCGAATATTCAATCGTTGGAAGTTTCGTATACCGAAATTGAGTCAGCACAACACCATATATCTCCCGATTTAAAGCATGCAATAGTTACTGCAATCAAAAATATTCACACATTTCACGAACGACAAGAAGAAATTCCTTCGGTTACCGAAACTATGTATGGTGTAAAATGTTGGCGAAAAAGCGTTGCAATAGAACGCGTAGGGTTATATATACCCGGCGGTTCAGCTCCCTTGTTTTCCACCATTTTAATGCTTGCTATACCTGCAAAAATTGCCGGTTGTAAAGAAATTATTCTATGTACCCCCGAATCGAAGCAAGGAGGAATTCACCCCGCAATATTATATGCGGCACAACAAGCCGGAGTTACAAAAATATTTCGGGCAGGTGGTGCTCAAGCTATTGCTGCAATGGCATATGGCACACAAACAATTCCGCATGTATATAAAATATTTGGTCCGGGTAATCAGTTTGTTACCAAAGCTAAAATGATGGTGGCAATGCAAGGTATAGCTATAGATATGCCTGCCGGGCCATCGGAGGTAATGGTTGTAGCCGACGAAACCGCAAAACCGGCATTTATTGCTGCCGATTTACTTTCTCAATGTGAGCATGGCATGGATAGTCAAGCTATATTGCTAACTACATCAATGGATATAGCTCAACAAACAGCAGCAGAGGTAGATACACAACTTGCTGTATTATCGCGTAAAGAATTAGCAGAGTCATCGGCTCAAAATAGTAAAATTATAGTATTCGACTCAATGTCCGATGTAGAACACATGATGAACGAATATGCTCCCGAACACCTTATTTTATCGGTAGAATCTCCGTTTCAATTTAGTAAGAAGGTTATCAATGCCGGTTCAGTATTTTTAGGTAATTACTCGCCCGAAAGTGCTGGAGATTATGCTTCGGGAACCAATCACACATTGCCAACCAATGGCTACGCCAAAGCATATAGTGGTGTATCACTCGATAGTTTTGTAAAAAAAATTACCTTTCAGGAAATTACTCAAGAAGGATTACAGACATTAGGACCAATTATAGAAACTATGGCAAGTGCCGAAATGCTTGATGCACATAAACATGCTGTACGCGTTCGCTTAAATTCTTTATAATATTCAACACATTATCTATTCATAATTATGAGCTCGAATTTTTCAATTTCAAATATTCTACGTTCCAATATTAAACAAATAAAACCCTACTCTACTGCACGCGATGAATACTCGGGGATAGCTTTGGTAAATTTAGATGCCAATGAGAATCCATATGGATCAATAGACGGCAATGCATATAATAGATATCCAGACCCTTACCAAACAGATTTAAAACAAGTTATTGCAGGAATTAAGAATATATCGGCACAACATATATTTTTAGGAAATGGCAGCGACGAAGGTATTGACTTACTCTACACCGCTTTTTGTAATCCTGGAATCGACAATACTATACTTTGTCCCCCAACCTATGGAATGTATAAAGTTTCAGCCGACACTAACGATGTGAAGTGTAAAGAAGTTCCTCTAACATCTGAATACGAATTAGATGTTCCAAATATACTTGCAAATATTGATGATAATACTAAAATTATTTGGATATGCTCTCCAAATAATCCCACCGCAAATGTTTTGCAAAAACATGATATACAAGAAATTATTGAAAAAAGCAATCGATTGGTTGTAATAGACGAAGCATATATAGATTTTGCATCAGAACCATCGTGGTTAGCATCGTTGCATACGTACCCCAATTTAGTAGTTTTACAAACCTTTTCAAAGGCGTGGGGATTAGCTAACATACGATTGGGAATGTTGTTTGCTTCTCCAGAAATTATTTCCGTTTTGAACAAAATAAAGCTTCCCTACAATATCAGCGGATTAGTTCAAAGTTATGCATTGAGTGTATTAACTGGTGATATATCGAAAAAAGATATAATGGTGAAAGAAATACTTGCCGAACGCGACAAATTGATTGAAGTAATACAAACAATTGACGGAGTTCAAAAAGTATACAGAAGCGATGCTAATTTTATATTAGTTAAAATTGCAAATGCTCACGATATATATAATTATTTAGTTACAAAAGGAATTATAGTTCGCGACAGATCTAAAATTGCATTATGCAACGATTCCTTACGAATTACAATAGGTACTCCAAAAGAAAATGTATTGCTTATAGAAACATTACGGCAATATACACAGTAGATTATGAAGATTTTATTATTTTCGGGAAGTAACAGTTCGGAGTCAATAAACCAAGCATTTATCGAATTCGTTTCGCTACATATACCAAATCATGAAGCTACGGTTATTGATTTACGATATTTCCCATCACCGATTTATAGTCCCGATTTAGAGCAAAAATCGGGTAAACCATCAGCAATAGTTGCATTACATTCATTATTTTCGTCGCACGATGCATTTATTATTGCTTGTCCCGAACACAATGGAAGTATTCCGGCTCATTTTAAAAATACAATAGATTGGATATCGCGAATTGAAAAAAAACTATTTCAACAAAAACCTGTTGTATTATTCGCAGTAACACCCGGAGCTGGTGGAGCTAAACAAGTTTTGAGTCATCTAACCGATTTAATCCCTCGATGGGGAGGTATATTGTATTCGGCTATTGGTATTCCAAATTATACAGAAGGCATGAATTTTCAGAACTATTTTGACATCAATAAACACACGTACGAAGCTGTATTAGAAGCATTACAAAAATTAAATACATAACTATTAAACCCAAATAACATGAAACTATTTGTATACACCATTGCAGCAGCAAGTATGTTTGTTGCGTGCACTAATTCCGATGCAAAACAAGATGCTCAAAAAATGGCGGAGCTTTTTTGTAAACAAAATACAATTGTAACGCAGGCAAAAGATTTAACTGACTCTTTAGTACTAAAACAATTAGAAGAAATTGAAGAAGAAGCTAATAAAATAAATAAAGAAATTGAATCTAAATACTCAAAAGATACAAAAGCTATGGAAACATTTGCAAAAACGTATCAAGAGTATATTTTACAATGTAAATAACATGTATGGTATTATGAATTACAAGGTTGTATAAAAACCTTGTAGTTTTTAAAGATTTGATTTTTTAGGATTTCTACATCAATATTCAAGGCTCTCGACAAGCAACTATACACTTCAGCTATAGGTATTTGTGTGTTATTATCAGTTTCAGCAAAAACTCTTTGCACAGGAATATCTTTATAAAATTCGGGGAAAGGACGAAAACATATTTCGCAACCAAACGACATATACATAGGATACGCAAGCAATGCTTGAACAACATGTTGATTTCCGGAAAATTTATGAAACACTAAAGGAAACGTACACTTTACATTTTTGTACAACGAAATAATATCATAATAGGCTCTCACGCAATGAACAATAACAGGCATATGATATTTTTGAGCTAACTTAAATTGTTTCATGCACGCATAAAGCTGCAATTCAAATGTTTGAGGCTTTGTTTTATCTAATCCGCATTCACCTATACACAAAATAGATTTATGAAATATTGTTTGTTCAAACAACTCACACCAATCATCAATTTGTTCTTTAGATTGTATATTCCAGGGATGAATACCAATAGAACAATTTGATAGTATAGATTTGATTTCATGAAAATCTGAACAATTATATATAAAAATATCATTAGTTTTTTGAACTATATGAGTATGTATGTCTACATAAGGAATCATATTATTGAGCATCTTTAATAGACAACTGTAGTCGCTTACGTTCTGTATCAACTTCCAACACTTTAACCATTACGTGTTGATTCAGTGTTAACACATCGGCAGGGTTTGTAATAAATTCCTTACAAACTTGCGAAATATGAACCAGTCCGTTTTGTTTAATACCTATATCGACAAATGCTCCAAAATTGGTAATATTGGTTACAATTGCGGGATAAATAGATCCAATAACTACATCATCTATGGTTTTAAGAGCAGTATCGAATGCAAACGTTTTTAGTTTTTTACGAGGATCTCTACCGGGTTTTTCCAACTCGTGCAAAATATCTTTCAGAGTAGGTTCGCCTACTTCATCGCTTATGTACATTTCTACCCGCACCAAATCGCGAATAGCTTTATTTGCTAACAAATCACCCACATTCGCATTTACATCTTTTGCCATTTTCTCAACAAGAGTATAGCGTTCGGGGTGAACTGCAGAATTATCGAGTGGATGGGTACCATTTTGTATCCGTAAAAATCCCGCACATTGTTCAAAGGTTTTTTTTCCCATTTTAGGCACCTTCAACAGCTCCGTTCTCGAAACAAAAGCTCCAAATTGTTTGCGATATTCTACAATATTTTCGGCTACTACCGGTCCTATCCCAGACACATACGAGAGTAAATGTTTGCTCGCAGTGTTTAACTCTACTCCAACCAAATTAACACAACTTTCAACTACAAAATCCAATTTTTTTTGCAATTCTTGTTGGTTTACATCATGCTGATACTGCCCTACTCCTATTGATTTTGGATCTATTTTAACCAATTCTGCTAATGGATCCATCAAACGTCTGCCAATAGAAACGGCACCACGAACGGTAACATCGAATTGCGGAAATTCATCACGAGCAACTTTAGAGGCAGAATACACCGAGGCTCCGGCTTCATTTACAACAAACACCTGAATATCTTTTGGAAACCGAATACGAGCTATTAATTGTTCAGTTTCGCGACCGGCAGTACCATTACCTATAGAAATAGCTTGAATATTATACGTTTGTACCAATTGTACAATTTTATTCATCGCTTTGGCGGAATCATTTTGAGGCGCGTGAGGATAAATGGTTTCATTATGCAATAAATCACCCTGTTCGTTTAAACATACTAATTTACAACCAGTTCTAAATCCAGGATCAATAGCTAAAATTCTCATTTGCCCCAAAGGTGGCAAAAGCAATAATTGTCGCAAGTTTTCAGCAAATACATGTATAGCTTCAGCATCAGCTTTAGTTTTAAGTTCACTATACAATTCTTTTTCGAGCGAAGGAGCAAGCAATCTTTTGTATGCATCTTCAATAGCTTGCTTTACTTGTTCAGCACGTTCGTTATATCCACGCAAAACAATTGAATGAATAGCTTTACATGCTATTTCTTCTGGAATAGATATAGATAGCCTTAAAAAACCCTCGTTTTCACCACGCATCATTGCTAAAATACGATGCGAAGGCGATTTTGCAGCTTGTTCTTGAAAACTAAAATACTGCGAATATTTTTGAGCATCGGCTTCTTTACTTTTTACTACTTTACTTGCAAGTATAGCTTGTTTGGAAAACATATATCGTAATTGTTTCCGCACCTGTGCATGCTCGCTTATCCACTCGGCAATAATATCTCTGGCACCTTGCAACACATCGTCGCGTAGTAATCCTGTTTGTTTTACGACATCTTCAACAAGATAATTTATGGAGCCTTGTTTTTGTAAAAAAATATCGCGAGCTAATGGTTCTAAACCTTTTGCACGTGCTTCAGAAGCACGTGTTTTTTTCTTTGGTTTATATGGTAAATATATATCTTCAAGTTCAACAGAATTGTAACAACTCCGAATTAATTTTTCTAATTCAGTATCTAAAAGTCCTTGTTCTTGAATTGTTTTACAGATTGTTTCCTTTCGTTTTTCGAGAGTTTCGTAATATTCTATTAGATTTTTAATGTGTTCTAATTGTACTTCGTCTAGACTACCGGTACGTTCCTTTCTATATCGAGCCACAAAAGGAATGGTGGCACCTTCGCTAAACAATTGCCAACTGTTATGCACGCTCCATTCGGGCACAGAAACTTCGTGTGCAATACGAGATACAAGTACTGAATTCATGATAAAAAAATTATGACATAATTTGAGCTATAATACGAGATTTTGGAAATTGCTCCAAAATAGTCTTAATAGCTACTGTAATTGGAACTGAAAAAATCAATCCGGGAACGCCCCAAATATATCCCCAGAGTAGAATCATTATTAAAATCGTTATAGTGTTGATAGAAAATGTTTTACCCATAAATATAGGCTCCAAAATACTACCAAATAAGATTTGAATACCAATAATTACAAACACAAATACAATAACAGCAACTCCGGGAGGTAACAATGCAATTCCAAAAATTGCCAACACTCCAGTAATAACAATAGATCCAACCATTTGTATAAAATTTAATAAAAATGCCATAGTTCCCCAAAATATTGGAAAAGGTACATCAAACGCTAAACATGCAATACTAAAAGAAATACCGGTAGCAAGACTAATGAAAAATTTCACAACAATGAATTTCACAATACTTTTTTCTAAAATTACAAACGTTTTCATTGATGGAATTCGTTTTTTTAAAATAGTATTTTCCATTACTTTCTGAACGTTTATAGACCCTGCCATAAGAAGAATAAAAAAGAAAACGGCCATTAGTAACATTACTGTAGTTTGACGAATCATAGCTAAAATAGCACCTATTTTACCAGAAACAAACCCTACAAGAGCTTCGCTATGGAGTATAGAACTCACGTTATCTTCGCCAGCCATTTTCTCAATTCCAAGTATTTCCATTACGGGAATCAACACCCTGTTTAAATTTACCATAATAGAGTCCCAAAAGGCAGCATCAACACTTAATATTTCTTGAGCACTGAGACGAATTAATAAAAACACAAATAAAACTAAAAGCGATATAAATGAAATAATAATTGAAATAGACGCTATGGGATTAACATTTTTTTTAGAAAACCATCGCATCATTGGCAAAAACAATAAAGCAACTAATAAAGCCCCGAATAGAGGAACAAAAATAAAATTCAGAATTTTAAATAAATAAAAAATGAGTGGAACTGCTATTAAAACCAATAATCTATTGGTGGTTGCATGTGTATTTAAATTAACGCTCATAATCTTATTATTTAATAGGTGAAACAAATTCTAATTCTTGTAGTATATTGGTCGATTGTCCGTACATTTCTATACAAAATAAAATATATCGAATATCTACCGAAATATTTCTGCAAAAACGCTCGTCAAAATATATATCACTCATAGTTCCTTCTTTGTTACGGTCGAAATTTACCCCAATACAATTTCCATATGCATTGAGTACCGGACTTCCTGAATTTCCACCCGATGTATGATTACTTGCCGCAAAATTTACAAATAATGTATCGGTAGAATATGAACCATAGTGTTTGTGCTGTAATAAACTATCGAGTCGGGCATTATATGAATAATCTACAATACCACTTTGCCACTTTTGAGGAATTCCCGCAGCAGTTGATTGTGCAGCGTAATTAATTGCGTCAGCTGTTTTGTATGGCAGCACATTACCAAAACTTACTCGCATCGAACTATTTGCATCTGCATATAATTCGCTCCCCTTATACAAAAATAAACAAGAATAATACAACGATTGTATACTGTCTAATTCCGCAGCAGCATGTATATAATCTTTATATAATGTATTACTTATGTGTTTCATTGTTTGTTTCACAAACAATATTCCGGGATCGGAATCAAGCAATGTATGTAATTTAGAAAGTTTAAAATTATGCTTTGGTGTATATACTTTTTTCAAAAATGCATCTTTACTATCAATATTAAACAACACACTCTCGGTTACTATAGTTTGAATATATGTCTGTCGCTGCGAAACAGTCATTGCTGCATATTCTTTGGGTAAATAATGAGTTGCAATTAATGTATCCAAAGCCTTCATAACCATTGGAAACGATTGTTTTTCGACCCGGATATTTTTTGTATTATAATAAATATCGCAATGCTTTTGTATTGATTTCATTGCTTTTTCGGTATCATCGTATAACTGCATAAACCGTTCGCCAAGTACAAAAAAGTCCATTTTCCAATAACTTTCTACATATGCCATTAAAGCATAATATGTATTAAAATATCTAACATATGCTGTTCTATACTCAGAAAGTAAGGAACCATATGAATTTGAGCGAATTGTATCTTGTAAAATCCATTTCTGTAATTCATATTCAAACTGCCGAGCTCGTTCTATAGGATTTGACTTGGCAATACCAAATTGTTCGCCCTGCCATTTTTTATAATAATTATTCAATTTTTCATATTGTGAATAATACTGTGTATACGCTTGCGGAGATTCACTCATGTAATTTTTGATTGGATCTAACCGCAATCCTCGTAATTGAATTTGCATAGGATTGAGATACCTATATGTAGATTCTATTTCGGTAGATGATGCATAATTCATAGTACTTGCAGGATAGCCCATAACCATAGTATAGTCTCCCGTTTTTACACCACGTGCATCTATTTTCAAACTTTTTTGTGGTTTCAGAGGAATATTTACTTGTTTATCTGCACTTGGCAAACCCGCACTATCTGCATATATACGCAACAATGCAAAATCGGCACTATGTCGTGGCCATTCCCAATTATCTACATCGCCACCAAACGAAGCCATATGTAAAGGAGGAAACCCTACAAATCGTATATCGGAATATAAACGATACACAAACATAATATACTGATTGCCACCCCAAATAGGCTCAATACTATAATCTGACTTTGCATAACGCAATTTTATTGCATCCCCTACTTTTTTTATTCGTTCTTTACGTAAATCTTGTAACTGAGCATGAGCAATATGTGCATCTTCGGGTTTTACTATACTATCGGTTACATCTTGTATTTCTAACATTACCGAAACTTTAAGTCCGTGTATCTGCATTTCTTGCTGGAGTGAATGTGCCCAAAAACCTTGCTGTAAAAAATTATTATTTGTATTGCTCAATTGCGAAATAAAATATTGCACACAATGATGATTTGTAATTACTAAACCATTGCTAGACAAAAAACCACCACTGCAACCATTTCCTATGCGAACAATTGCATGAGCTAACGAAGCCTTATTTGCACTATAAATTTGTTCGGGAGTAATTTTACATCCGGCTTGTTGCATTGCCGGAAAAATTTGTTGTTCAATAAGATACGGTAACCACATACCCTCATGAGCACGAATAGAAACCGCATAAAACAGTATAATTCCTAATAGAAATTTATACCTCATATTCCAACAATTTTTGATATAACACTTGCACCGGGAGTCCCATAACATTAAAATACGAACCTTCAATGCCTTGTATTCCTATATACCCAATCCATTCTTGCACGCCGTACGCTCCTGCTTTATCCATAGGATTGTATGTATGCACATAATATTCTATATCTTGTGCAGATAATTGAGCAACATGAACTATGCTTTGCGACGAAAACGTATATGCCCGCTGCGTTGTTCCATAACACACACCGGTAATAACGGTATGACTACTCCCCGATAATGTGTGCAGTATTCTAATTGCATCTTGCTCATCAACAGGTTTTTGTAAAATATTGTTATTATGTAATACAATGGTATCGGCAGTAATAACAAAATCAGAAGATTTCATATGTGGCACAAACGCATTGAATTTTTTTTCGGCAATATATTCCGGCACGTTATTCAATTCAATAGTATTGGGGTACGATTCGTCGGTATCGAGAACTACCACATCAAATCTAATATCTAACCCACTCAACAATAATTTGCGACGAGGCGATTGAGAACCTAATATAACTGTATATGGTAATAATTTTTGTTGTAATCTATTCATTACTAAAATAAAAGATTTTTACTCACAACATACAACAATCCTAACAACATTATTATTTTAAGGTACGAACTAACCCTATGATAGGCTTGTGCAGACGATGAAATAAGAAATAAAATAAGTGTTACAACCAAAGGCAATAATATACCAATAGCCATGTAGAATTGAGCATACCCCGTATGCAAATACGCAAACAATACAAAAACTAACGCCCCTATAGTAACCACAAATATACTTGCGGTAATGTATTTTGCGGTGCTAATTCCAAATGCTATGGGTAACGTATTTCTTCCATATGCAGCATCTCCCTCTAAATCTTCTATGTCTTTAACCATTTCGCGAATAAGTGTAAGCAAAAATGCAAACAATGAATACCCTAAACTCCAAAACAACATACCTTCGAAACTTACATACATATTATTTAAAATATGCTTATACATAAAATTAAGTGGCAACAATTCGTATATAGCTACTATAAGAGGAACTAATCCAACTAGGATTGCTATAATTACATTTCCTAACAATGGTTCTTTACTAAAGCTTGTAGAATAAAACCATAATAATCCGGCAACAAACACAAAAATCATAACAAAATGTGGGAATCCAATAGCAAACGAAACTATTCCACCACACACTATACCTATAATATTGAACGCCCAATGCAAAAACATAGCAAATCTACGATGTATATATTTCCCCATTATTACCTTATCGGGCTTGTTCATCATATCGGCATTTACATCGAAATAATCGTTTATAATATACCCCGAAGCCGATAAGCTTACCGTAGCAAGCACAAGCATAATAAAATTAAAAAATGAAAGTTGCAATTCTAAATCTACTTGCAATATTGCATAATCATGTTGCAACATGGGTAATAGCAATCCATAGCGAATTACAAACATAGTAGCTATAATAATAGCTAAATTTTTATAGCGAATTAGTTGTAATACATGATATAATAATTTCATACAATTAAATTTTTATTACCACACAAAAGCATCTGTATCCATCCATTTATTTTGAGCTCGCAATGTTTGTTCAATTATTTCGCGTACACAACCATGTCCACCCGGTTTTGATGATATATAATTACTTATTAATTGTATTTCATGAGCTGCATCGGCAGGGCAAGCACACAAACCGGAACGTTTCATAACATTATAGTCAGGTAAATCATCACCTATATAGAATATATCTTTATCTTGTAAATTATATTTAGTTAAAAAATTATCATAATCTACCATTTTATCATGCGATGATAAATACACATCATTTACACCTAAATCATTAAATCTGTGTATAATAGAATTGCATTTACCACCTGAAATTACACCTATTGGAAATCCTTTTTTAACGGCAAAATGCACAGCGTATCCATCTTTCACATTCATAGAACGGGTCTGTTTTCCGTCGGCAGCAACAAATATAAACCCATTGGTAAACACACCATCAACATCGAAAATAAAGGCTTTAACGTGTTTTAATTTATCTTTAAACATACCCATTTTATTCTTCTTTTTTGTGCATTTCAATTATATTATTACTTATATGAGTGTATATCTCTTGTATACTCGGAAACTGAGCCAATAAATCAATATGTTTTTGCACTACATGTAAATCGTTACGCATAGCTGGCCCTGTTTGAGAAATTGAAGGAGAATATTTTGTGATTTTTTCAAATGTTTCACGAAGTAATGGTTTAAATGTCTCAAATTTCAATTGATGTTCCTTCATAAGCATTTCTGCTATAGTACACATGTGATTTGTAAAATTATTAGCAAATACAGCACATATATGCAGCATACAACGTTGTTGAGAATTTATAACTTGTACATGAGGACTAATTTTTTTTACAAAATTAAAAAGCATTTGCTGATTTTCAGGACTATTTGCCTCAATAAATATAGGTATTTCGGCATAATTAATATCCTTAAATTTAGAAAAGGTTTGCATGGGATATACAACACCGTAATTTTGAGCTAAATCGTAAAATACATCTATTCCCATACTTCCCGATGTGTGAACTATAAATTTATTTCCTATTTGCAACTGTCGTAATACGGGAATTATTGCATTATCTGTTACACAAACTATATATATATCGGCTTGTAAATTTATATCCTGCAAATCGGTAGTAAAAGAACATTCCATACGCGATGCTAATTCTACTGCAGACTTCATGGTTTTACTTACAATTTGCAGAATCTGCACACCTTCGTTTTTGAGTGCAATTGCTAAATGCGTCCCTACATTCCCCGCTCCTATTATAACTGCTTTAATTTGCATGAAAAATTGTAATTTTAATGTTCTTCACAAATGTAGTAAAATTGTTTTTTTAAATTACTATCTATTTTGTTTTTTAATTCTTGTTTTACATAAGTTTGTACTGTTTCTAAAACTACACAAACTATGAGAATTACAATAAGGATTACTATTAACCTGAGTTTCGGATAAGAAAATGCTAATAAAATTTGGTAAATAAGTCATTGTTTTGTATATTTATAGCT
>MWCJ01000051.1 GCA_002069975.1 Bacteroidetes bacterium ADurb.Bin217 | reverse complement strand
ACAGCTAAAATACAGATTAGGTTAGTGACTATCGACCTAATCTGTTATTTTTATTTTTTCTCGGTTACTAATGATAAAAAAACTAAAAAAAATAGGTAAAATACAAAGAATAGGTCCTACAAATGGAGGTTTTTGGCAAATCAACAATAAATAATTCCTTCTACAAAACGCACGGTTCTTTTTCCTTCATCGAACATTTGCTCATTTTATAATGAAACACAAAAAATACCATAGTACAACTAGTATTTTATTATAAAAATGCAAATATTTTATTTAATACATTTCGCATGTAATTCGTTGTAATATAGCGACTTAAAATATATTATAAGTTAATTCATCTGATGACGCTACCCTTAGCGTCCATTTTCCAAAAAACCACCAGTGGACGCCAGAATTCAATACTGTATTGGGTTTGATGCTTGCGTCCATTTTTTTTGTGGTTTTTATAGGGTATATATAGTATTTGTTTTGGAGAGTATACCAGTTTATAAAAAAATGAGTATATTTGATATACCTAAATTTTAAAAAATAAGTTTTTTAATAGTATATTTGTATAAAATTATATTCTGTAAGTCATGAATTTACAAGCAAAAAAAATAGAGTTGGTTCAGCAGATACTTAATATTGAAACTCCATCGCTTTTGGAAAAACTCAGTGCGTTTTTAAATAAAGAAGTAAAAACTGATTGGTGGGATGAGATACCTGATTCTATTCAAAAATCCATTGTAAAAGCAAAAAAACAAGCAAAAAACGGAGAAACAGTTCCTCATGATATTGTTATGAAACAGTTTAAAGATACATACGGTATTCAACTATGAAAATAACCTGGACAAGAGAAGCTCAGGAGCAATACGGTAAAATTCTTGAATATTTAGAATTACATTGGAGTATTAAAGAAATTGAGAGTTTTATATTTAAAACAGAATCTGTTTTACAAGCAATACAAAATAATCCTTATCTGTATGTAAAATCCACAAAACAAAAGAATATTTGCAAAGCCTTGATTACAAAACATAATAGTATGTTTTATCTTGTAAATCTTAAAGAAAAAGAAATTATTCTCTTATCATTTTGGGATAATAGACAAGATCCTGAAAAATGCCCGTATTAAATATTAATTTTCCCAGCTGTAGTTCATACAGTTTGCTTTATATTTTTGGTTTTACCCATGTAATCGCACCAAAAATGGCATGTGTCAAAAAACCTCTAAAAGCCTCTCTATTCCAACAATAGTAATACATACAAAGGTTTTACCCCATATTTTGAAAATTAGAAAAATACCTTAGCGTCCATTTCCCCCTAAACCACCAGTGGACGCCACAATTCAATACTGTATTGGGTTTGAGGCTTGCGTCCATTTTTTGTAAATTACGTAACAATGATATTTTGAAAGATAAACGCTGTCAGGAGCTACGCACACTGACAGGTTTTGTATTTTGAAATAAGCTTCGGGATATCTTCAGAGGCTACGAGTATGCGTGTGTGGGCGGAAAGCTCAAAACTTAGAAACATTTTGAAAGCTGCTTTAGTCACGTGGTTTCATAATGTTTCTTAATTTTGAGCTTGAGCGGGAAGGTGCATTCTTGTAGCCTAGACTTTTTGTTTCTTTTGGGGCAATGCCAAAAGAAAAAGAAGAAATAAATAATTCTGCGTCAATTTTTTTTTGTGGTTTTTTTATAAAGTGTATAATATATTTGTTTTGGAGAGTATACCGGTTTATAAAAAAATGAGTATATTTGATATACCTAAATTTTGAACAAAAAATGCATATCATATTCACATACAATTTTTTAAAAGGGAGTAACGGGTATAAGTTTGCGTTTCAAGGGCAAGAGGCTGAAAACGAGTTGTATGGTGCAGGCAACGCATCTTTCTTTAAATATCGTATATCTGATAATCGTTTAGGACGCTTTTTTGCTATTGACCCATTAGCTGCTAAGTATCCTTATAATAGTCCATATGCATTTAGTGAGAATCGGGTAATTGATGGTGTTGAGTTGGAGGGGTTGGAAGTTGAAGTAATTAATCAAACAACTTATACTGATGAAATTACCAATATGACATATACATTTGAAAATTTTAATGTTAATTATGATTTACCACAATCTAATAATATTATCTTAAATCAAATTGATTATACAATAGGAATTTCCAATACTTCAGTTCTCGAACCTGCTGTTATTACACCAAAACCTTCACAAATTCAACAAGCAAATAGTAAAACCGCTACAAACAATGCAATAACTCTTAATAAAAATAAACCTATTACTCCAACTAAAAGTTCTAATATTTGTTATGATTGTTCGAGATTTGAAAAAAGTTTGGAAGGTCATGATTACAGATCACCAGGAACTATTACTAAAAAGGATGTTACGGTTGGTTTGGCAGTTGTAGGTATAATCACTGGAACTGGTGCATTATTAGAAGGAGGTTCTTTATTATACGGAGGGTTAAGTCTTTTAAATAGTACAGATGATATATTAGGAGTTGTTAACAATGGTAATGGTTCATTTTTACAAAATAATTCAACAGGAACTTTTAATAATGTAATTTCTTATTCTAAAACAATTGTTAGTTTTGGAACCGGTCTTCAAAGTGGGATTTCGATGACAACAAAAGGAACTTATACAGGAATGAGCTCGATGTCTGCTGTTAATGATTATGTAGGAGCTGTTAATAATTCTGTTTCGCAAGCTTCAGAAATTGTAAAGAAAAAGTAAGTTTATGAATAAGATTTTTAAATCAGATTATGTATATGTTCTGTTTTTAACACGTTCAATTTTTGTAATAGTTTTATATGTTATATTTTCTATTATAAAATTTGATTTTTTAAATTACATATTGATTCCTATTCATTTCATTTTATTTGTAATGAGTATAAGAATTTTTTATTTTTATGAAGATTATATTTTAGTAAAATTTCTTTGGAAAGAAATTATAATTAAATATGATAATGTTATAAAAATAAAATATGAATTTCCAATTAATGGGTTTCCTATTTTTTATATTCAATTAAAAAAAACAAATTGGAATAATTTCATTAATTATTTCTATTTCAGATTTGTAAGTATAAATTTATCTGAAAATATTAAACTTTTATCATTTTTAAAAAATAGAGGAATTGATTTTGACATCAAAACAACAAAAGATTATAAAAATAAATTATTAAATGAAATCTAACACAGGACTGACCATCTACCGCCATCTCTACGCTAAACTTCTCCGCTGAAGCGAGATTAACTCATATTCGGAAAGCCTGATTTTATTAGTGTGTAGCATACAATGAGCAGTTTGCTTAAGGTATGTTAGACTGTCGGAGTTACACGGTCGGCTCCGCCGCCGTCCGCAGTTATAACGAACAAAAATCTTTGCAGTTCGCAGTTCCAAGGAGGCTCTGCCTCCGACATTTCTATAGTATTGTTTAGCAGCACTGTTTCGTGTGTAATTACGTAATTTGGGTTTAAAGATAAAACCTATCATCCTTCCATCTGTTAGGGTTCTGAATAATATATTCCATAATACGGTTTCCAATGGTTATTTGTAACACCGCGAATATATTCATGTGTTGTTATGGATTTAAATGCCCCAATAATATTACCAATTGTAATTGTAGGGGCAATCCCTTGTGGTTGCCCTAATTGTTTTATATGTGGTTGCCCTAATTGGTGCGGTTTTGATTGTCCTAATTGTTGTTGATTACATTTTTGATTTTGGGTGAAAATGTTTTTAGGGGCATCCGTGTTTGTTTTATTATGGGCAACCACGTTTTTATTATCAAAAACATCTATATTTTTATTATCATGGGGATTCATGTTTTTATTATCAAGGGCGACCACAAGGGGCGCCCCTACGGTCGGTACAATTTCCAAAATTACGTGTATATGATTGGGCATGATAATATATTCATGTATTATCCCATTATAACTTCTACTATTGTATGATCTTGTAATTTTTCAATCGGTATACAATTTCCGGAAATATGCTCGCCATTTGCTATTATTGATTGCACACCTTTTTGTACACCATGTGGATTCGAAAACCGAATGATTATATTGTTGCCTCTAAACCTACGAGTAACGCTAAATTCTTTCCAATCGGCAGGCACACAAGGGTTAATAATTAAACCATTGTAGTCGGGTTGAATTCCTAAAATATATTGCGTAGCTGCATAATAAGCCCATGTGGCAGCACCGGTTAACCAACTGAGTCGAGATGCTCCAAATCGAGAACTTGATTTACTATTTGTTGATTGTGCATATACATATGGTTCAATTTCACGAATTTCTGCTTTTGTGTTGTATGCTGCCGGCATGCTTGCACGGTAATATTCGTATGCAGTTTTTCCATTTCCACGCATAGTTTCGGCAATTACAGCCCACCCTTGTGTGTGTTGAAAAATTGCACCATTTTCTTTCATTCCGGCATTAAATAGGGGAGCTTTAATGGCTGCTAAATCTGTTTTTACATACGGTGGATCAATTATCATAACACCATATTCTGTTGCCAATCGTTTGTTTACAATATTTAGAACCGTATTAGCGCGTTCTCCTGTTGCGTATTCCGAAAATACCGACCATGTTTGCGGGTTTAACCAAACTGAACCTTCTTCGTTGTTTTTTGAGCCGTATGTTTCACCTTTTTCGTTATAAGCACGAATAAACCATTCGCCGTCCCAAGCATGTTTTTCAATATTTGCATCGAGTTTTGATAATTCGTGCTGAGCCCATTGGATTTCGGGTGCAAGGTTTTTCATCGTACAAATTTCTATATACGTTTTTAATGCGTATCGTAATTGAAATGCTACAAATACGGTTTCACCTTTTTCGCCTAAAACTAAGCAATCATTCCAGTCGGCAGCAAGTCCTAGTGGTAAATTGTGAGCTCCTGTGCGTTCCAAATTAAATTCTATAGCTCGTCGTAAATGCCCTAAAACACTTGATTCTCCTTTGTCGGAGTATGGTAATACTTTATCGTAAAAAGCTAAATCACCCGTTTCTTTAACATACGCTGGAACAGCATTGAATAACCACATGCAATCGTCGCTACGGTATTCATGGTCTGGTGTTTTAGGCATTTTTCCGGGATTGTGATCAAATGGTTTTACTACCGGCATAGCACCTCCATTGGATTCTTGACCGGTAATCATAAGTTCTAAACGAGCTGTTACTTCGTGAGGTATTACATGTAATACACCAAGCATATCTTGCACCGTATCGCGATACCCTAGACCATCGCGTTCACCACTATATACGATAGAAGCAGCTCGGCTCCATGCAAATGTCATAAGACAGTTAAATGGACTCCACATATTTAATTGTGAATTCATTTCGGCATCGGGTGTCGAAACTGTCATACCTTGAATTCGATTGTGCCAATGTGCTACCAATTTTTGGAATTCAGCTTCGGCTATTGCAGGATTTGCAATTTCTTTTTGTGCGGTAAGTCCTTCGTCGAATGCTTGACCTATCCCCATAATTACCACCACTTCTTTAGATTCGCCGGGAGCTAACGAAATATCCCACTGCAATGTTCCACAGCCATTGTCGCCTTCGGCAATAGTTCCTTTACACGCACCTTGTTCTACAACAATAGGATTATTATACGAACGATATTTTCCAATAAAAGCATCTCTATCGGTATCGAAACCACTAACTTCTGCTCCAACCAAACCTAAAAATGTGTGACGTGATTGTTCTACATTAAAGTTCTCTTTTACAACAGGTAAATAGGGATTTGAAGCATGATTTATAATGCCGTTGTGGTACGACATTCTTACAATGTATTGCGAATATTGTAAATTTATAATATCTTGATACAAACTCCAATGTGTAGCATATTCAACATATGTAAAAAACCGTAGATTACGTGTTTTTGTATCATTATTGGTTATTTTTATACTCCAACATTCGTAAGTTTTACCAAGTGGTACAAAAAATTTAGTTTCTGTAGCAATATGAGAATACTCCGATTCTATAATTGTATAGGCAGAACCATGACGAGTTTTTGTTTTATAGCTATCGTGAGGTTTTGCAACAGGCTGCCATGCGGTACTCCAATAATCTTTTGAGTCGGTATCGTGAACATATACATATCTTCCCGGTTGATCCATAGGAATAGTATTGGGACGAAATCGCATAAATCTACCATTAGCAGCCGATTTGTAAAAACTAAAACCTCCGGCATTGTTGGTAATCAATGCACCATAATTAACGTCACCCAAATAGTTGCACCAAGAGCGGGGAGTATCGGGACGTGTAATTACATATTCTTTTTTTTCGTCGTCAAAATGTCCGTATTGCATTATTTTTATAATTTTTTAATTATGATTTTTTTAATTAATGACAAATATAAATAAAAGTTGCATTGGTATATTGTAGGATTTTATCATTAGTTGTATAAATTTTATCAAAATAGAAGTATGGGGTATTTTTAGATATGTATAGTCGAACGGCATTATTCCATACTAATATATGTAGGTAGAAAGAATTTTTTGCACTTAAAATGTGTCTCGTAAAGGTTCTACTGTTGTATTGGACAATAGTGAAATATACAATTAATCTCCAAATATTACAGTAATACTCCCATTTCTATCAATAGTAACACCATTGGTTAGCACTACATGAAGTTTGTACTGATAGCTGCCCGGATTAACGTATGAATTTTTATATGTGCCGTTCCATCCTTGCTCTATGTCGTTTGATTCGAATATTTTAACTCCGTATCTATCGAAAATTTGTAAGACATATGAACCGGAAATAAATGCATATGTTGGTTTGCAAATTCTATTTTCTTCAATACTACTTGTAGGATTTATAGCATTTGGCATGATAAGTCTGTATGTTTTATCAACACAAGCAGTATTGGAAATCGAAATATATGGATTGTTACTTGTATTTTGAATAGCTTCTATGCGATAGCAAACTTTTGAACCTATAGTGTAATCGGTACCAATATCGTCAATAAATGTATTTGCATTAGTTTGTGAACCAATTTCATAGGTGTTGGTATTGGTAATACGATAGATATTGTAAGTTGCTATTCCTTCTGTCCAAATGTTTGGCATATTCCACGTTACAATATGTTTGGTGTCTGTAGCTTCAGATGCATTACAGGTAAATAATGGAACCGATTGTGAAGTTGCAATGCTATTGTTACAATTGTCGAATGCTACAAGTCTATAATACATAGTAGTGTCAGGTGAAAAACCATTGGTAAGAGTAAACTCATATGGCGATATTTCTGTCTTATCTAACTCTACATCAATTAATTTGCTGTATCCTCCTAAAGTATTGCTTCTTTGAACTTGATATTTTGTAAAACTTGTGGCAGTGTCTATATCAAATTGTATTTGAATAGAGTTTGTTTCGGTTGTTGTAACCGATTGAACTCGAATATACGAAGGTGATGTATATATAGGTGATGTAATATCTACCATGTTTGAACGCGAAGTTCTTACATTTCCTTTACTGTCGGTAAAAACAGCTTCAATAAAAAAACGACGATAGCTCTGGGAATTAAGTGGAATTATTGTTTTATTTTGGTTTGCCGGCACTGTTTCTAGAACAATTTCCGAAGCTGTATTGTCTACTTCTATTATCTTATATGAATTTACAGTTACCGCATATCCTATATAGGAACTCCACGAAATTTCAAGCTGCGAAGGGCATGTTTGGGTACTGATTTTAGTGTTCATCGTAGTGTGGTATTCTCTAAGAGATGTGCTGTTGGAACCGTTTTGGGAGTAGGCGTCAACGGCAAAAGAAAGAGGGACTTCGTTGGCTTCGAAAGGGAAGACCGCCATGGTGTCGGTTTCAAACAACAACGTATCATCGGTATTGCCTTGAATGTCAACAATAGTTTTTGCTTTTATTAAGCCAGTTTCGTCGTAAATGTAATGTATACGAGTAAATGCAATATTGTCAGAAGTACTTTTGTACCAAGCTACAGAAACTTGGTTAGAATAGGGATTAATAGATACAAACGAAACGTCGGGAGGGTCTATAGTTTGAGCATAACTGCTCGAAAAACTTAAAGCAATAGTAAGTAAAACTGTTAATTTTGTAATTATGTTAGCCTGCAATAATTTCATACATAGAACCTTCATCTAAATAGGTGTTTGCTAAATTTTTTAATTCCGAAGCTTGAATAGTTCGTACAACATTCCAAAACCGTTTGTAATAATCACCGGTAAGATTATATTCTAAAATAGTTTTGAAACTATCGCTTAACGCAAAAGCTCCGTCGAAATTGCGTGCAATGGTTGCTAACATATAATTGCGAACAGTTTCGAGTTCTTCGTTTGGAATAGTTTCGGTACGCAATCGTTTAATTTCGAAATACACTTCGTCTAAAGCCTTTTGGCAAACATCTTTACCAACTTGCGAAGCAATTACGAAATAGCCTGCTGTACGATGAGATACAATACCTGAACCTATACCATAAGTGTACCCTTTATCTTCTCGAACATTGCTCATAAGTCGTGAACCGAAATATCCGCCTAAAATTGTGTTAAGTACCTGTAAGGCAGGGTAGTCGGGGTTGTATTTATTTATAAGCATTTTACCTACACGAATGGCACTTTGAACAGCTTGTTCTTTAGGAAAATAATGTTTTTTGTCTGTATTTGGCGTGCTAATGTATGTAGGTATTTCGCTTATTATTTCTAATACATTCCAGGGTTTTATACCAAATAATTGCTTTAAAATGTCTATATGCATGCTGCGAACTTTACCCGCAACAATAATTTTGCAATTGTCTGAATTATAAAACTCTTTATGAAAAGTTTTGCACGTAGCTCGTTGTATTTGTAAAAAGTCATCGGGTTCGGCAGATATGCCATAGGGGTGATTGTTGCCAAATAAAATTGAAGTAAACTTTTTTTGGGATATAACTTCAACTTTTTGAGCCTCAATAGTATATTGCTGATATTTTTTTTGAATATAGGTCTTAATTTTTTCTTCGGGAAACAACGGATTTTTTATAATATCTTCAATGATTCGAATTGTTTCTTCAAAATGTTTGTTTAAACAATATACAGAAATGCTTGCCGTATGTTTCGATGATGATGTGTATATATAGGAACCTAAAAAATCAAGTTTTTCGGCAATTTCTTCGGCAGTAAAACGATTTGATCCTTCTTGAAGTAAGGCAACCACAGAAGATGCAACAAGAGCTTGCGGTTGATACCAATCGCCGGCTTCGAATATAAAGTCAATTTTGGCAATATCTTCATCTCCTGCATCTATTGTAAATATTGGAATAGAGTTGGGGCATACATATTTTTTTGGTTGTTTAAATCGTATGGGCTTAAGTACACTATAGATAGGCGGTAGGTGTCGTTGTATATCTTTCATTTGTTGTATTATTTTTTTTGCGTTGAGTAGTAGTAAAGAGTTGAATCATTTGATTCTTTAAATAATTGACTTGCTACACGTTGTATATCTTTACTTGAAACTTTAGTGTAATTCTCAATTTCTTTTTGAATGTACGATACGTCTCCTAAATGAGCAAATTTTGCGAGATTCATAGCTTTATTAAGCACATTTGTTTCGCTAAAAATTATTGTTGATTCTATTTTATTGGTAACTTTTTGTAATTCGTAGTCAAACACAAAACCATTCGTTAGTTTTTCTAGTTCAGAATATATAGCTTGTTCTGCTTGTTCCATTCGTATGCCGGGCATTATGTTACCCGAAATAACAAATAAACCTTCGTCAATTTCGCCTGTAATATACGCATTGATTTCGCTAAACAATCGTTGGTTTTGCACCAAATTGGTATACAATCGTGCCGATTTTCCGTTCGATAAAATATCTGAAATAATATCGCTTGTATAAAAATCAGGGTGTAGTCTGTTGCACATATGAAACACTTTGTAAATTGTGTCTACAGGAACATTTCGTTCTACACTAAGAGTTCGTTTGCTCAATTGTTCCGGTTCTTTTGGTAAATTTCGAGGGATAATATCGCGTTGTGGTATGTTTTCGTACCACTTTTTTGCTAATTTTTTAATTTCGCGAACGCTTACGTTCCCTGATATACTTATAATTGCATTATTTGGAGCATAGTGTCTGTAAAAAAAATCGGTAACATCTTTTATTACAGCTTGTTCTATATGAGAAATATCTTTTCCAATAGTTGGCCACATATACGGATGCGTGGTGTATGCAAGAGGTCGAAGCAAGAGCCATGTGTCGCCGTATGGACGGTTTAAGTAACGCTGTTTAAATTCCTCTATAACAACACTTTTTTGGGTGTCTAAATTTTTCTGCGAAAAAGCTAATTCTAACATTCTGTCGCTTTCTAACCAAAACCCTGTTTCTATATTATCTTTGGGGAGAGTAATGTAATAATTGGTAATATCTGTATTAGTGAAGGCATTGTTTTCGCCACCTACTTTTTGCAGAGGAGTATCGAACGACGGTATGTGTTTAGAGCCACCAAACATTAAGTGTTCAAATAAGTGAGCAAAGCCTGTTTTATCGGGCGATTCGTCTTTAGATCCTACATCGTACAGAGTGTTAATGGCTACAAAGGGGGTGTTTTTATCTATATTTATTATGAATTGGAGACCGTTATGTAACGTAAAAGTTTCGTATGTAATCATTATATAAATTGTTGATTTATTGTGCGTAAAGTGTTATTATATTCTGTGATAATTGAAGTGAAAATGTCGGCTACATGTTCCCGTTGGTTAAGCAGACTGCTTACTTGTCCTATTTCTAATTCGCCTTCGATGACATCTCCTTCAAATATTCCTTTTTTTGCTCTGCCTTTACCTAATGCATTCCTTAATTCATCAGCTGTTGCACCTTGTTGTTCCATATTTGCTATGGTAGTGTAAAATTGATTTTTAAGTAAGCGAGTTGGTGCAAGTTTTTTTAAACATAGCATAGTGTCTCCCTCATTGGCATTGTGAACGTAAGTTTTAAATGCATCGTGTGCCGAAGATTCTTCGCAAACTGCAAATCGAGAGCCTATTTGCACTCCTTGAGCTCCCATAGCTATAGCGGCAAGCATTTGCGACCCGGTAGCTATGCCTCCGGCAGCAATTACGGGTATCTGCACCGCCTTGCATACCTTAGGAAGTAATGACATTGTAGTTGTTTCATCTTTACCGTTATGTCCTCCGGCTTCAAAACCTTCGGCTACTATTGCATTAACACCGGCATCTTCACTTTTGCGTGCAAATAGGGTACTTGAAACTACATGCACCACTATAATACCATGTTTCTGAAGCGTTTCTGTCCAAGTTTTTGGACTACCAGCCGAAGTAAATACAATAGGTACTTGTTCTTGAATAATACATTCAATAATTGTATCTATTTGTGGGTACAATAAAGGTACATTAACTCCCCACGGTTTCGAAGTTGCTTGTTTCATAGATTGTATGTGGTGAAGCAATGTGTCGGGGTGCATACTTCCTGCACCAAGCAGTCCTAATCCGCCGTTATTTGAAACAGCCGAAGCTAATTTCCAGCCGCTACACCAAACCATACCACCTTGAACAATGGGGTATTGAATGCCAAATAAATCTGTTATATTTTGTTTGTTCATGTTTATTATTTTTTTGTGCTAAAATACTAAAAAAAAAGATTCCATAGCATGAGTAAAGAATTAAACCAATAATACTGAAGTTGTGCGTATATGTAGCCCGCTTCATTTTCAAACATGTGTCTTGATAATCAAATTCTTATAAAATCTGAACTTAAATAATTACATCGAGTTGACGTTATTTTACTATAAACCATAGAATATTTAAGAATTACGAATTACAAATAAAAATTATATATTACATTTGCAGTCTAAAAAATAGAGTTTTTTTACCAATGATTAATAGACGATTAATACGAATAAAGACATTACAGTCAGTATATTCCTTCCGCAAAAGTGATTCGAGAGAATTTAGCACGCATTTTAAAGAATTTGAACACAGTATTCAAAAATCATATGAATTGTATTTATTGTGCATTCAATTATTACCAGAATTGCAACATTATGCGCATATTCGAATTGATCAAATAAAAAATCGAATAATAAAAGACGAAAAAGAATGGCAACGATTAATGCCGTTTGCAAACAATAGAATAATTCTTCAAATTTCTGAAAATAAAGAATTTCAGTCGATAGTACGTAACGAAAAAATTTCGTGGGCTCATCAGCAACCGCTTATTAAACAATTATTTAAGTCTATTATTGAATCTTCTTTATACGAATCGTATAGTGCAGATGAACAATCATACGAAAACGATAAACGATTTGTGCGTAAAGTATGTACCTCAATAATAGCCGAAACCGAAGATGTATATCATTTTCTTGAAGAGCATTCAATTTATTGGAATGATGAAGTTGATTATATTATTTCTATAGTTGAAAAAACTATTAAATTGTTTAAAGAAACCGTGGCAGGAGGAGGTGAAATATTACCTAAATATCGCGACGAAGAAATTTCGTATTTTTCTAAAATATTATTTACAAAAACTATAGAGCATTGGAGCGATTATAATGTAATAATAGATAAAAAATTGAAAAATTGGGAGCAAGAACGTGTTGCAGAAATTGATGTTATATTATTGCAAATGGCTATAACAGAAGCTGTTGAGTTTTCTGAAATACCATTAAAAGCTACTCTCAACGAATATATAGAGTTGGCAAAATGGTATAGTACCGAAAAAAGTAATATGTTTGTTAACGGATTGCTTCATACTATTTTTAAAGAAATGCAAGAAGACAAAACAATAATAAAAAAAGGAAGAGGTTTATTAGATTTATAAAAAAAAATTACAGCTATGAAACGAATAAGTGTATTAGTATTATTAGGAGCAGCTCTTAGTTTTGCTGCATGTAATTCAAATCAAACTAAAGAAGATGAAACCGTATTAAACGATTCATTGCCACGAACAACTATTGAGTTTGACAATCCAAAATTTGATTTTGGAACTATTACTCAAGGCGAAGTTGTTGAACATACGTATTTTTTTACCAATACAGGTACTGCCGATTACAAAATTGAAACGGTGCAAGCATCATGTGGTTGTACAACGCCAAATTATACCGAAACGGCTGTGAAACCAGGTGAAAAGGGTAATATAGTGGTGAAATTTAATTCGGCAGGTCGTAGCGGAAATCAATCGAAAACAGTAACGGTTTACGGAAATTCCGAAGAAGGTAAAATACAATTGTCGTTTACCGCAAAAATTACTGTACCAGAAAATAAGTAACTAGTAATAATTTAAATATAAAAAACATGAATGTAGGAAGTATAGTTTTAGAAGCAGCTGCAGGGCAAAATCCAATGGGTAATCTATTTCTATTGGTAGGTATTATGGTAATTTTCTTTTTCTTTATGGTTCGTCCACAAATGAAACGTCAAAAAGAACAAAAGAAATTTAGAGAAGGTTTACAAAAAGGCGACTCTGTGGTAACACTAGGAGGTATTTACGCCAAAGTTGTTGAATTAAAAGAAAATAACATTGTAATTATAGAAATTGCAAAAGATGTTCAAGTAAAAATTGACAAATCAGCATTAGTTGCCGATTCTACAGCATTACAAATGGAGAAAAAATAAAAAAATAATATTTTTTTTTGCAAAGGTTGGTGTGTATTCATCAACCTTTGTTATTTTTACGCTATGAGATTTGTATCGGAATTTGCTAAATTGATTCGTTTTGTAAAAAAAGAAATCAATAGGAACACCTTAATTTTTGGGGTATTCTTTTGTATTGCTTCATTGTTTTGGATAATAAACGCTCTACAAAAAACATATACCGTACAAATACCAATTCGTATAGAATATACGCACATACCAAAAACTAAAGCTATTGTAACATCGGCACCCGATACCGTTAATACCGAAGTAAGTGCTACCGGATATGCCTTATTACGGTTTTATATGTATTCGTCTAAAACAGTGGATATTCACATAGAACAATTATTGCAAACACAATCGAACAATGATTCGTTGCTTCGAGTTGTTTTGCAGCCTCTCATACAATCATCGGGAGTATTTTCCAATTCTATTACTGTAAATAAAGTTGTTCCTAAAATAGTGCAATTTGCGTTTGCTCCAATTCACAAAAAAAAGGTAAAGGTAGTTGCACGATATTCAATAGAATGTTCGCAGCAATATCAATTACAACATAATCCAACCACTATTCCTGATTCTGTGTTTCTATATGGAGCTTCAGAACTATTGCAAACAATTGATTCCGTATATACAACCGAAATTTTTGCACAAGATGTATCGCAGTCGTTTTCACGAAAAATACAATTACAAGCTATAAGGAATGTTCAATTAAGCGATACCGTAGTAACTGTAAATGTTGATATTGAAAAGTTTACCGAGCAACAATTTACAATTCCTATTACAGCGATACATGTCCCCGACACTGTGTTAATAGATTTAATGAATCATTCGGTGCAAATAACTATGTTTACAGGAATGAGTCATATTCAAAAAAATTCGCCCCAAGATTTCAAAGTAATAGCTGATTTTACAAAACAAAATACACAAACAGGCGAAATTCCTATTGAAATTATTGCTCGTCCAAAATGGGGCAGGATTGTAAAAATAACACCTGAATTTGTTGGGTATATTATTGAAAGCAAATAGCATGAAATGTATAGGCATTACAGGAGGAATAGGAAGCGGTAAATCAGTTATTTCTAAAGTATTTGAATGTCTTGGAATTCCTGTGTATTATAGCGACAGAGAAGCAAAACGACTTATGAATTCAAATGATACAATTCGTCGTAATCTTACCGATTTAATAAGCCCCGATTTATATGTGTCTGATGTTTTACAAACACACATAATGGCTCAAGCTATTTTTTCGAATTCAGCACTGAAACAAAAGATTGAATCAATAATACACCCTGTGGTACGAGAGGATTTTTTTACATGGTCGCGCAAGATATTTGCACCTTATATTCTTATGGAGTCTGCACTAATGTTTCAAAACGACTTGTATACTTATTTTGATGCAGTAATATATGTGCAGTGCGATAAAGAAACTCGAATTCAACGAGTAATGCAACGCGATGGGTTAACCCGAAGTGAAATAGAAAAGCGAATGAATATGCAACCCGATGAACAAATTTGTTTGCAAAAATCGTTATTTGTTATAGAAAATAATAATACTTTTGTACTTCCTCAAGTAATAGAGATACATACAAATATATGTAAGATATAAATGGCGAAAATAGGAAAGATAATAGGAGCGGCAGCAGGATTTGCATTGGGTGGGCCAATTGGTGCATTGATAGGATTAGCAATAGGTTCGGTATTCGATAACACATCGGTTACCGTTCAATCCGGTCGTTCTGCTTATGGGCAACGTGTTACTCCTGCCGATTTTGCATTGAGTCTGATGGTGTTGATAGCTGCTGTAATGAAAGCCGATGGTGCGGTAAAACGTGCTGAACTCGATTTTGTAAAAGCCTATTTACGTCAAGCATATGGAGAACAAGCTACCTTAGAATTATTACAAGTATTACGTGATGTGCTGCAAAAGGAAATACCTCTGTACGATGTATGTACGCAAATCAAAAGTAATATGACATATGCCGCACGTTTGGAATTGTTACATTTTCTTTATAAAATTGCATTGTCTGATACAATATTAGATCAGGCAGAAATGCAAATAATTTCCGATATTGCAAAATATTTGGGTATATCGCAGAATGATGCACAATCAATTAAAGCTACATTCTACGATGATTTGGGAAGTGCATATCAGGCATTAGAGATTACATCGGAAGCAAGTGATGAGGAAGTAAAAAAAGCTTATAAAAAAATGGCAGTGAAGTATCATCCCGATAAGGTAAGCAATATGGGCGAGGAAGTGCAGAAATCTGCAACAGAAAAGTTTAAAAAAATAAACGAAGCCTTTGATAGAATAAAAAAACAACGAGGAATTAAATAAAACAAATTAAAAGGAAACAATATGCTTAAGGACATTTTAGCTATTTCAGGGTACCCGGGTTTATATAAACTTGTGGCTCAAAATCAAAAAAGTATTATAGTAGAATCACTCGATACAAAAAAACGTATCCCTGTGTATCAAACAACAAAAGTAAGTGCATTGGAAGACATTGCAATTTACACTACCGACGAAGAAATACCTTTGGTAACAATTCTCGAAAAAATAGCTAAAATTGAAAATAAAGCTGCATGTTCGGTTTCTAAAAATGCAAGCAACAACGATATTAAAGAATATTTCGAAGATATATTGCCAAATTATGATAAGGATAGGGTATATGTGTCGGATATGAAAAAGGTATTGACATGGTACAATATTTTGCATGCTCTGAAAATGTTGAATTTTGAAGAAAAAGCAAAAGAACAAGCAGAGGATGCTTCAAAAACTACAGATGCTAAAACCGAAGAAAATAAACCAAAATCGGTAACAAAAGTTCCTAAAAAGCAAGTAGTAAAAACAAATACTGCAGCACCCAAAAATATGAAAGCTCCTACAGCACAAAAAAAATCGGTACCTGTAAAAAAATAATGAATACGGTTTTAGAACAAGCAAAACAGAAACGTACATTTGTATCGCCAAGCCTTAATATAGATTCGTGGCAACAAATTGCTCCATATTTTGACCAATTGCAACAAATACAATTGGTTGATATTGCTACAACCCAAAAGTGGATGTTGCAACGGAGTGAATTAGAAGCGGTACTCGAGGAAGAATTAGCTTGGCGTTATATTCGAATGAATTGTAACACTCAAGACGAAACCCTTGCTCATTCGTTTCAACAGTTTGTTTCTGAAATTCAACCAGAAGTTCAAAAAGCATCAAACAATCTTGATAAAAAAATTCTTACATGTCCCTTTATTGGAGAATTACCAAAGGAATATGCTATAGCATTGCGCGATATACAAAACAGAGAATCATTGTTTTGCGAAGCTAATGTACCTATAATAGCTGAATTACAACAACAAGAACAAGAGTATGGTGTTATTAATTCAAAAATGACAGTTATGGTAGCCGGCGAAGAAAAAACATTGCAACAAGCTGCTGTATATTTAAAAAGTACCGATAGAGAATTACGTAAAACTGTTTTCGAAGCTATATCCGAAAGGAGATTACAAGATGCGGATATTTTGCATGAATTATTGACGCAATTAATTCAAAAACGTCATACGATAGCAGTAAATGCCGGATATAAAAATTATAGAGATTATAAATTACAAGAATTAGGACGATTTGATTATACCAAAGAAGATTGTTTTAATTTTCATGCATCTATAGCGGAGTGTGTGCCACCAATAGTTGCTCAAATACAATTACAACGTCGCACAAGCTTAGGGTACAAAGTATTAAAGCCTTGGGATACCGAAGTTGATGCGGGAAATAAGCCTGCTTTGGTTCCGTTTATATCTGTCGATGAGTTTATTAAAAAATCGGTAGCATGTTTTAATAGCATAAAATCTACCTATGGAACGTATTTAGAAACTATGTATACGCAAGGATACATGGATTTAGATTCTCGTATAGGCAAAGCTCCCGGAGGATTTAATTATCCGTTATACGAAAGTAATATGCCATTTATTTATATGAATGCTGCCGGAACTATTCGCGATGTGGAAACAATAATGCACGAAGGTGGACATGCATTACATTCATTTTTTTCGGCTCATTTGCCCCTTGTTGAAAGTAAAAGTTTACCATCGGAAGTGGCAGAGTTGGCTTCTATGAGTATGGAATTAATTTCTATGGAACACTGGTATACATTTTTCGATAATTCCGAAGATGTTACAAGAGCTAAAATCAGTCAACTCGAAGGTATACTTTCAATTTTATCGTGGATAGCGGTTGTTGACGAATTTCAGCATAGATTATACGAAAATCCCACACATACTGTGGAGCAACGAACAGAATTGTGGCTCGGTATTATGAGTAAACACGAAACTCATATGATAGATTGGAGTGGTTGGGAACATGTTCGTGAAGTATCGTGGCAAAAACAATTACATATTTACGAAGTACCATTTTACTACATAGAATATGGAATAGCTCAGTTGGGCGCTATAGCAATGTGGAAACAATATAAAGAAAATCCGCAACAAACATTACTCAATTACGAAGCAATGTTGCAAACCGGATATACCTGTACAATCCCCGAAATTTATGCAAAAGCAGGTATCCAATTTAATTTTTCTAAAGATTATGTAAACGAGTTGCTTCAATATGTGTACTCGCAATTACAGGATTTGTATCGGTTACAATAGTTTGTGTTTGCAAAAAAGGTTTCATTAATCTATAAAATTTGTAGATGTGCAAGCCGGTATGCCTGATACAGAAGTTTACATATTGTTAATAACCTGAGTTTCGGATAAGGATTACTCAATAAAATAATTGAAGTTGTTTACTTTCAGGGGCAAATTCAAATTGAA
>MWCJ01000050.1 GCA_002069975.1 Bacteroidetes bacterium ADurb.Bin217 | reverse complement strand
TGCCTACTCTCAAAGTTTTCGGCTTCTCTTTTCGCAAAAATATATAGTAGCTATGTCAATCTATGGCGTTGGTAATTTTTTATAATAATTATTGAATATTATTTGCTTGCATTTCTAATTGTTTGAAAATTGTTTTTGCATGAGAAACTATTAAATCAGCTAGAGTATGATTTTCAGAAACTATTTCTTGGAAAATACTACTATTCCAATCTTTATATTTACATGAGAAATCTTCAAATTTAAGATCTTTTATATCACCTTCTATATCAATAGAAAAGTTTATAAAATGATTCTTTTTAAAATAAAATTTGATTTTATAATTCGGCAATGTTTCTTTTGAAAAAAAGAAAAATGCATCAATTCCATTTTTATTTATAGGCTCAAAAACTAGATTTTCTTGCTCAGATAATTTGTAAATTGTAATATTTAAATTATCAATAATTTTTTTTCTTATACTATTAAAATTATCAACAATTTTAAATACACTCTCAATATTATTAGGCTCTTTTATTATCATATTGACTAATTCATCTTGAATTTTTGTATCCATAGTTTCATTTGTTAAATATTTAATATGAGTAATGTATTGTTTTATTGTTTCTTGTACACGTGAATTGTATCCAAACATGCAATCGTTTAGCCAAGAAATTATATCTGATACATATGAAATCGGTTTGTATATAATATTTTTACCACTATCTTCACTTGCTAACTCTCCATGTAGTGTCAAATAAACAATCGAATAATTTTTTTGATATTTTTCTATAGCAAATTCATTATACCGCTTTAATTGTTCTGGCTGATCATTTGCACAAATTTTATTTTCAATTATAATAGCTTTTTTTTCACTTTCAATCAAAATATCAATTCGCCCATGTGTTGTAACATATTCTGTTACAACTATTGCATTATTAATATCAAATTCAAAATCTAAATGTATACATTTTATAAATTTTTCTAGAAAAATATTGCCACTACCATGTGTTCCCCTTGGGTTAAGGAATTCAGCTAAAATTGCAGAGTGAATAGCTTCGTAATGATTAACTCCGGTTATTTGAAAAATATTAAATCTTTCACCTGTTGAATCGACCGCTGAATTATGTTCATGTATTAATTCTGAAATTTTTCTTAAAAGCGCTTCCATGTTTATTAATTTCGTTCAAATATAATGAAAATTATTTAATTTAATGCGTGGTTTTACGTATTTTTTTCTGCAATAAAATTTAAGATTTTCCGTCAATAATTAGCCCCCCCAACGACATAGATTGACCTCTCACACATCTACATTTGCTAAAAAAAGCAGATGAATTCCTATACATTTTTTGAAGATATTGCGGTATATGAATCGAAAAACGAAAAAAACAACATTCTTTGTGGATACATTACAATCCATGGAGAAATAATTGCCGATGCTCAGTTTGATGTTGCATGGCCATTTTATAAAGGCTTTGCCCGTGTAAAAAAAGGAAATTACTGGAGCGTAATCAATACCCAAGGCGATATTTGTTTGCCATTTGATTCGAAATACGAACGAATAGAAATTTGTGACGATTTGTTCAAAGTAACCAAAGCAGATAGATTTGGTTTTGTAGACGCTACAAATACGGTAATTGTTCCCCTTGAATATGATTGGTGCTTCAACTTTTTTGAGCATGTGGCAATTGTTAAAAAGAATAACCTATATGGTGTAGTGCATGATACGGGAACTTTAGTAGCCGATTGCGTGTATTCGTGCATTAAGCCTTTTGCTCAAGGCAAAGCCATTGCATGTAAAGATTCTGTTTGGGGTGTTTTACATATCGATGGTTCATTTTCGGTATAAATATCAATTTATAATGCTTATTGTATACAATCAAATTTCAATTTGCTGCATTTCAGATACGCATGGCAAGCACCGAGATTTATCGATGCCTGCCGCCGATATTTGTATACACTGTGGCGATGCGTGCACAGATGGGAATATAAAGCAATTACAAGATTTTTTTGCATGGTTTTCCGAATTAGAGTACCGGCACAAAATATTTGTACCTGGCAATCACGATTTGCTTTTTGAATTACACCCCATTGAGTTCTATGCCATGATGCCCAATCAAATTCTTTTGTTACACGATTCGCATATAGAAATTATGGGGATTCGTTTTCTTGCATTATCACCATATTTTACCTATACATATCATGGAAAAACTAAGGTTGATATTCTTTTGTCGCATCAACCGGCTTATGGAGTATTAGATGCACATGTTGGTAGTGTAGATTTGAGAAACTTTATAGAAAATTATTCTCCATCGTATTGTATCTGTGGGCATATCCATGATAAACGCGGTATGCTGCAAGTTGCAAATACAACATATGTGAACTGTTGTATATAACGCCTTAGGTTTGTATAAAAAAACAAGTAAGTCGTATATGTTCGTGAAACGAACTATCAACCACACGTTGTTTGTTAATAAACTGATTCGAAAACCCCTGTCGTTTCGGTAGTGGTAATAATTTCACTAAATCATTACCTAATATAATTGATTCATAATCTGAAGAATTATTGTGTGATTCTATAATCGATAAATACTCGTCGGAGACGGTGGTAAAACAGAGTACATATGTATAATTTTGTATGTTTGAGCATGCTGATTCAAAATTTGAAACCACATCGGGATATGAATTCCCATAGGTTTCGAACATGTCTATTGATTGAGTCTTTTTTATAATATCGGTAAGGTCGTTTATGTCAAAATTATTGGCAATTGACGGTAGTTGAACATATTCATAAAATCGTTCAAACAATAATGCTATAGCAGTAAGGTTCATGTGTATATATTTTTTGCAAATATATGATTAGGTAACGACAAGAGGTGTCTGAGGGAAGTATAAATATTGAACTGTTTTTATGTGTATTCAAATATCATTGCAATTTTTTTTATATGCATTTACATATAAATTGTAAATTTCCGCAAAAATTATATGCTATTACATATAAAATAATGTATATTTGAATAATTATATGTAAATAGATATACCAATGAATGTATCGGAATTTGTAAAACAACGTCGCAAACAAGTAAATATGACTCAAGATGAATTTGCTCGAAAAGCAGGCGTAGCACTTACTGTAGTTCGTAAAATTGAACAAGGTAAAACAAATGTAAACATGGAAAAAGTAAACCAAGTGCTTGCTATGTTTGGTCATGAACTTGCTCCGGTTAAATTCCAGAATATGTAAATGATAGAGTATGAGAATAGCTACAATTTATTATAATCACATAGTGGCAGGTGAATTGCTTGAAACCGATGATGGGGAATACCGTTTTACCTATGATTCATTGTATGTAAAACAATATCCGTTACAGTGTATTACGTTTTCCATGCCTGTACAGCAGCAACCATTTATAAGCAATCGGTTATTTCCGGTATTCGAAGGTTTAATTCCGGAAGGTTGGTTGTTGGATATTGCAACTAAAACATGGAAAATTAATTCAAACGATAGAATGGGTTTATTGCTTGCATGTTGCAAAAATTGTATTGGAGCATTATCGGTAAAAGAAAAGGAGGCGAATGATGAAAAATAAATGTTTATATTGTTATCAAGAGCTGAATTCCGATTCTGAATTTCATGAAAGCTGCGCAAAACAGTTTTTTGGTACAAAACAAGCACCTATATTCCCATATTCTCTTTCAGATATGGCTGAACTTGCAAAGGAGGTAATTGATAGAAGCATAAGTGTGCCTGGAGTACAAGCAAAACTATCGATGTCGCTTGTAAAAAAACATATGCAGGAACAACAACGGTTTACTGTTGTGGGAGCATTGGGTGGTAATTATATAGTAAAACCGGCAAACGAACAGTATCCATGTATGCCCGAAAATGAACATCTTACTATGCGATTGGCAGAATTGTATGGAATACCTGTTGTACCATCGTCGCTTATTCGGTTACAATCGGGAGAGCTTTCATATATTACAAAACGGATTGATAGAACTCCCAAGGGCGAAAAATTGCATATGCTCGATATGTTTCAAATTTTAGAAGCGTATGATAAATACAAAGGTTCAATGGAAAAGGTTGGAAAAGCTATTGTAACCTATTCGGAAAATACATTGCTCGATGCTCGTACATTTTTTGAATTAACAGTATTTTGCTATCTTACCGGTAATAACGATATGCATTTAAAGAACTTTTCGTTACTTAACACATCATATGGCTGGTCATTTTCGCCTGCGTATGATTTGTTAAATGTTGCAATTGTATTACCCGAAGATACCGAAGAATTTGCTCTTACCATTGGCGGTAAAAAGAAAAAAATCACAAAAGAAGTTTTAAAACATTTTGCAATAGATTTAGGATTAAACCAAAAACAGATTGAAACTGCTTTTCTGAATTTTGAATCAAAAAAAGAGCTCGTGTTTCAACTCATACAACAATCGTTTTTACCAATTGAATACCAATTAAAATATAAAGATTTGTTTACCAATAGGCTTAGAAATATTTTGTAAAACTTGCTGTAATAGACGAGAGGAGGTTCTCATCCTGCCTCATGTTCTAAAACAAAAAAAAGGGTAACTGATTGCTCAATTACCCTTGGTATGTCGGGGTAGTACAACCTTCATTTTATGTAATTCCTCGACTTTCTCAAATTTCTCTATTCGCATATTACAAAAAATTATACCTTTGAAAATTAAAATGTAAACAATGAAATATTATGTTATAGCCGGCGAAGCGTCGGGTGATTTGCACGGAGCCAATGTATTACGCGAAATTGCTCGGAACGATTCGTCTGCACAATTTCGCATATGGGGAGGTGAGCGAATGAGCGAAGCAGTACAAACACCATTGGTAAAGCATTACAAAACATACGATCACATGGGGATTGTTGAGGTTGTTAAGCATTTGCGTACAATTTTAAAGAATATTGAATTTTGTAAACAAGATATTGCTCAATATAAACCCGATGCTATATTGTTTATTGATTTTCCGGGTTTTAATTTACGCATAGCTCCGTATGCAAAATCGTTGGGAATTAAAACATTTTATTATATTTCGCCTACCGTATGGGCATGGAAAGAAAGTAGGGTAAAAACTATTCAAGCATCGGTAGACCACATGTTTGTTGAATTACCCTTTGTTAAAACATTTTACGAGTCTCGTCATAATTATTACGTAGATTTTGTAGGTCATCCCTTATTGGATTCTATTCATGCATTTACTCCTCAATATTCTTACGAAGAATTTATTCAAACATATTCGTTGCCTCAAAAACCTATTATAGCTGTAATGCCGGGAAGTAGAGAATATGAAATTCGCGAGAATTTACAAACTATGCAGGCTATTTCGCATAATTTTAGTGAATACGAATTTGTTATTGCTGGTATGTCGCGCTTTTCTCTTGAATTTTATAAAAAATATATTACTGCTCCTAATGTATCTGTAGTGTTTGATGCAACATATGAACTTTTGAGCAAAGCTCGTGCAGCCATAGTAGTTTCGGGTACAGCTACCTTAGAAACAGCATTGTTTGGTGTTCCCGAAGTTATTGTATACAAAACTAGTCCGGTAACATTTTATATTGCAAAAATGTTTGTAAATCTTAATTTTTTAGGTTTGCCAAATCTTATTATGAATGAACAAATAGTTCCTGAATTGCTGCAAACCGATATGAATTCTAAGAATTTGAATGCTGCCTTACATGATATTTTACATAATAATAACACACGACAACAAATAACTCAAAAATATACTGAATTACGCGAGAAATTAGGAAATGTAGGGGCGGCAAAACGTACCGCAGATTTAATACAAACATATTTGCATGCATAATTCATTAGAATATACTTGTTTGTGCTCAAGCATATCTATTCATAGGTATTCGATAGAATCGTTTAATGAACTCGATGCACAAGGATTAGAGGAATATATTTTCACAAAAACAGGTACGCGAATATCATATACAAAACTTATAGATTTACATGCACAGCAAACAAATACGTTGACCGAGCACGAGCTACATGCCTTAGCACAATCCTGTGGATATATAGATTGGAATGCATATATAGAGCATATTCAAAAACCACAGGTTGATGGTAAACCACAAATTTTTAAATTGTTTCTGTACCTTGCAGCATTTGTGTTGGGCATATTTTGTATTGTTCAAATGTTTCGTTGGTTTATCTTATAATATTATACATAGTATGAAAAAAATATTTTACAGTAGTTTGCTTATTTGTATCTCATATATTGCTATTTCCCAAGAATATGGTGTAATGTTAGTTCCGGATCCATTAGAAATCATTCGTTCAGATTCATCGTATGTTTTGAGGGATATGAATAATACAATTAGTTTTTCTCAACTTGACACAGCGTTTTTTGATAAAGAAATGAATGTGTATGTAATTAAACGAAACCAAAAATGGGGAGCTGTTTCAGAAGGGGGAACTGAAATACTTACGTGTAACCATGATACAATAACTCATTTGTCGAATTTTTATGTAAAAATTTGTAAAAATAATCAATGGGGTGTGGCAAATACAAACCGCACAAATAACATTGTAGTTCCAATAGAATATGATTCAATTTATAATAAAATATTAGTTAATTACTATATTGTTGTAGAAAAAGATGGTTTGCTGGGGCTATACTATGATAAAGGTAAAAAGTTGTTAGATTGTAAATATTCTTCAATCATCCCCATATTTTATAATATACTCGAATTAAAAGAAAATAATAAAGTCAAATATTATATTAATAATTCAATAATTAATGATTCTATAGATTTTTCACAAACAATGTTAATTGCTAATAATTATCAAAATATTAAACCGTATTATGTAACTATAACAGTTTTTGGTAAAGGTGTTATTAACAAAAATGGCGTACAAATAATACCCGCAAAATACAATCAGGTTGCGTACAAAGAAAAAATTCAAATTTCATCAAAAGAAACACGCTCAAATACTATGTATATTTTTGTTGAGGAACATAATGCTTGGGGAGCATATAATATTCAAACAAAAGAAACCATTCCTTGTACCTATGCAAGCATAGAAGAATTGGCGGTTGCTCTTAATTTTCCTAAAGAAAAATAATAATTGCATAAAATCTATATAGCCCAAGATACATAGCCCAAGATACATAGCCCCAAGATACATAGCTCACGATACATAGCCCACGATACATAGCCCACGATTTTAATCGTGGGAACATTTGAAAAACGAAAAAAAAAATGGTTTCAACCATTTTTAAATCTATAAAAACCGTTGAAACGGTTCTTGAAGTCCCTAATTTATTATTTGCCCACGGTTCAAACCGTGGGCTAAATAATTAAAAAAATGAAAAATCTACTTATCCCACGATTTTAATCGTGGGAATACATTTTCTATTATTATTTATCTTTTTGTAAGAATATCAATTAATTATATGTATGTTTGCCAAAAATGTGAACAATTCCTCGTCACGTTAAATATAGTAGGAATATTGCTGTTGATTGCAACAGACAAAGAATTCCTATCTATCCGGACCGATATGTATGAACCTTAAATTTTTTCGGTCTTTTTTAATACAAAACAACATGTTATTTACAGAATTACAATTAATAGAGCCTATCCTTACTGCTCTTAAAACCGAAGGATACACTACGCCTACACCTATTCAAGAACAAGCTATTCCTCATATTTTGCAAGGAAAAGATATATTAGGATGTGCTCAAACGGGTACCGGCAAAACCGCCGCATTTGCAATTCCTATTATTCAATTATTACATAATTCAGCAAATCGGGGAAATCAAAAACCTGCTATTCGTAGTTTAATACTAACTCCAACACGCGAACTTGCAATACAAATAGCAGAAAGTTTTGCTAATTATGGGGCAAAAACGCAGTTGCGTTATACTGTTATTTTTGGTGGCGTAAATCAGCATTCACAAGTTCAAGCTCTCAAACAAGGGGTAGATGTGCTTATTGCAACTCCCGGCAGATTGCTCGATTTGATGCAACAAAATATAATTCATTTGCATACAATAGAGTATTTTGTTCTCGACGAAGCCGATAGAATGCTTGATATGGGATTTATTCACGATATTAAAAAGGTATTGGTTAAACTTCCGGTACGACGTCAATCTTTGTTTTTTTCGGCTACAATGCCGCCTACGATTGTACAATTAGCTCATTCAATTTTGCGAAATCCGGTAAGTGTTGAGGTTACTCCTGTTTCTAGTACTGTTGATACTATTCGTCAGGAATTATATTATGTAGACAAAGAAAACAAACGACATTTATTAAAGTATATATTACAAGACAAATCAATTGAACGAGCTTTAGTTTTTACTCGTACCAAACACGGTGCTGATAAACTAGTTAAAGATTTGCAAAAATCTAATATAACTGCACAAGCCATTCATGGCAATAAATCACAAAATGCACGACAAAGTGCATTGCAAAATTTTAAAACTAAAACTACACGAATTTTAGTTGCTACCGATATAGCTGCACGTGGAATCGATATTGACGAATTAAGTCATGTTATAAATTATGAATTGCCTAATATTCCCGAATCATATGTACATAGAATAGGACGAACAGGACGTGCCGGTGCCAGTGGTATTGCTATAGCATTTTCGGATGCCGAAGAAAAAGAATATGTGCGTGATATACAAAAACTTATAGGCAAATCAATACCGGTAAATTCCGACCATGATTATCCACTTGTAAATACCGTTGTAACCCCTGCGGCAAAACCTAATGCTAATTCAAATCAACGGTTTCGCTCAAACAATCAGCGATACAAACGGTAATGCGTGTAGAATAAATATACGATTTGAATACCCTATACTATGAGATGCGAGATATGAAAGATGCGAGTTTGAGTTATGAGAGCATATTTTATTCAGGCATCAACAATCAATATACCCTAAACCGTATACCAATTATCTAAAAATATTCAAAACGTATTTTTTACACTTTCATACTAATTTTTCAAAAAATTTATATATTTTTAATCTCTCATTTTGAATTTCATCCTATTCGAAGTGAGAGTCTGAGAATTATTAACGTTTTTTAACATCTTAAAAATTATGAAAGTATCACAACTAAAAACAGTACTTGCAATACTGATTGTTGCCTTACTGAGCACACAATGTAACCAAGCAGAACAAGAAAAAACACAAGACATTCCAGGGGAGGTTACCATACCCAATTGTCCCGAATGGGCAAAAAATGCAGTGTTTTATCAAATATATCCGCAAACATTTTACGATACCGATGGCGATGGTATAGGTGATTTGAAGGGTATAATTGCAAAGCTTGATTATATTAAAAGTTTGGGGGTAGATGCTATTTGGATTAATCCATTTTTTGAATCACCTTTTTGTGATGCCGGTTACGATATTTCTGACTATTGTAAGGTAGCACCTCGGTATGGAACCAACGAAGATGCAAAAAAACTTTTTGAAGAAGCTCACAAACGAGGATTGCGAATTTTATTTGATTTTGTGGCAAGTTACACTTCTATAGAGCACCCATGGTTTAAGGCTTCGGCTCGTCAAGATACAAATAAGTATACCAATTGGTACGTGTGGAACGACAATACGTGGATGAATCCTCCAAAAGAATATCAAGATGCTTTTATTAAGGGATATAGTGAGCGTAACGGACAATTTATGCGAAATTTTTATTACTGTCAACCGGCATTAAATTACGGATTTGCATTGCCCGATACCGCATATTCATGGCAGTTGCCAACCAATCATCCTGATGTGTTGGCGATGCGTCAAGAAATGAAACAAGTTGTTCGGTTTTGGCTCGATATGGGAGCAGATGGGTTTAGAGCCGATATGGCTGGAGCTCTTGCAAAAACTGCAAATGTGCAGGGTAACGACCAATTCTTTAATACCCACGAAGATGCAACAAAAAAATTCTGGCAAGAAATATATGCAATGTTGCAAAAAGATTATCCCAATGCATTTATGATTTCAGAATGGTCGTATCCGGTTGATGCATTAGATAACTGTTTTCATGCAGATTTTTATCACTGGTTCGACGGTTATAATGATTTATTTCAAAAAGAAAGTTGGAGAATTCTTAATGGTTATTCCGAAGGTCATAGCTATTTTGATGTTGAAGGTAAGGGTGATATTAAAAATTTTCTCGATAAATTTTTGGCTCAATATACTCCTACAAAACATAAAGGTTTTATAAGTTTACCACTTGGTAATCACGATAATGCTCGCTTGGGGAATGCTAGGAGCGATGATGATTTAGAGATAATTTATGCGTTTGGTTTTACGATGCCCGGTGTACCATTTATATATTATGGTAACGAAATAGGTATGAAACAATTGCCTACTTCGTGGCCGCAAGTAGAAGGTGCATACAAACCGCGAAATGGTGCAAGAACACCTATGCAGTGGGCTTTAGGAGAAAATTTTGGATTTTCAACAGCTCCTGCAGACAAGTTATATCTTCCTGTTGATACTGCTACAAATGCACCAAATGTGGCTTCACAAGAAGCAGATCCTAATTCATTGCTTAATAGAACGCGTAAATTAATAACAGTAAAAAAATCGGAACCTGCTCTTGCAAACTATGCTGAATTTATTCCATTGTATGCAAAATCTAATACATATCCATTTGTGTATGCACGTGCAAACAAAAACGACGTGGTTATAGTTGTACTCAATCCATCGGGAAAAGAATGTACAGCTACATTTACAGTAAATACACCGTTTAAATCAACAAAAACATTGGCTGGGAAAAACCTAAAATTGAATACAAATGATAAACAAGTAACAGTTTCTATTCCTGGGCAATCGTATTCAATAATTAAGTTATTATAACAGTAGATAGACTTTAAATACAATAAATTTCATCATGTTCTGTTTGTACTAAAAAAAGAATATGATTAAACTGTTTTTTAGTATATGTATTTGTCTGTGCTTGTCTGCTCACATGTGGGCTCAAACAACAATTCAAGCAAAGGCTCCTGAGGCAAAAGCGTATTGTTCTCAGAACAAACTCAATACAAATTACTGTATTCTTATAGATATGAGTATACATTCAGGTAAATATAGAATGTTTGTTTGGGATTTTAATCAAAATAAAGTTGTATTACAAAGTTTGTGTGCTCATGGTGTAGGACTTGGAAGTACGCAAGAAACACCGGTTTTTAGTAATACTCCCGGAAGTTATTGTACATCGGTAGGTAAATATAAAACAGGATTACGAGCATATAGTAATTATGGTATTCATGTGCATTACAAATTACATGGTTTGGAATCAACCAATTCTAATGCTTATAAACGCATAGTGGTGCTGCATTCCTATGCGTATGTGCCCGAGCAAGAAATATATCCGGAACATTTACCGTTAGGGTATAGTTTAGGATGTCCGGTTATATCTAATTCAAGTATGATATATATAGATTCTTTATTAAAGAAAACTACTGTTCCTCTGTTAGTATGGATATATGAAGATTAACCAAAATTAATCGCGAGTGTGGTATTGAATTATAGTTTTTAATGAATCTAATGTATTTGGGGTAGGCAATACATCGTTAAACCCTACATCATAAAACTGATTGAAAAAATCTTTGTAATTATGAGAAGTGTTTGCAATTATTTTTACTCTGTTTTTAGGGAAGGGTAATTTTTTGCGAATAATTTTTGTTGCTTCTATACCATCTATAAGGGGTAAATGTATGTCCATAAGAATTATATCGAACGAATTATGAGTAAGCATTTCAATAGCTTGTTTTCCATTAATAGCTTCAGCATAAAAATATTGTAATTCCCGCAAATATCCGGCAATCAGTTTTCTGCGAATTTTATTATTATCAACAAGTAATACTTTACATTCTGTCATAAAAATATCCTTTTGAAAAATAGAGGTGCGTAAATATATAAAAAAGTATTGATAAATGCGTATTTTTTTATGAAATATTTTGGTAGTGCCATAAATTTTTATTTGAATACAATAATTATTTTTGCCTACTCAAATCAAAAAATGAACAATAATGAAGGTTTTAAAATTTGGTGGAACATCGGTAGGCTCGCCGGAGCGCATTAAAAATGTATCGACATTAATTAATGATGGTAATAAACAAATAGTTGTATTATCGGCTATGTCTGGAACAACAAATAGTTTGGTAGAAATATCGGATTATTATTACAAAGGAAATTCTGATGCTGCAGCACAGTTAATTCTATCGCTTGAGCAAAAATATAATGGAGTAATTGAAGAATTGTTGAAAACAGATACAATTCGAAACAAAGCACATGAAATTGTTGGAAATGAATTTAATGCAATTCGATCGTTTGCAAACAAACAATTTAATCTTGCTTGCGAAAAATCAATTTTGGCACGAGGAGAAATTATATCTACAAATTTGGTCCAATTATACCATGAAGAGGTAGGGATACCGTCGGTATTATTAAACGCATTAGATTTTATGCGAGTAGATGCAGATGGAGAACCAATTTTGGCGGAAATTGAAAGTAGAATTCAAAAAGTGCTTTCTCAATATCCTCATACTACATTGTTTATTACGCAAGGTTTTATTTGTGTAAATCCAAACGAAGAAATAGATAATTTAAAACGAGGTGGTAGCGATTATTCGGCAACACTTATAGGTGCTGCAATTCAAGCTAGCGAGGTTGAGATTTGGACAGATATTGACGGAGTTCATAATAATGACCCAAGAATAGTTAAAAATACATATCCAATAGCTGAATTGTCGTTTGACGAAGCTGCTGAATTAGCATATTTTGGCGCAAAAATATTACATCCATCTACAGTATTGCCTGCAAAAGTTAAAAATATACCGGTATTATTAAAAAATACTATGGAGCCTAAAGCTAAAGGGACAACCATTTCCAATAAATCGGTAGGTAAAGGTATTAAAGCTGTAGCTGCAAAAGATGGATTGACTGCAGTTAAAATTAAATCGGGGCGAATGTTACTTGCGTATGGTTTTTTACGCAAAGTGTTTGAAATATTTGAAAATTATAAAACCCCTATTGATATGATTACAACATCTGAAGTTGCTATATCGTTAACAATAGATAAAACAGATTATCTTGCTCAAATAACCGAAGAACTAAAAGCTTTAGGTTCGGTTGATATTGACAAAGACCAAACAATAGTATGTATTGTAGGTAATTTAATAAACGAAGAGCAAGGGTATGCTGCCGATGTATTACAAGCTTTACGAACTATTCCGGTACGAATGATTTCTTACGGAGGAAGTAAACATAATATTTCTATATTAGTAGAGTCTAAATATAAAGAACAAGCTCTTATTGCATTAAACGATAATTTATTTAAAAAATAATTCAGTTTTATATGTTACAATATAAAAGGGCAACCTACACTGTTGCCCTTTTTTGTGAGCATTACTAAGAAACTAATTGGATTTTTTCTTTTTTTGATTTAAATTTTAGACAGTTTCTATAGATATCATTGAATTATCTCTTGAATTTTAGAAAAGAAATTTAAAATGACGGAAAAAGTAATAAATTATAAAAAAAAATCTATTAGATGCTTGGTAATTTAAAATAATTTGTAATTTTGCCGTCCCGTTTATTGGGAGAAGTATTATATATATTATATAAAACAAAGACAAGTGGATACTTTAAGTTATAAAACAAAATCAGCTAATAAAGCTACCGTACAAAAAGAGTGGTTTGTTGTAGATGCAACCGATCAAGTGTTGGGACGTATGTGTTCTCAAGTTGCTAAAGTTATACGAGGAAAACACAAACCTTCGTTTACTCCGCATGTAGATTGTGGTGACAGAGTTATCATAATTAATGCAGATAAAATTAAACTTACCGGTAAAAAAATGACCGATAAAGTGTATACACGTCATACCGGTTATCCTGGTGGACAACGGTTTGAAACACCTGAAAGTTTAATGGAAAAAAATCCTGCACGCATTATTGAACATGCAGTAAAAGGAATGTTACCAAAAAACAGTTTGGGAAGACAATGCATGAAAAATTTATTTGTATATGCAGGTTCAAATCACAATCAAGAGGCACAACAACCAAAAGAATTAAAATTTTAAGCTATAAGGTATGGAAGTAATTAATGCATTAGGTAGAAGAAAAGCTGCAATTGCCCGCGTATATGTAAAAGAGGGTAAGGGCAAAATAACAATAAACGAAAAAGAATTACAAACGTATTTCCCTGAAGCTCGTCTTCAATATATTGTAAACCAACCACTCATGGTAACAGAAAAAACAGGTAATTTCGATATAAACGTAAATCTTACCGGTGGTGGATACAAAGGTCAAGCAGAAGCATTACGATTAGCTATAGCTCGTGCTCTTGTAAAAATGGACGAAGAAAATAAATCTGTACTTCGTAAAAATGGATTTTTAACTCGTGATCAACGTGAGGTGGAACGTAAAAAACCAGGTCAGAAAAAAGCACGTAAAAGATTTCAATTTAGTAAACGTTAACAGTATTATTATATTTATTTATTCGATTTAGAGCGTTGTTTATACTCTAAATTTGTAAGACTACCAATGGTGCTACTTACAAATTGCTTTAATTGAATGCAAACAACAAAATAACATGGCAAGAACAGATTTTAATGAATTATTAGAAGCAGGTGTACATTTTGGTCACCTCAAAAGAAAATGGCATCCGGGTATGGCACCATATATTTTTATGGAACGCAACGGAATTCACATTATCGACCTTCACAAAACAGTTGCAAAAATTGACGAATCGGCTGACGCTCTTAAAAAAATTGCTCGTTCAGGTCGTAAAGTTTTATTTGTAGCAACAAAAAAACAAGCCAAAGAAATTGTAGCCCAAAAAGTGCAAACGGTAAGTATGCCTTATATTACCGAACGTTGGAGTGGTGGTATGTTAACTAACTTTCCAACTATTCGTAAAGCGGTGAAAAAAATGTCGTCTATCGATAAAATGGAAACAGACGGAATGTTTAGTTCACTTTCTAAACGTGAAAAATTGCAAATCTCTCGTCAACGAGAAAAATTAGAAAAAAACTTAGGTAGTATTGTTGGATTAACTCGTCTACCGGCAGCTTTATTTGTTGTGGATATTGTTCGCGAACATATAGCTGTAAACGAAGCTCGTCGTTTAAATATTCCTGTTTTTGCTATAGTTGATACCAATGCAAATCCAGATTTAGTTGATTTCGCAATTCCTGGTAATGATGACGCTTCAAAATCTATTGAAGTAATTCTTAGTAAAATTTGTGATGCAATTCAAGAAGGATTGAATGAACGAAAATTAGAAAAAGAAAAAGAAGTTGCTCAAACAGAAAAATCTGATGAAGTATCAGATAAACCTGCACCAAAAAAAGCAGCAGCTCGTAAATCAAAACAATAATATTAGAATATTTTAATTATGACACAAATATCAGCTACAGAAGTTGCAAAATTGCGTAAAATTACCGGTGCCGGTATGATGGATTGTAAACAAGCATTGGCAGAAAGTAATGGCGATTTTGATAAAGCTATTGAGTTCCTTAGAAAAAAAGGACAAAAAATAGCTAGCAAACGTGAAGATAGAGATGCTAACGAAGGATGTGTTTTAGGAGGTGTTACTCCTGATGGTAAAACAGCAAGTATTGTTGTGGTTAACTGCGAAACAGATTTTGTTGCGAAAAATGAAGATTTTATTGCGTTCACAAAATCAATTTTACAAGTTGCTCTTACCGAAAAACCAGCTTCTTTGGACGCGTTAAAAGCATCTAAAATCAATGGCGAATTAATATCTGATTTAGTAACCGACCAAATGGGTAAAATTGGTGAAAAAATAGATTTAAGTTATTATGAAGCTATCAATGCTGAACAATGTTTTGCATACATTCATCCTGGAAATAAATTATCAACTATTGTTGGATTCAACAAAAAAGTTGACGACGAACAAATTGGTAAAGATGTAGCAATGCAAATTGCAGCAATGAATCCTGTTTCTATTGACAAAGATGATTGTCCAAGTGAAATAATTGAAAAAGAAATTGAAATAGGTAAAGAACAAGCTATAAACGAAGGTAAACCTGCTGAAATGGCTGAAAAAATTGCAATTGGTAAATTAAATAAATTCTACAAAGAAAGTACTTTGTTAAATCAAGATTTTGTGAAAGATTCAAAAATTACAATATCACAATATTTGCAATCTAAAGATAAGTCGTTGACAGTTAGCTCGTTTAAGCGTTATGGTTTAACAAACTAAAAAAAATATATAAAAATATTTGTAAAAGGAGGGTTTCTGTGTAAAACTCTCCTTTTTTTTTTATAATTTTATCACATTAATTTTATACATATGTTAAAATATAAACGAATTCTTTTAAAATTAAGTGGAGAATCTCTCCAAGGTAAAGAAGGTCATGGTATTGATCCTGTGGTTTTAAATGCCTATGCTAATCAAATTAAAGATGTTGTAGAGTTAGGTGTTGAAATGGGGGTAGTTATAGGTGGTGGTAATATTTATCGCGGACTGAAAGGCGAAAACCAAGGATACGATAGAGTTAAAGGTGATTATATGGGAATGTTGGCTACCGTAATAAATGCCTTAGCCTTGCAATCGGCTCTTGAATGTATTGGTGTTCGTTCGCGTGTAATGACGGCTATAGATATGGAACCAATAGGTGAAGCGTATTCTAAATTGCGAATGGAACATGCTCTTACTCAAAAAGAAGTTATAATTTTTGGTGCAGGAACAGGTAACCCATTTTTTACTACAGATACAGCTTCGGCTCTTCGAGCTACCGAAATGGGAGCAGATGTCTTACTTAAAGGAACTCGTGTAGATGGTGTATATAATTCTGACCCTGAAAAAGATTCAAAAGCAATAAAATTTGAAGAAATTACTTTTACCGAAGCATACGAAAAAAAATTGCAAGTAATGGATCTTACATCGTTTACGATGTGTCGCGAACATAATATTCCAATTATTGTGTTTAATATAAATAAAAGTGAAGATTTGAAGAAAATAGTGATGGGTGAAAGAATAGGTACAATTGTTAAAAATTAAAACCCTGTATACCATGAAAACATATTCATACATTTTTGCATTGGCGTGTTTAGTTCTTGTTGCTTGTAAAGAAAAAGTTCCAAATCATCATATTGAATATGAAGGAAAATATTACAGAGAACCAAATCCTGTTCAATACGATTCAAATGGAGACGGGAAAATTGATCCAACTGATGATGTAATAGAAGTTCTTGGTAATAGTTTAAATGTTTCTCAAGCTCCAGGAGGTAAACCTCTTTATACAACCAACGAAACTATTACACCTCCCGGAAGCACTACGGGTTCGGGTAGCTTAGTTCCTACCGGTGAACGTATGTGTTATCATGATTTACAAAGAAATTGCGATAAATATGGTGCGTTGTATGCATACGAAACTACCGTTAATACAGATAAAGCTCAAATGAAACAAATATCTGAATCGCAAAAAATTGATGCTGATAACGATGGGGTGCTTGATTATATAAATACACTACGAAATACAACAATTGATGAAATGGTAGATAAGTATTATGGCGATGCTGCAATTGAAGCTGAAATGCTTATTGAAGAGGCAACTAATAAACAAATTAGTTCTTTCTTGTTGCAATCGTATATTCAAGAAGCTATTCGTACAGCTTTACAAGAAGTTTTGTATGAACATAATGATTTTGTAGATATTGCTCTTATTCAACAAAAAGTGAATGTGGCTGTAGCTCAAGCTATTATTGATGCTGTTGCCGATGCTAATTTGTCATCGTATATTTCTGAAGAAGATTTAGATGAAATTGCATTTGCTATTTCTCAACCGCTTGCTGTTTCTATATCCAACGATATTGCCAAACAAGTTTCAAATTCTATTATTACCGAATACAAACAAATGATTCAGTCTGGTTCTATGGAATTCGTTCAAGGTATTTGTCCCGATGGATATTATATTCCTTCAGATGTAGATTGGATGATATTTGAATTAGCATTAGGTATGTCGGCTCAAGATTTAACTAAATATGGCGAAACTGTAACGGATAGAGGTGCTTCTGCAAAAGTTCCACAAGCCATGGTTGAAGATCATGGTTTTGAATATGGTGGGTATATGAGTATAAACGGTACGTTTGCTCAGTTAGGCGAAGCTGGTGTATATTGGTCGTCGAGTATTGGAACCGATGAATTAGGTGATTATGTGTGGGTGCGTCAAATAGACACCAGCTATACAGGTGTGTTACGTTATAAGCATTATGAAAAAACAGGCTTAAGTATTCGTTGCTTCAAAAAACCCTAATGGTATACTAATAATATATTGACCTCAAATACTCTGTGTTTGAGGTTTTTTTTTATATTTTTTGCAATTTGTATAAAAATGCCGTATATTCACACATTATTTAGAATACCTAGTTTAACGTCAATTCGACCTAAGCAGCAGCTATTAATCTTTCATTATCAATAATTTCGATATTCAATGAAGGTTTTTTT
>MWCJ01000049.1 GCA_002069975.1 Bacteroidetes bacterium ADurb.Bin217 | reverse complement strand
GCGAAGTGGAGCGCAGCGGAACGAAGCAAAGGAAGGGGGAAGTTTATCCATTAACAACGTGGTGAAACTTTACAACTAAATACTAAAAGCTATGAAAAAAACAGTAACAATTAATGTGCATGGTAGTATGTTTCACATCGATGAAGATGCCTACTTTATGTTGCAAGAGTATTTGCATACACTTGAAAAACATTTTAATGTTGACGATAGTGCTCACGAAATTATGTCTGACATTGAAGCTCGTATTAGTGAGTTAATACAAATGAAAATTAAACGCCCCGAACAGGTGGTTACTATATCCGATGTTCAAGAAATTATAAAAATAATGGGAACTCCCGAAGATTTCGGTATTCATACAGATACATCTACATCGTCATCGAAATTTGATGAAAATCAGAAATTTAAACGGTTATATCGTGATGATGATGGACGTATTTTTGGGGGGGTGTGTGCTGGTATGGCGTATTATTTTGCCGTAGATGTTGTTCTTATTCGAATTTTATTTATTCTTTCGTTTTTTATTGCAGGACCGCTTTTGTATTTGGCAGCTTGGATTATAATTCCTAAAGCGGTAACTACCAGCCAAAAGGTTGAAATGCGAGGAGAAAAAATAGATGTGGAATCAATTAAAGCTCGATTTAAACAAGGCTTTAATGATGTAAAACAAACTTCAACTCAATTTGTTCGTCAAACATGGAAAGATAATAAAGTTTCAGCTTTTTTTATAGAGTTAAGTAGTTCTATGTTGCGAGCTGTTCTAACTATTACTTTGCTCATCATTATAGCTATTTGTGTTGCTTTATTTGCCGGAGTATCATTTAGTTGGATTGATATGACTTCGTTTGCGGCTATTTTTCCACAAGGTGTTGATACGTTTGTGCAGTATTTGTTTTCTGATGCAACGCAAAGTAATTTGGTGTTTTTAGGTGGTGTAATTCTTATTTCTTTACCAATTTTGTTGCTTTTCTGGGGAATTTTTTCATTATTGCTTGGTTTTAAAAAGAATACAAAATTGTGGGGATATATAGTATTTGTAATTTGGTTTTCGGGATTTTGTATGATTGCATTTGGAGGATATGGTGTGTATTTAGATTTTACTAAACGTGAGGTTGTAACTCATGTGCAATCATTTGCTTCGCCTGCAAAAGAATATGTAATCGTGAAAAAAGGATTTGCCAATAATTTTCAGTGTAATTATTTAGAAAAAAATAGTAAAACAATTAAACAATGGGCTTGTATAGAATGCATAGAGCAAACAATTTGTGCAGCTAAAGTTGATGTGGAAGTGAAATATGAAAAACAGGATTCTATTTCAGTTCAGGTATTTACTATAGCTCGTGGAAAAACGCAAGAAATTGCAAAATCACGAGCTCAATCACTTAGTTTTATTCCGTTATTTTCCGATTCTACTCTTGTGATACCGAAATATGTTGCTATAAATCCAAGTAGCCAATGGAGAAATCAAACTGTTCAAGTATTTATTACCCTACCATTAGGAACAAAATATAGTGTGCATGAAGAGTAAAAATATTTGATTATAAAGCGATGGTAATAATTGTTTTTTAATATGTAACTATTTCTCTTGTGCTAACAAAAATGAAAGGTGAGTGCTAATGTGTGGAATAGATTGAAATTGTAATCCAAAATCTTTTTCAATATCAGAAACGTCAAACATAATAGGGAAAGAACTCCATCCTAGATCATGTAGAATTATTTTTGAATTAGAATTGCATATTCGAATAGCTTCTAAAGCAACATATTCCCATGAAGTGAAACTTTGAGACAAGCCAAAATAGGTTTTTTTGTTATTGTTACTTTTAAGAGCATGACTGTAAATTGATGCTAAATCGGGTGCCCAAATAAATTGAGTCCCGTCATTTTTAGTAATTTCAATATCTTTGTTATTGGCAGCAGCATGAGCTATTGTATGAAATCTTCTATCTGGTTGTGTATATCCTCCGGGTAATGCAGGGTTTCCGAATGTATATCCGGGACGAATTATGGTTACCCGCATATTTGTAGAGCCTGTAATTCCGAATAAAAAATTTTCGGTAGCAGCTTTGGTTGCTCCATAATAGGTATGAGGATCGTGTTTGCTTGCTGTGGTTACGTGTGCATTTGTATGAGCAATTACAGCAGGATTAGATACAGCATAAATGCTGTCGTTTGCTGCTGTTGATGATGTATATATAAAATGTGAAACACCTGCTTTTGCACATTCGCTTGCCAAAAATATTGAGGGTGCGGTATCGCTCATGAGCATATCATATGCAGATGTGTCATTATAGTTTAATGCTACATGTACACACGCGTCATGACCTTTTACTATCGATGCTATTGTTTTAAAATCGGTAATGTCTGCTTCTACAACTTGTACTTTTGGTAGTATTGCAAGTTCGGAAACTTTTTTAGCGTTTCGAACCAATGCTGTTACCGAATGTCCGGAGTTAAGTAATTGAATAAGAACATGAGAGCCAATAAATCCGGATGCTCCTGTAAGTAGTACATTCATAGTTTATAAATACAATTGGTATTTGAGTTATGCTATATTTGTATATACAGCTTGCACATCATCATCTTCTTCTATTTTGTCAAGTAATTTTTCTATGTCAACCAATTGTTCTTCCGTAAAATCTTGGCTTGTATTTGGTATTCGTTGTAATTCAGATTTCAAAACCTCTACATTACATGTTTCTAGTGCTTTGGACATATTTCCAAAATCTGTGAAATCTGCATATACATACACTATATCTTCATGAATTTCAGTATTTTCTAAACCTGCATCTATAAGAGTTAGTTCGAGTTCATCTATTTGGAGCGTATCGGTTTTTTTTATTTGAAATACTGCTTTTCGCGAAAACATAAACTCTAGAGAACCCGTGGGAACTAATTGACCACCTGTTTTATTGAAATAAGATTTTATATTTGCTACTGTACGTGTAGTATTGTCTGTGGCACATTCCACAACAACCAATACCCCATGCGGACCTTTACCTTCGTACAATACTTCGGTATAGGCTTCAGCTTCTTTACCGCTGGCACGTTTTATTGCAGCATCAATATTGTCTTTCGGCATATTTTGAGCCTTAGCATTTAATATTGCTGTGCGTAATTTAGGATTCATTTCGGGGTCAATTCCACCTTCTTTAGCTGCTAATGTTATAGCTTTAGCTAATCGGGGGAAAATACGTGACATTTTATCCCAACGTTTTTCTTTAGCTGCTCGTCTGTATTCAAATGCTCTTCCCATGCGTATTTATTTTTTTGTATAATTATTTTTCTTCGTCCTCGTCTTCGTCTTCATCATCAAAGTCTTCATCATTGAAATCCTCATCATCAAAGTCTTCATCTTCGTCTTCTTCATCATCTTCATCGTCAAACTTTGATTTCTTTTTGCTTACAGGTTTATCATCTTCATCATCGTCGTCGTCAATTTCTTTATCATCTATTTCAATTTCAGGTGCAGCTATTGCATCAAAATCGCTGATATAGTCTAAATCTTGATATTTTTCTTGATACATTTCTTGAACATCATTACGTAATACACCATTATCATCGTAATCGTCGTCATCATTTATAAGTCGTTTTGCTTCGCTTATTGTCATTCGTACCATGTAATATTTATCATCGGTTTCAAAAGGCAGTGCAAATCTATCATTACCGTCTTTATCGGTATATGTAATCAGATGTTCAAAGAATCCGGTAGGATAGGTAAGTTTAATTTGTTCTTGAATTGCCTGATCAAGTTTTTCAAAATCTTTAATTACACGTGGTTTTTGAATTGGTGCTCCCATAGTTTAATGTGTATAGTTTATTCTTCTAATTTGTTTTGTAAAATTTTTGCCAAATAAATAAAAAATACTTGGTATACAAAAAGGTTTATACAAAAAAAATTCACAAGTTTGTTTATATTATTTTATATCAAATTTTTAATATCACTAATTATTTGTTGTGCCAATTTGTTTGCTTGTTCTGTTGAAGTTGCTTCTGCATAAATCCGTATTATTGGTTCTGTGTTTGATTTTCGTAAATGTACCCAAGAATCGGTAAAATCAATTTTTACACCATCAATTGTTAGAATCTGTTCGTTTGAATATTGTTTAGCTATTGCTTCAAGTATGGAATCAACATCAATAGAAGGTGTTAATTCAATTTTATTTTTACTTATAACATATTGAGGATAGGAATTTCGTAACTCTTTACACGTTTTTCCACTGGTTGCTAAATGTGATAAGAATAAAGCAATGCCAACTAGAGCATCTCGTCCATAATGAAGAGGTGGATAAATTACACCTCCATTTCCTTCGCCACCTATTACAGCTTGTGTTTGTTTCATAGTTGTTACAACATTTACTTCACCTACTGCTGCCGCTGTATATATTGCTCCATATTTTTGTGTAATATCTCGCAACGCTCGAGTTGATGATAAATTACTAACAGTATTGCCGGGAGTATGTTGAAGAATATAATCAGCTATAGCTACAAGTGTATATTCTTCGCCAAACATGCCTCCGTCTTCTTGAATAATCGCGAGACGGTCAACATCGGGGTCAACTACAAATCCTACATCGGCTTTATGAGTACTCACACATTCAGATATTTCTATAAGATGTTCGGGGAGTGGTTCGGGGTTATGTGGAAATATGCCGGTGGGGTCGCAATATAGGTTAATAATACGCGAAACTCCTAATGCTCTAAGTAATTCTGGAATTATAATACCTCCAACAGAATTCACACAATCTATAGCTACGGTAAATTGAGCTTGTTCAATAGCTTTTTTATTTACCAAAGGCAATGCAAGGATAGCGTCTATATGTTTTTGAGCATATTTCGAATTTGTTGTTATCTTTCCAAGCGAGTCAATGTCTGCGTATGCGAATATTGATTTTTCTGCTAGAGAGAGAATGTATTCGCCATCTTGAGCGTTAGCAAATTCTCCTTTGTTGTTCAACAATTTTAAGGCATTCCATTGTTTTGGATTATGACTTGCCGTGATAATAATGCCGCCATCGGCTTGCTCCATAGGTACAGCCATTTCTACGGTGGGGGTGGTTGCTAGTCCTAAATCAATAACTGTAAACCCCATAGCAACTAATGTTTGTGATATTAGACCGCTAACCATTTCGCCCGAAATTCGAGCATCGCGTCCTATAACAATTTTTTTTGTACCTTGTGGTTGTGTTTCTTGTATCCACTGAGCATATGATGATGTAAAAGCTATAATATCTACAGGTGTAAGGTTGTTACCTGTATTTCCGCCTATTGTTCCTCTAATTCCCGAAATTGATTTGATGAGTGTCATTGTACGTGTATATTTTTTGTAAAATCTATACAAAAGTCATAAATAAAAGTGTATGTTATTAAATATACGTAAATAGTTATTCACATTTTATTAAAATTTCATTGGACTATCGTAGCGTATTTGTGAAAAAAAATACCGGACAACAAAGGGGGGATTTTGTGTGTCCGGTACAAAAGAGAATTATGGAACTATGAATACTTCACAGAGGGCTCTGTGTTTTTTTTATTTTCTATGATGATAATAATTTGGTGCTCTATAATATTCGGGTTCATTAGAATATTCGCAATGATTATAGCAGCTTCCGTGACGGTAAGTTACCGTTTCGCGACATACGGGTTGTGATTTTGCATATACTTTATGTTGTGGTTTATAATATACAATTTCTTGAGTTGCAATATTGTTATTAGGATACACGGTAGCAAACACATTTGCACGTGCCGGAATGTGAATGTATTGTGTGCGATAGGTTTTGTGATTTCGATTGTGCGAGAAAACTTGTATTCGATAATTGCCCGGAGCTAAATCTCTAACTACTAATTCGCCACGGTGAGAGTGGTAGGTAAAACCATTAATTGTAATGCTAAATGGTTTTGCGTGTGTAGATGTTACTACTAAATCTGATGCAAACATTTGGATTGTTCCAAAAACTATTGCTGCTGTTACCATAAGTGTTTTCATACATGTACCTCCTGATTATTTTTTAAATTTTTTCAGGCTTTCGCAAAGGCTGTGCCATAATTTTTTTATATGTTTACATTAATCTTAAATTTGGTTGTATTTTTTTTATTTCGCTGAATTTCATTGATTTAATTTTATTTTTTTAGTATTTTTTAATTATTATTAGAGTATATGAGAAGAAATTTAGAACTATTATTAGTTGTTGTAAGTGTTATTTGTATGTTTTCTTGTAATCATTCTGACGAAAAACCTGCTGTGAATCAACAATATGATTATTTGTATTATATGAGTCACGACTCTGTAAGTCAAATATGGCGGTTTAATGCATTAGGACGGATAGATAAAACAGTATATGATACAATAAATGATTCGGTATTGATAACGTATGTGTACAATTCATATAATACATTGAACCAAAAGAGATATTATTTTTTGCAAGATTCACAACGTGCATATAGAAGTGTAGATACCGTAGCCGATGAAAAAATTATATGTTCATATACATATCAATATAACAACGAGGGGTATCTCATTCGTTTAGATTATACAGGAGTTCAGTATTCAGATGAATTTAAAACGGTAGCTACTGTTATTCAAGGGTATACTTTATATGAAGTGCTTAACGGGAATACAACAAAAATTACTATGCATAAATCGTTTTCGGGGACGCAAACGATAGTTAAAGATATAGTATATGAGAATGTGTTTAATGAATTACCTAATACGCACGGAATTCAGCAGGGGAGTGAGCATTTTTTAGGTAAACGCAACGAGAATTTATTGCACAAAATAATTTATACTTATAAAGAAAATGATATTTTACAAGAATCTGGAGTTTTTGATTACACCTATACATTAGATGATTCTACCCAACGAATAAGCATGCAAAAGGAATTGTATACGTCTGATAATGAAAATAATATACCCGTAAATACTCTAATATATTATGAATATAGATAATAGGTATTCCGATACTCTTTCGTATATTCAATCGTGTACCCAATTACAGCCACGTGTCTGTATAATTTTGGGTAGTGGATTGGGTGATTTAGTAAATCATCTTACAATAGAATTTTCTATTCCATATTCAAAAATTCCGCATTTCCCGGTATCAACTGTAGAAGGTCACAGTGGTAATCTTTTATTTGCGTCTATCTATGGTATTTCTGTTGTAATAATGCAAGGAAGATTTCATTATTATGAAGGGTATTCAATGCAGCAAATTACGTATCCTATACGTATTATGAAATTATTAGGAGTAACTCATTTATTTGTATCAAATGCTACCGGTGGATTAAACCCGCAATATAGAACAGGGGATTTAATGATATTAAGAGATCATATTAATTTTTTCCCCGAACATCCCTTGCGTGGTATAAATGATGATGCTTTTGGAGTAAGATTTCCTGATATGAGTCAGGTGTATTCATTGGAATTAATTACTAAAGCACAACAAATAGCTCAAGAATTACAAATACCTATTCATACCGGTGTGTATATAGGTAGTAGTGGGCCATCATTAGAAACTCCTGCTGAATATAAAATGTTTCGGTTATGGGGAGCCGATGTAACAGGTATGTCTACTGTTCCTGAAGTTATTGTAGCACATCATTGTGGAATAGTTTGTTTTGGTATTTCAATAATAACTAACGAAAGTGCCGACGCTCAAAATGGAATTGTAACAACTCATGCCGATGTACAAAAAAATGCTTCGCTTTCACAACCTCGGATGACAGCGATATTTTTGGAATTGATTCGTAGAATTTTTTGAGTTTAATTACTTGTTGTTGAAGGTATTGTAAATATGTAATTCTTCGTATTATCTTAAATACATTTTAAAAGAATTGTGTACTAAAATCATTTTTTTAAACTGCTGATTGGTAAACGTTTTCATACATTTAGGTTGAATATACGACATAATATTTGTAACACTTGGGATATATCTATCGCCCTGAGGATCAACTAAAATAATAGGTCCATCGTTACCGGTATAATGACATTGTTGATTATGAAAAAATGTTAAATCCGGTTCGGCAGGAGTGTCGCACAGTAAATCACCTGCAGTATCGCAATTGCTTCCGTCGGCGTATTCTCTGCCAAACGAGGTCTCGTGAGGATGATACAGCCCAAAAAAATGTCCTAATTCATGACTTATGGCAAATAAATCTGCAATAAAAACATAATCGTTTTCATGTTTGGTATCGGTAGGATTTGGTAATGTTGCAAATCCTCCAGCATATTTACCTTTGCCCGTTTCTATGGTATTTACAAAATACATATTAATTGTGTATGGTTCATAAAATTTTTGAACCAAATCCATATAATCATAGTTAGGAGGGTAGGTGCTTACAGTATCGTATACTTTGCCATGAAAATAGTTATACTTGCATATTTTAAATGAAAGACCTATAGGTTCATAGTCTTTATTTACTTGTTGTAATTGTTTTTCAATTTTTTCGACACTATGACTTGTATCTTCGTCAACTATCGATATAAATGCAGAAATTTCTATGGTTCTATTTATTTTTGGTAGATATATGGTGTTCCATGTGCTTTTATTGTCTTGTGTTTGTTGTATGTCCCATGTTCTGAAATCCACAGGAATTATATAGTCTACCACACTCGTATCTTCTTGAGGTTGAGAGTACAATGTAAATACGGAAATACATATTGTAATTAATAAAAAAAATTGTTTCATTAGGTAACTTTATATAAACGATTATTAGTATTTTTACACAAATTTTTTTCAAATATACACGAGAAATTGTAATTGCACACCATGAGATTTGCATATTTTTTTACTTTTTTCTTTTTTTTATGTAACGTAAGTATAACTCGTGCACAAACACAAGTTGACATTCAGTCTGACTTGCAAAGTGGTTGTGCTCCTCTAAAAGTAACATTTACAAATGCATCTGTATTTGAAGCAGGGGTGTCGTACATATGGAATTTTGGAACAGGAGCTCCGCCGGTGCAATCGCAAGAAGCAAGTAGGCAAATAGTTTACGATAATCCGGGAGTTTATATTGTATCGCTTACAGCAAGTGGAAGTTTGGGGAAAATAACCGATACGGTAACGATTAGGGTGTTTGCACCACCAATAGCTAATTTTTCATATTTTGTAAGAACTTGTGCTCCAACATTTGTTGATTATACTAATTCTTCCAGCCAAGGTGATGCTGCAATTATTGAATATAAATGGAATTTTGGTGATGGTAAATATTATTATACTCCCAATTATTCTAAAGAATATATTGCACAAGCGGTTTACGAAAGTTATTTAAAAGTTACCGATGCCAATGGATGTTCTTCTGAATTAACACAAGAAGTTCCTGTGTATACTCGTCCATCATCAGTATTTAGTCTTGATACTAATTTTTCTTGTAATCCACCACTGAGAGTAACTGCAAGTTTGATAGAGCAAGTTGAACCTTGGGTAGTTTACGAATGGGATTTTGGTACCGGAGCTACGTTTGTAGTCCCAAATCCAAATCCGGTAACATATACGCAGAAAGGAGCCTATACTATTTCGCTAAAAGCTTCCGCCGGAACTACTTGTTATTCGCAGTCATCTCAATCGGTGCTGTGTGGAACTGTGGCTTCCGATTTTGCTATGTATTATGGTAAGATTGGTCAAGTAGTTTCCGATAATCAAGCAATAACTCCGGGTTCATTTATGTTTAAAGCCTTATCGCCGGGAAACTTCGATTATTCTTGGAAAATAAACGGGATAACATATTCTGAAGAAATTCCTCAGGTATTGTTCTGTAATCCGGGAACGTATCAAATTGAACTCATAACCGGTAGTAATTTGCCTTGTCCAATTTCTAAATTTAAAACACTACGTATTGTTGATCCTTCAGCAAATTCTATAATACTTAAACAATTGGGCAATCAAGTATTAGGCGATGTGTGTGCGGGTGATATTGAATTAACAAGTCCATTTGTTGGAGCAAAAAATACATGGACTTTAGATGGCGTTGAAAAAAATGGAGAATCGGTTCAATATAGTTTGTGTACTCCCGGTGAATATACTATTCAATTACATGCGGAATTTGAATCTGCATGTGTGTTTGATATTCAACGTACAATTACTGTTGTAGATTGTGATGCTCATTCTGTAATTATTCGTTCAAACGGAGAGGTATATACTGAACTTGCACCTATAGTTTGTAGAGGTTCGGTTCAGTTTGCTTTGTCGAAACAACCAATAGGTGTTCCTCAATGGTCCATAGATGATGTTGTATATTCTGAATATAACCCGCAAGTTCATATCTGTAGTGTAGGAAGCCACACACTTACCGTTAGCGGTACCAATTATTATAATTGTCCGTTTACTACGTCGCAAACATTTACAACTAAAAAGTGTTTTACAACCGATTTTTCTCTCAAACAATTAGATGGCCCCGAATTGTATTATCCAAACGATACTTTGTGTGTAAACATTACATTTGAGGTTGTTCCCGATAATAAAGAATATTTTGAAAAATGGCTTTCGCCTGTTGATACCAGAGCCGGTTATTATTTTTATACTACAAAATCGGAGCAAAATATTATAGTTATGGAAAGTAAAACGCAAGATGAATGTGTTGATACCGTAACGAATACATACATTATTGAAAATGTTGAAGCTGATTTCGATTTTTCTCGAATTGATTTTGCCTGTCCATTTCCGGCAGAAGTTGATTTTATAAATAATTCAAAACATGCAAATTGGTATCAATGGTTCGCCAAAGCTCAATTAGGAGATTCTATTTTGTTTGATTATAGATTTTCAACAAATACTAATCCTCAAGCAGTGTTTACGGCAGACTATTATGAACAAGATTCTTTACGGCATTCTGTTGATAAAGTAATACTTACGTTAATGCTAGAAGCAACCAATAATTATGGTTGTAAAGATACATTGCAACGCACATTGGTTAAACAAATGCCTTTGGCTAATATATTGCCCGATAAAGCCTATGGGTGTGTGTTAGATCCAATAATTTTTGAATCGAGAGAAATTGCCGGGTATGATTATGTAGATTCTATAATCGTATTTGATCCGTTACAAAATAAAAACAGAAAAATAGGAAGAAGGGTATATAATCCTATAGAGCATATTTATTATGATTTTGGAGATGGAACAATAGAACATTATACAGGAGCAGATATAGCTTCTTTTGCTCAAGATGTACAGCCTTGTTTTCTCAATTCTATAACTATTACACAACGAGATATTGATAGTATAAACTCTATATTGCTTCAACAAGAGGGTGTAGGTGAATATTATGGAGTAATGGAGTATTATAAAGAAGCATATCCTCAGAAATTTTTACAATTTTCCAATTGTGTTTCTCAGAAAAAACATCTGTCGAAACGTAAGGTGAGTCATGTATATACACAACCTGGTGTTTATTATGCCAAACAAATAGTTATTGATAGTAATGGATGTATAGATACATCATATGTTATTGAAATTAGAATTGGTATTACCGATCCAACTTTAGATTTTACAGTTAGTTCTCCAACTATCTGTCCCGGGCAAACAATTTCTTTTACAGGAACCAGTGCAATTTCTTCACAAATAGATTCTTGGCATTATATTTCCAAAGATTTACAAATAGAGTCGGTTTGCGGTAATGGTTCTTCACCGGAATATTCAATTAATCCATTGCAAAGTGGACCGGCAAAAATTAGTTTGCGTGTTAGTTATAATGGATGTACAACTGTAATAACTAAGAATAATGCGGTAGAAGTATTAGGTCCTGTAGGGCAAGTTTCGTTTGATATACCATGTGCAACACCTTTAGATTATACCTTTAACGAACAATTGTCGGGAGTAGACTCGTGGACGTGGGATTTTGGAGACGGAACAAGCGAGGAAAATACTTCGAGCCCTACTCATCATTATTCGCAATCCGGAGATTACACACTGAAACTAACAATGCGAAATGCTACAAGCGGCTGCGCACCGTATGTGTATAGTAAGCCTGTATTCGTTAGACAAATTGCAAGTTTAGCTGATTATCCACAAACATTTTGTCCTGCTTTTGATATTGATATTTCTCCATTAATTAGTACAGATTATAATACAACAGAAAAATTTGAACCATTTGTATGGTATTTTGATGGCAAACCATATCGAAGAGGATGGGCATTAGACCAATCTGTAGTGAGCGACAAAAAAGATACAATACAGGTAATGTTGGTTGCTGTAGATGATAATAGATGTATAGATACTCTTGAATTTGAGATGATTGCAAAATATCCGAAAGCAGCAATTACTGTAAATAAAATACAATTATGTGGTCCGCAAGATAGTATTACATTTACTTTTGCAAATTCAGATACTACTATAACACAATGGAGATGGAGTTTTGGGGATAACACTTGGGAAGTTCGCGATACGTCTGATACCAGTTCATCTACAACCCATACCTATTCAATTGCAAAAGATCACATGTTTTCTGTTATGCTTTCGGTAGACGATGATAATGGTTGTTTTACAAATGACACTATTACAATTCCGGCATATTATAAATCAGCAGATTTTACAATGCCCGATTTTGGAATTTGTCATTTAGTTGACAGTGCATACTTTATAGCTATGAATGCCGATTTGGATTCTTCGCTTTGGAAATTTGGCGATGGCAATGAGATAAGTACTCAAAATTTTAAAGCACAACATTTTTATGCCAATGAAGGTGAATTTCAGGCATATCATATTGGTTATTATCATTCTTGTGTTGATACTGTTTCTAAAAAAGTTGTTGTAGGCACACCAATAGCAGACTTTTTTACTCTCGATACAGTTGCTTGTCCACGATATCCAATAAAATTTGAACTAACAGACCCATTAGATTATGCAAAAGGATTATGGACGTTTCCTGAAACAAATCCATTTACGTATTTAGATAGTATTGAGTATTATACATTTTATACCGCAGGCAAACACGATGTAGTTCTTGAATTAGAATTTGGTACATGTTCCGATGTTGATACGTTTACAGTATTAGTTAATAAAGCTGATTTTGTAACTGTAAACCCTCGCATATGTATAGATAACTCAGTACAATTTGTAAATAAAGTACAAGGTATTGCAGATAGCTTGCATTGGTTTTTTGGTGATGGTACTGAATTAATTTCAACTGACGATACGGTGTTTCATGAATATACAGAAAGGGGGCTATATAATGTTCAATTAGTTTCATACAAAATAGGCTGTTATGATACATTACTTCAGCCCAAAGTCGTATCGGTTCAGCAAGTTGATGCAGATTTTTGGGTAAACGATACAATAATTTGTCGAGGAGACGAAGTGCAATTCCTTCATACGAACCCAATAGATGCAGAGTGGGGACGATGGTATTTTGACGCGATAAACTCAACTGAATATATCGCAAATGATACCATGTATAAGCCATATACAAAAATTGGAACTGTAACAGCTTCCTTAGTATTAGAAAGTTCGAATGGGTGTATTGATACAAATTCTGTTGAGATTCAGGTTAATGGAGCTGACGGTGATTTTCATGTTAATCCCGAACAGGTATGTAATAGCGATGAAGTAGGTTTTTATATTGATTTTTTAACAAATGTAGTTGATTATACATGGTTTTTTGGTGATGGTGATATTAGTAAAGAGCAACAGCCGTTGCATGTATATACTACCGTAGGACAGATACCCGTACAATTGGAACTTATTGATCCTACAGGCTGCAAAACATATGTGAGTAATTTGGTGCAAGTTGTTGATGTAGAAGCTGATTTTGAGATTGAAAATCCTATAGTTTGTGTATTAGACAGTATCTCGTTTCAGAATACATCGCGTAATGCAATATCTTGGACATGGGATATGGGTAATGCCGAAAAAATCGATAGTGAAAATAGTTTGCATTATTCTTACGGAAATTCCGGTATATATACTGTATTGCTAGATGTTGAGGGAGATATGGGGTGCAAAGATACAATATCAAAACAAGTTACTGTATTACCCGCTCCGAATGTTGAAATACAAACTAGAGATTCATTGTGTATTGGTGAAGAAATAGAATTAGTAGCATTACATGATTCTATTACAAATTTGATTTGGAGAGCCAATGGATATCCGATTGCATATGATATTGATACACTTACAGAGCAGCCTACCATAGATGTGGAGTATATGGTTTGGGTTAAAAATAGTAATGGGTGTACCTATCAAACAACTCATAGTGTATATGTTCATCAAATACCTGAATACGAAATTGGTCCTCTAGACACACTAATAGCTATGGGCGATACTGTTCGTCCATATATTTCTGCTCCTCAACAAACTGTATTTTCGTGGCAACCACAATCTTCTAATATTTCTTGTTTTGATTGTAGTACTCCTAAATTATTTCCTTTAGAAAATACAACATATAGCCTTACGTTATCTGATTGGTGTTTTAATAAAACGTATGATATTTCTGTGCGTGTAATTCCAACTGCTCTTATGGATGTTCCTACTGCTTTTTCGCCGAACGATGATGGTAGTAATGATATTTTGTATGTTCGTGGGTGGGGAATTCAAAAATTAATAGAATTTAAAGTTTATAATCGTTGGGGGCAGGTATTATTTGAAACAAATGATATGCAACAAGGTTGGGATGGATTGTATAATGGCGAAATGCAGCCAATAGAAACATATACATATACAGCTAAAGGTATAACGTTTATGGGCAAAGAGATTACAATACAAGGATATGTAACATTGATTCGATAAAAAATATGGGAATCAGAAAAATAATATATGGAATATGTGTGTGTATGCTCTGGGTAAGTGCAGCATACGCTCAAAAGGTTGTGTATGTAGATATACAAGCTAAAGGTACAAACGATGGTAGTTCGTGGAAAAATGCATTTACACAATTACAACCTGCAATTCAAAAAGCTGCCGATATAGGTGGGGGTGCCGTGTGGGTTGCACAAGGAACGTATAAACCTACACTAGACAGTACCGGAAAAATTCCTACAAATACAAGAAATAAGTGTTTTGTATTGCATAAAAATGTTATAGTGTATGGTGGCTTTAATGGGAGCGAGCAAACAGTTGATATGCGTAATTTTAATAAAAATCAAGTAATTTTATCGGGCGAATTACAAGGTAATACTTCTGTTACGGATAATGCATATCATGTAGTTTATAGTAATAAACAGTGTGATACAACAGCTCAATTAGATGGTGTAACTATATCCAATGGCTATTCAGACGATAAGAATGGAGCTGGTGTGTATGTGCAAGGTGCTTTATTGCGAAATTGTAATATATTTAATAATACTTCATTGGCTATTGCGGGTGGATTGTATGCTAAAAATGCGTGGATAGAATATTGTGAGTTTTCATACAATACAGCTCAAAATGGAGGCGGCTGTTATTCGTATAATTCGCAAATACGATTTTGTACGTTTCGAAATAATACAGCTACGAAAAATGGAGCAGGAATGTATGTGTTGAATTCAACCTTGTATAAAAATACATTGTATTATAACCATGCCCAAGAAAATGGGGGAGCTTTGTATGCTCAACAAACGGTAATTGATGCTCATACTATTTATTGCAACAAAGCTCAGAAAGGTGCAGGTGTGTATTGCGACGCGAATAATATTATTCAAAATTCAATAATAACAAATAATACGGCAGTAACAGATGGAGGAGGTGTGTATGTGTTATCGACACAAAATAAGATAATTAACGTAACTGTAAGTTTGAATACCGCAGTGTCTGGTGGCGGTATTTCTGCTGCACAACAGGTAATTGTAGGGAATTCATTATTGTTGAATAATTCTCAAGATATTGATGCTCAATCAATTATTATTTCATATTCATACTTGTCAGATAATTCATATGTGTCAAACGGGACAGATAGTGTATGGGTGGTAGATCCAGCAAAAGGATTGTGTGTAAAAATGCCCGATACTGTAGGATATGCAGTAACTCCGCAGGGACTCGAAAATATTAGAAAAGCAAACTGGGAACCCGTAAGTGGCTCTCAATTGTGCGATAAAGGAAATTTTGTATTAGCACAATACCTCATTCGCGATTGCATGGGGAATAATAGGTTTAATAGAAATTCGCAAAAACAAGGACCGCCTATTGTTGATATTGGTGCTGTAGAAGCTAAATCATCGTTACTTATACAGGCAAATAATATAATTTATGTAAAACCTCGGTGGACTGGAACCGGAGATGGAACATCGTGGGAAAATGCTACAAGTAATATCCAGCAAGTACTTCAAATGCTAAGTTCTATGTATTTTTCTACACCTCCTCAAATATGGGTGCAACAAGGAATATATTATCCAAGTTCAGTGTCATTACCTTTTGGATTTCAAATAAAGTCAAAGGTGCATATGTATGGTGGTTTTAAAGGAACAGAAACTCAAATAGATGAGCGAAATTTGGCTGTGTATAATTCTCAATTATCAGGCGAATTTGGTGTATTTGGTGATAATAATGATAATATTGAAACTGTGTTGTATGTTTCTAATGAATCTATTGTTGATGGTTTTAGTATTACCGGAGCTAAACATACCGGTTTGCAGGTGTTTAATTTTAGTACAATAAAAAATTGCGAAATATTATATAATGGAGTTGAAGAAGAATCTGCCGGTATAAAAATGTACGATTCATATATGGAAAACTGTAAAGTACATCATAATGTTTCCGCTAAATCTTCATATGCCGGTATATATGCATATAGTTCAAGTATTAAAAATTCATATATTTTTGATAATACTGCATTATTTTATGCGGGAGGTATCTATGCATTTAATTCTACTATTGATAATTGTTTTGTATATAATAATTCGGTAACTAATGAAATGTTTGCGTATGCCGGAGGTATATATGCAACAGGAAATACTATAATTACTTCAAGCAGTATATATAATAATGTATCGGAAGTAAACAGTGGTGGATTGTATTTAGATAATAGCATTATTCGAAATTCTTCCGTGTATGGTAATAGTGCCAAAAATTTTGGTGGAGGTATTTCATCGAACAATACCGGTATAATTGAAGCTTGTAGTATCGAAAATAATTCGGCTCTTAGGGGTGGAGGAGTACATTCTATAAAACGATTGGTAAATTCGGTAGTTGCTAATAATAGTGCCGAAATGGGTGCCGCAGTATATAATTTTTCTGAAATTTTGTATGCTACTATTGCAAACAATGCGTCGCAAACATACGGAAGTATATATTCTAATTCTGGTACCATTATGGCGTCAATCATTTGGGGTAACACTTCTGCAAATTGGCAATATCCCATTTTCTTTCAATCAGCAGGTGATGTTCTATATTCAGCAGTTCAAGGTGGTTGGAGCGGAAACGGTACATTTATGATTGATAGTAGAAATACAGATGCCTATGGTCCTCATTTTGTTGAACCTACAACCGTTTCAGGGGTTTCTTCACAACAAGGAAATTGGAGTATAGAAGCGGCATCTGTTTGTATAGATAAAAGTATTTTTACACAACATATTCCATCTACAGATATTGAGGGAAGTTGTAGAGTAATTGGCGAGAATCCAGATATAGGAGCATATGAGCAAGGGGTAAGTGCATATGACACTTTACAGTTGCAACGAATATATGTAACTACGCTAGGCGAAGGAGATGGCTCGTCTTGGGATAAAGCTATGAATAATATTCACAAAGCATTATTTCTTGCCGATTATCTTAAAATTCCTGAAGTATGGGTAGCTCAAGGAACCTACGTTACCAGTGAAGTTCGCGATAGAAGTGTGTATTTTACTCTTAGAACAGGCGTGTCGTTGTATGGTGGTTTTAAAGGAAACGAAACTTTTCTGCAAGAACGAAATCCGGGGGCATTTCCATCAATTCTTTCTGGAGATATTGGACGTTTAGAGCGAGAATACGATGATGCATATAGAATATTGTATTATTCGCCTACATCGCTTAAGGATTCAAGTTTTATCGATGGCTTTGTGATTCAAAACTCTAATAATACAAATGAGCCGTCACAGGCATTTTGTGCTGCCGATATTACACAGGTGTCAATGTCTAATTGTATATTCACTAATAATACGGGAATAGCTTTACGAGCAAAAGATTGTATTATTTCACAGTGTAATTTTTTTGATAATAAAGCTTCTGAATATGGTGCTGCGGTAGTTTTAGACAAAACAAATTTCACAAATAACAGTGTATATAACAATTATGGAAAACAAGGTGGAGGTATATATGCAAATCAATCAAAAATTTCTTTGTGTAACGTATATTCTAATACGGGACAAAACGGTGGGGGGATGTACGTGTTGAAATCAGATATTTCACAATCCAAAATATATAATAATACTGCAGAGATTAATGGAGGTGGTATATATGCGGTAGGTATGCCGTCGAGAATTGTAAACAATGTAATATATAATAACGTCAATTCGACGTAAGAAAAACGCTTAAATTTTTGGTAAACATAGGGAAATTTAGTATATTTAACTTTCTA
>MWCJ01000048.1:0-17500 GCA_002069975.1 Bacteroidetes bacterium ADurb.Bin217 | reverse complement strand
TCAAGATTCGGTAGGAGTTGAATCCCCCTAGTCTAATCGGTAGCTCTACCTCCTATATACTATTGCAAGGCTGCACCTAAATGCATTTCGGGGAGTACGAGCTATCTCCCAGTTTGATTGGCCTTTCACCCCTACCCACAGTTCATCAGGAAACTTTTCAACGTTTATCTGTTCGGTCCTCCATCCACTGTTACGCGGACTTCAACCTGACCATGGGTAGATCACAAGGTTTCGCGTCTGCCCCATATGACTAATGCGCCCTGTTAAGACTCGCTTTCGCTTCGGCTTCGTGTCTTTAAACACTTAACCTTGCCATATAGGAGCAACTCGTAGGCTCATTATGCAAAAGGCACGCCGTCATCCCGTAGGACTCCGACCGCTTGTAAGCACACGGTTTCAGGTTCTATTTCACTCCCCTGTTCGGGGTTCTTTTCACCTTTCCCTCACGGTACTGGTCCACTATCGGTCTCTCAGGAGTATTTAGCCTTTCGCCGTGGTCGGCGATAATTCAGACAGGGTTTCACGTGCCCCGCCCTACTCAGGATACTGCTATCAATTATATAACTTACATATACGGGAATGTCACCCTCTTCGTCCTACCTTTCCAGGTATGTTCTATTTCATTATATAACCAAATATCGCAGTCCTATTACCCCATATAAGCCTAAACTTACATGGTTTGGGCTCCTCCCGTTTCGCTCGCCGCTACTCAGGGAATCGATTGCTCTTTCTCCTCCTACGCCTACTTAGATGTTTCAGTTCAGCGCGTTCGCCTCCTATAAATAGGATATTCAGGTTGCCCCATTCGGAAATCTCAGAATTAACGGTCATTTGCACCTCCTCTGAGCTTATCGCAGCTTATCACGTCCTTCTTCGCCTCTGAGAGCCTAGGCATCCCCCGTGTGCTCTTATTTCTTTTCTTTCGTCTCGTTTGTATATAAATAAACTCTTAAGCTTACTTAATATCTTACGGTTTCTCTACTTCTTGCTTATTTTCTAATATGTCAATGAACTCTTTTCTAATTGTTAATTATTAATTATTAATTTTTAATTGTTGTTGTAATTAATAATTAATAATTATCCTGTGGAGAATATCGGATTCGAACCGATGACCCCCTGCGTGCAAGGCAGGTGCTCTAGCCAGCTGAGCTAATTCCCCGTTGTGTCAATGTTCTATCCTTTATATCTCTTGTATTTCTTGTAACATTGTAACATATATAAAAACCAAATAAGGTAAGACAAGCAAACTTTATAATTATCCGCTCCAGAAAGGAGGTGGTCCAGCCACACCTTCCGGTACGGCTACCTTGTTACGACTTAGCCCCAGTTACTAGTTTTACCCTAGGACGCTCCTTGCGGTTACGTACTTTAGGTACCCCCAGCTTCCATGGCTTGACGGGCGGTGTGTACAAGGCCCGGGAACGTATTCACCGCATCATGGCTGATATGCGATTACTAGCGAATCCAGCTTCATGGAGTCGAGTTGCAGACTCCAATCCGAACTACGACCGGCTTTCGAGATTAGCATCACCTCGCGGTGTAGCTGCCCTCTGTACCGACCATTGTAACACGTGTGTCGCCCCGGATGTAAGGGCCGTGCTGATTTGACGTCATCCCCTCCTTCCTCACGCCTTACGGCGGCAGTCCTACCAGAGTCCCCATCTTTACATGCTGGTAACTGGTAGCAAGGGTTGCGCTCGTTATGGGACTTAACCCGACACCTCACGGCACGAGCTGACGACAACCATGCAGCACCTTGTAGATGGTCCCGTAAAGGAAAAGAATATCTCTACTCTATGCAATCTACATTTAAACCCGGGTAAGGTTCCTCGCGTATCATCGAATTAAACCACATGTTCCTCCGCTTGTGCGGGCCCCCGTCAATTCCTTTGAGTTTCATACTTGCGAACGTACTCCCCAGGTGGATAACTTAATGCTTTCGCTAAAGGCTCTCATAGTTACACTACAAAAACCCAGTTATCATCGTTTACTGCGTGGACTACCAGGGTATCTAATCCTGTTTGATACCCACGCTTTCGTGCCTCAGCGTCAATCGAAACCTCGCGAGATGCCTTCGCTATCGGTGTTCTGCGACATATCTAAGCATTTCACCGCTACTTGTCGCATTCCTCCCGCGTCGATTTGATTCAAGCTACACAGTATCAATGGCACGTATCGGGTTGAGCCCGATATTTTCACCACTGACTTATATAGCCGCCTACGCACCCTTTAAACCCAATGAATCCGGATAACGCTTGCACCCTCCGTATTACCGCGGCTGCTGGCACGGAGTTAGCCGGTGCTTATTCATACAGTACCGTCAACCTGTTACACGTAACAGAATTCGCCCTGTATAAAAGCAGTTTACAACCCATAGGGCCGTCTTCCTGCACGCGGCATGGCTGGTTCAGAGTTGCCTCCATTGACCAATATTCCTCACTGCTGCCTCCCGTAGGAGTCTGGTCCGTGTCTCAGTACCAGTGTGGGGGGTAACCCTCTCAGGACCCCTAGACATCGTCGGCTTGGTGAGCCGTTACCTCTCCAACTACCTAATGTCACGCATGCCCATCCTATACCATCGTAATTTTATTATAAATCCCATGCGAAATCTATAAACTATGGGGTATTAATCCGAGTTTCCTCGGGCTATCCCCCTGTATAGGGTAAGTTGCATACGCGTTACGCACCCGTGCGCCGGTCGCCAGCATCCGAAGACCTGCTGCCCCTCGACTTGCATGTGTTAAGCCTGCCGCTAGCGTTCATCCTGAGCCAGGATCAAACTCTTCGTTGTAATTATTATTTTTAAAAATTTTTCTTTACACGAATAATTTTGTACTCTCGTATGACGCATTATAAAACCCATTTCATAGAACATTCAAAAGAATGTTTACCTTACTCTATGTATCAATGAACTCTCCCTTATTTATTTCAAGCACTCTTACTTGTTTTTTGGGGCTGCAAAGATATGTGCAATTCATTTTAATTTCCAAATGTTTTTTAAAAAATTTTTACATTTCTATACTTTTTTTTTATTCCCTATTGTTTTGTAAGTTTTTTCTGCATTTTTGTACTCAGATAAATACATTTGAATGAATAACTCTATACATACAGGTAGACGATTAGCTATAAGCGACATACATGGCTGTTACAATACATTCGACACATTATTGCAAACAATTAGTCTGTCGAAATCCGACTCGCTTTATATTTTAGGCGATATGATAAATCGAGGAAAACATTCAAAAAAAGTTCTTAAAACAATAATGCATTTACAAGAAGAAGGCTATAGTATTTTCCCCTTACGCGGTAATCATGAACAATTTGTTTTAGCTGAAATAAGTCAAAAACAAGGGTTAGAATTAGCATTAACATGCGAACGAATGAAACTTCATTGGTTACTGCATAAAGACACTCGGGAGTTAAAACAAAAATATGTGCAATTTTTACAAAATTTACCATATTATTTTGATTTGGGCGACAGACTTCTTGTACATGCCGGATTTGATTTATGTAAAGAAAATATATTTGAAAATACTTATGCTATGCTCCATCAGCGTGAATTTTCATGTACAGAACATATTCCTGACGATGTAAAAATTATACATGGACACACTCCTGTTTCTCTTGAAAAAATAAAACGTTCAATCCTAAACAATCATGCTATTATTAATATAGACAATGGTTGTGTTTATAAATCTTTCGATCCAAACAAGGCGAATTTAATTTGTTTAGACATAGATTCATTTGAAATTACAATTCAAAGAAATGTTGATTAAGTATTGTTTAAAATCGCTATCTTTGATAGATTTTTAAATATTTTTTATGCGGATTATATATATATGTATAGTACTAATATGTTGTTCTTTTGAAATTGTATGTGGACAACAAATCACTACACTATATGCAAAAGGTGTTGAATATTATGAAAAAGAACAATATGATGAGGCTATTGATGTTTTTGAAAACATTTTAGAACACTATACTAAAATCCCCCAAATATATTTGTATGCAGGTAATAGTTATAAGCAGAATCTTCAATACCATAATGCAATAAAAAAATACGAAGAGCTCTCAAATACAAATCCGGGTAAATATCCGGAAATATATTTACACTTAGCTCAATTATATGAAATGCTTGAAAATACCACGCAAGCTCGCTATAATTACAATGAATATATTCAATACGAAAATAATAATTCGACAAATGTACAGTATGCGAAAAAAAAATTGTTCGTATACTCCCAAGCAAATAAAATTAGCTATAACGACTCCATTCAATTACAACGCGACACTGTAAGTCCATTTTTTCATAATTTTGGTGTTTCACAGTTTCACAATGCTATAATTTACAATGGCGTTTTACAACAAGGAGATACTGTATCGCGTGTTCAATTCTTCTCACCCCAACCTGTAATACAAAGATATTTTTCCGACACAGCTTGTTTCAACTCATATTCTGTGACAGATTTTTGCACTTTCGAGAACCCTAATCGATATATTTTTAATAAACGAAACAAAGCATCATTTTCGGAATTTCCAAACATTACTGCTGCTGTATTTACAGAAAACATTGGATTTACTTGTTTCCGCGATACGCTTATAGATATTGGCAATTATTTATTCATTCACCCTCACATAGAATGGTTTAGAGATTCGCTTTACATATTTTTCGCTTCGAATCTACCCCAAGGATACGGAGGAATGGATATATGGTATAGCATGATAGACAGTTTAGGAACATTGTCAAAACCAATAAATGCAGGCAATATTATTAATAGTGAATTCGACGAAATTTGTCCTTTTTATCATGCTTCCGACTCTCTGTTATATTTTAGTTCTAACAAACCCGAATCTATTGGAGGATTTGATATTTTCGCTGCATCTATGAAGCCGAGCGTAACGAATAGTATACAATTAGACAAGCCCATAAATTCATCTTATAATGATTTATATTTCAGACATTTCGATACTATTGCATACATTACCTCAAATAGAATAGCAAAACACATTGATTCCTCGGAATTTTTTCCGAATTCCATATTTTATTACACAATTACATCTATCAAAGAAACAGAAATTTCAATAGCAAACGATACTACTTTTGAAAAGTTTAAACCGTTTAATGTATATTTTGATTTTGATAAACCACATACACGTGAAACTTTAGATTATGCAGAGCAATATGCTCTATTTGAATCCCAACAAATTCCATACATTCAACAATATGCAGACAGCATTGAAAAATACATTTCGTACATGACATACAAAAAACAAATTCAAGATTTTTACACTTTAGATTTACAAAAAGGCAAAACAACTATAGATTCTCTCTTGCATTTAATAATTAATGCAAAACCGTTACAAGATACTTTATGGATTACACTACAGGCGTATACAGGTTCCGGTGGAACGATAGAATATAATACTCAATTAGCACAACGAAGAATTGAATCGGTTATGACATACATAACACGCAATTTGGAGCAAGCAAGCATACCTAAAGAAGTAATAGAATTTCGTATCTTACCTCACGTATTACCTAATTCTACAAATTCAATTACAAATCCGCAAAAATTCGACATACATGACGCTCGATTGAGAAAAGTAGAAATAGGGATTGAAGAAAAAAAGTAATTAAAAGAAATCTAAGCCAATAATAGAAATATCATCGCCGAGTGTTTTTCCGTGTAAAAACTTCTCTAATTTATCGTTCAAATATTGAATTGTTTGGTCTATATCACCTTCAAGCGACAATGCACCTTCGAGTGGAAATGTTCCAAATTCATTAAGATCTTCATTCTCGGCTTCAACCAATCCATCTGTATAACACACCATTTTATCGCCCGAATCTATATGAACTGTTCCAACCCTAATTGAGGGAATTTCGTCGAACATACCCAACCCCACACATCCATTGGTAAGATACAACATGGTATTCTCTTTCTTTTTCATTAACAACGGAGGATTGTGTCCGGCATTAATATAATGCAAAATCCTATCACGAACGTGATATTTTCCTATAAAAAAAGTAATGAACTTTTCGCCATGTGCACTTTCATTAACATGCTGATTAAGTTCTTTAATAAGCTGAATAAGCGATATATTGCTTTTGAACAATGCACGCACATTTGCCTGAAAATTAGACATTAAAATAGCTGCCGAGACTCCTTTGCCCGACACATCAGCTATACAAAAACCAAATTCTTGATTATTTAATGAAATAAAATCATAATAATCGCCCCCTACTTGAGAATGTGGCCGATAATACGCAGCAACATTAAGATGATTGTTTTTGGGTAATGAATCGGAAGAAGGAATTAGCATAGCTTGCATTCGCGATGCAACTTCGAGCTCTTTTTTATATGCTTCTTTTTCGATAGATTCTTTGTATAATCGTTTATTCTCTATTGCTACTACTATAATATTAGTAATAGTTTGAATGTATTTTAAATGTTTAATAATAGGACTTAAACCTTCGCGTTCTTCTTCAATATCGCCAATTAAGACATATGCTACCGGCGAATCTTTATGAAACACCGGAATTATAATATCAAAAATTTGAAATGGGTATTCATTTAAAAGAGATATACTAGTAATTTCATCAAATTTATATAAAAATGAATCAACTATTTCTTGTGGATTATCGATAAAATCTTCTGAAATTCCGGTAAGTAATATACTCTCCCATTGTACATTTTTAATTAAAATATACAACTTACCGATACTTAATTCATGACATAAAATTTTCTCATATTTTTCTAATAAATCATCAGTAGATAAATTTTCATTTATTGCTTGAGTAATTTCAAGCAAAGAATTTAATTTAAAATTTGATAATTTTAATTTTCGTAATGAAGCTAAATCAGAAACCATACGTTAAAATTTGAATAAATATATAACATTTTTTTCAAAAAAAATAGTGTTACACAAAAAAGGCTTACAATTTTGTATTTGCAAGCCTTTTTCGATACATTTTACATCTATTTTACACGTTCAACGTACGATTTATCTTCGGTATTAATTTTTATTTTATCACCTTGATTAACAAACAAAGGCACCATAATTTCGGCATTTGTTTCAACTGTAGCCGGTTTAAGTGCTGTAGAACTTGAGGTATCGCCTCGCAAACCGGGTTCGGTATAAATTACTTCCATTACAACAGATGGAGGCAACTCTGCATATAATACACTTTCGGTATCGGCATGAAATACCATTTCAACATTTTGACCTTCCTTTAACAACTCGGGACAATTAATTAAATCAACAGGAATAGAAACTTGTTCGAATGTTTCGTTATTCATAAAATTGTACCCCATATCGTCGCTATATAAAAACTGATGCGGACGACGTTCGATACGTGCCACATTAACTTTAACACCTGCATTAAAAGTATTTTCAAGCACTCTACCGTTTTTAACATTTCGTAGTTTTGTACGAACAAAAGCGGCTCCTTTACCTGGTTTAACATGTTGAAATTGAACTATTGTGTATAAATCATTATTATATTCGATACACATTCCATTTTTAAAATCTGCTGTAGTTGCCATAGAATTTTTTTTTTGCAAAAATATAAAAAGCTTTACAGAATAAAAAAAAAGAGGCAAAAAACTTTGCCTCTTTATACTACTTAACTATTGCTAGTGGATTCTTAACATTCTTATATTCTATTAAATCACATTTAATAGACCCTACAAACATATCAAATTCGACACGTAAAGGCAGATAATTAGCATCATCACTAATCCAAAAACGCATATCATCTTGCTCTTTAAATACCCTACCGGTTTCTACAATTGGTTGAAATTTTAATGCTTTGATTTTACCTAGAGGAGTTTCTACAGTTTCGCGACCTTTAAAAATAATTCTATACGGAAAAATTTCATCGGCAAAATATGTCATAACTTTTATGGTATCGTTAAATTTTATATTTTTAAATTTAGTCCTACGCAAATAATATAAACTGGAAATAACATCGAACATATTAGCCGGAACTTTAACCACACCATTTTTTTTACTTGTTACTTTATTGTTTGCATGATCGTAATGAACTTCATCATAATATCTGTAATCATTTTCTTTAATATTTCTAATAGCTTTTACCGGCTTACAGGTTTGTTCGTTAAAATAACTTTCGTACACATCGTCAATTGCTATAAACATTCGAGCCATGCCTATAGTTTTTGCTTCTGCCTTTGCGTGATAAATTTTAGTACCATTATTTGTTGGTACATGTCGAAGATTAATTTCTGCTTTACCACCATCTATAAATCCATAATATAAAATATATTTAAGATTTTCGCCCGGCATATAGGCTGTATTTGGAATTACATTCGTTTGATCTTGAGAAAGCAAAAAAGATGTACATAACACAAATACACTAACTGATAATAGACTAACTTTTTTCATAGTAATAATTCTTTTATATTGTTCCAAAATTTTGAAAACAAGTATTATGCCGAAAAAATTCATTATTTTTGTAAAAATTTAAGACAATGGATCCAAAGTTTTTATTGATTATACAAGATTCTATAGATATTTATCGCAAATACGGAATTAAAAGTGTTTCGATGGAAGACTTATGTAAAGAACTTAAAATTTCAAAAAAAACAATATACAAATATATTAAAAACAAAGACGAATTATTAGCGCACATTTTCATTCACTTTTTAAATGCTGAATTTGAAAATCGTTTAGAACAAATAAAAAAATTAGAAGGAAATGCAATAGATTTTATATTACAAATTACAGAGCATTATTTTTTTGAAAATAATGCAATTACTACAGCGATGGTTAATGACATATACATGCATTACCCACTTATATTTAAACAGTTTAACGCTCTTGGCATACAACGTAAACAAGAAATTATAGAATACAATATAGAACAAGGGCAACGAGAAGGCATGTATAAAAATGACATTCAAAAAACTATTATATCTTTAATATTTTCAAATTTCGACATTTTTAAGAAAATACCTGAACAATCTGATTTTACTGAAAATGACGTATTTAAAGAAATAATACGTATTTATATTTATTCAGTTGCAACACCAAAAGGTATAACATATTACGAAAAATCAGTATCTCGAAGATGATAGAACATACTGAAGGAATAGTTTTACATACAATTCCCTATTCCGAATCGAGTGTAATTAGTCACATTTACAGTAAAAAATTTGGAGTTCATTCATGTATAATGAGTACCGTTCGAACGCAACGTTCAAAATCAGCATACTTTAGACCGCTATCAATCATTACATATTCTGTTTATCATACAAAACAGAATTTACATAGAATCAAAGACATACAATTTGCATATATAGCTTCGTCGATATACGATTCGGTATACAAAGCAAATATGGCATTATTTATAGGAGAATTTTTACATAAATTATGTATTCACACCGAAGCAAACTTAGATGTATATAACTTTATAGCTCAATACATTCAGTTTCTTGATACCGAAGATAATTCATATACACAAAGTCACATAATTTTTTTAATACAATTATTACAATATTGGGGTATCTCTCCTCATTCAGAATATTCAAAAGGGTTCTATTTTGATAAACAATTAGGGATTTTCACTGAACAATATAATTCATCGTGCTTATCGTTACAATTAAGTTCAGTGTTACATGATTTCATAGAAAGCAACACATTTGCTTCAAATATTAGGTGTTCTAGAGATGAGAAACATTTAATAATTGAGGCAATAATAGACTATTACGGTATTCACACGCATAGTATAGGAACACTGCATACGTTGAACATACTCAAACAAATATTTTCGCCTCAATAATACATAAAAAAAGCAGTCACACCGAAGTATGACTGCCTCTATAAAATTTAAAAATCTATAAATTAATACGTTGGTGAACCAAATGTATTTTCGAATTGAGTCATCATATCTTCCATTTCTTTATCAAGATTATCAAATCCTTCTTCGAAATATGCATCTACACTTGATTTAGAACCATCTTTGAAAATAAACTGAACACTCGGTTGTTTTTCTGTTTTTGTTACTTCCATATAATCATACTCACCAGTATATTGATTATATACCATCTCCCAGTCAGAAGTTTCTACTTGATCTACAAAGAATTCTGCATCAGCAATTTTTCTAAAATCTTCCACATACATTAGATATAAATTCACATGAGAATTTAAAACCGGCACTACAGCATCAACCTCGCCACCTTCGCCATATTCACCATTATTTGATTTTACAACAATAGGATCTAATGCTTTCATTAAATCTTTAGTATTTGCAGTTTCAACTAATTTAATATCACAAACTTGGAAATACATTTTCACATTTTGCAAATATGTTCCACCTTCGGTTAAAGTACCAGCTTCGTATTCTTCCATTTCTTCAACACTTTGCATATATGCTTCAACATCGTCGAAATTTAGATTGCCACCTATTTTGCCACCATAATTAACTAAGGTTTTAGAACCATGAGCATATAAGAAATCCATAGAAATATTACTATTGCTTTTGCCGAATGAATATTGCCATTTATAAGAATCTATTTTTAATGTAGATTTAAATTCTGTTGGCAAACCTTTTTCATCATATTTAGCAGTTAATTCATACGAAGCCTCAACTTTACCTTGAATTTCGAGGGTACAAGTAACATTTGATGGTAATTCATCAATTCCTACAACATCAGAAGTAACAGTTACCGTTTGAAGAGTCATAGTCATTTCACAATCGTTTGAAGTACTTGCAGAACTATAAGGGAATCTCACTACAAAATCATTTGAAGCTTGATAATCAAAATCTTCGATTGATGCATTCCAAGTATAAATACCTGCAATTGAATCAAAATTATCTTGAATTTCGCCTTTTTGATTTTTTAACGCTTTATCTAAATGCAATCCATTGTTTCCATTATTAACAGAAGCAAGCATTTGAATAAAAATATTTCTCGAAAATTCCTTTTTCAATTCACCATCGGAAATTTCCATCATATTGTCAGCAGCTTTAGCAGCTTTAACATCCATTAATCCTTCGGTTTCGTTAATTAATGTGATAGCTGAAGATTCTAAATTCTCCTTATGCTCTTCTGGAGTTAATTTTGAAAATTTAGGTTCTTTTTTAGGGAATCCGTCTACTTCTTTTTTACAGCTTGTAAACACAAGACCGGCACAAAGTGCCACCAATAATAATTTTGCAATTGTTTTCATATGCGTAATTTTTTAAAATTTCTAATCAAAAGTATGTAATATATTTATAATAAGCAAGTTTTTATATTTATTTTTTTACGCATTTACACTCACAATCACACTAAACCGGCAAATCCCATGAATGCTAAAGCTAATAAACCTGCTGTAAGAAGAGTAATTGGTACACCTTGTAATTTTTGAGGAACTTTTACTAATTGTAATTGTTCGCGAATACCCGCAAACAAAACTAACGCAAGTCCAAAAGCCAATGAATTTGCGATAGCAAACACTACGGCAAACAACAATGAATTATGATGTATAAAAGAATATTTTACCGGCAAATCCAATGCTAACATAGCAACACCAAGAACAGCACAATTAGTCGTTATTAAAGGTAAAAACACACCTAAAGCTTCATACAAAGAATACGAGACCTTTTTAATAATAATTTCAACCATTTGAACTAATGAAGCTATAATAACAATAAACGTTATTGTATTAAGAAACTGCAAATTCAAAGGCTGTAAAACATAAAAATATAAGATATAAGTAACCATTGTTGAAAGCACCATAACAAATAAAACGGCAGCAGACATACCCAAAGCTGTTTTAACCTTATTTGATACGCCTAAAAATGGACAAATCCCTAAGAATTGACTTAAAACAATATTATTAACAAATACTGCCGAAATTATAAGTAAAATATAAGCCATAGTAAAAATTATTTATTTTTTTGAACCATTCTGTTTATAGCAACTAAGTATGCCAATACGATAAATGCTCCCGGAGGTAATACAAACACCAACATCATTTTAGGATGTTCAATACCGGTAATATTAAAACCAAACAAAGTACCGGCACCAAGCAATTCGCGAACTACACCTAATAACGTTAAAGCTACAGTAAAACCGAGCCCCATACCTATACCATCTAGAAATGAGTTGAATACATTATTTTTTGATGCAAACGCTTCTGCTCTGCCTAAAATAAGACAATTCACAACAATTAAAGGAATAAACAAGCCCAATTGTTTATGAATAGAGGGCGTATATGCCTCCATAACTAATTGTACTATAGTAACAAAAGTAGCAATAACAACTATAAAAGCGGGAATTCGCACTTTAGAAGGTATTACCTGCTTAATAACTGAGATTACAGTATTAGAAAGCACTAAAACAAACATTGTAGCTGCTCCCATAGCAAATCCGTTGATGCCGGAACTAGTTACAGCTAAAGTTGGACACATACCCAACAATAACACAAAAACCGGATTTTCTTTTATTATTCCCTTTGTAATATTTGAAAAGCTCCCCATATAATTTATTTATTTTGTTGCTCCCGATTGAGAATCAGATGACCACTGTTGATTAATTTTTTGAAATACCGAATATGCATTCTGCACCGCATTGCAATATGCTCGTGAACTAATAGTAGCAGCAGTTATTGCATCAATATCGCCGCCATTCTTAGTAACAGAATTAATTTTTTCGTGAAAATTGAACTGTTCAAACTGTGAATAAAACTCAGGTTGTTCCATTTTATCACCTAATCCCGGAGTTTCGTGATGCTCAATTACTTTTGTTTTATATACTATTCCATTTGGTAGAAAACCAACCATAATTTTAATTTCGCCCGAAAATCCCGAATTTGTTTTAGAAGCAATAGCTAATCCAACAAGCGAATCGTTTCGTCGAGCAGGATACACTTCTAAACTATCGTTTTCGAACAAAGCTATTTTGTACATTTCTTTTAAAGGATTATTAGAAAATTGAGGTAGAACTGCCGTTATAGCTTCAATTTTCTTTTTTTGACGAGATTGTTCAATACCTTTTGCCGTTATTTTATGAACATACGACAACGAAGCTCCCGATATTGTAGTAATAACGAGTAATGAAAGAATCATATTTTTCAACGAAGATGAAGCTTGTTTTGCCATATTTTATTTCTTTTTAAGATTATTTCCGTATCGTTCGGGCGATATTTTATTAAGCAAAGGAACTAAGGCATTCATAAGAAGAATTGCAAACGAAATACCTTCGGGATAGGCTCCAAACATACGAATTACCATAGTTATAACACCTATTCCTATAGCAAAAATGATTTGACCTTTGATAGTCATAGGTGAAGTTGCCATATCTGTAGCCATAAACCAAGCTCCAAGCATAGCTCCACCGGAAAGAAGATGAAATAAAGGATTAATGTACATATACGGATTTGCAAGATAAAAAATTCCCGAAAATACGAACATACTTACTAAAACAATAATTGGGATATGCCATGTAATAACTTTACGCACCAACAAATATATTCCTCCAATAATTATTGCTAATGCTGAAATTTCGCCTAAGCTTCCACCAATATTTCCAAAAAACATATCTTGATATTCGGGCAATCCCTTGATTTGCAAAATATTTTTTCCGCTCATAATACCATCTTTAAGCAAAGCTAAAGGAGTAGGTCCGGTAATTCCATCAACAGCATTAAACGAATTTGTGGGCCATTGAGTCATTTCTACAGGAAAGGAAATAAGTAAGAATACACGTCCGATTAAAGCCGGATTAAAAATATTATTACCGATACCTCCAAAAGACATTTTTGCAATACCAATAGCAACTACACTTCCGATAATAATCATCCACCACGGAACACTCGACGGAACATTAAAAGCTAATAACATACCGGTGATAACAGCAGAACCGTCTTTAACAGAAAAATCGGTACGTTTAAACAAGAATTTATGAATACAAAATTCAATAACGACACACGAAAACACCGACAACAATGTTATAAACAAAGCAGATAATCCAAAAAATATAATTGAAACCACTAATGCCGGCATAAGAGCTATAATTACATCGTACATAATACGATTAACACCTTGTCGTGAATGAATATGTGGGGAAGCAGAAACAGTATACATATTATTTTTGTTTTCGTTTTCTAATTACGTGCGAAACTTTATTTTTTCCTAATCGAATATAATCTAATAATGGTCGCGATGCCGGACACACATAACTACATGCCCCACATTCTATACAATCTAACACATAATTAGATTCTAATGCATCATACAGTCCTTGTTCGGCATAAACTTGGAGTAAATATGGCTGTAATCCCATAGGACAAACGCTAATACACCGAGCACACCGAATACAATTGCTAGATTCATTACGATGTGCCAATTCATATGGCACTGCAATAACACCTGAGGTGCCTTTAGCAACAGGCATTTGAGCATGAATTAACGCCTTACCCATCATTGGACCTCCCGAAATTATTTTTTCGGTGTTTTGAGGAATTCCTCCTACGGCATCAAATAATTCATGAATAGAAGTCCCTATACGTACCATAAAATTTGAAGGATTTGGTATTTCCAATCCGGTAACAGTAACAACCCTTTCAATAAGAGGTTTATTTTTTTGTACAGCTTCATATACCGAAAAAGCAGTTGCTACATTTACCACAACTGCACCTACAGAAATAGGTAATTGACCAGAAGGAACTTCTTTTTGAAGGAGTGCTTCTATTAATTGTTTTTCGCCACCTTGAGGATATTTAACTTGAAGAGGAACTATAGCTATACTATTAAATTGTTGAGCCACCTGCTTAAACAAAGCAATCGCATCGGGTTTATTCATTTCTATACCCACCATTGCGGCATCAACATCCAATACTTTTTGAATCAGGGAAATACCAACACATATTTCCTCTGCTTTTGCAAGCATTAAACTTTGGTCTGATGTAAGAAATGGTTCACATTCTACAGCATTAATTATGAGGACGTGGGGTTTAGCTGTATCGGGAGGTGTTAATTTTACATGCAAAGGAAATGTAGCTCCCCCCATGCCCACAACACCGGCATCAGTAATTTTTTCTAAAATGTGCAAAGCCGAATATTCAAGAGAAGTAACAACATGAGTACTTGTATCGATATGAGATTCCCACTCATCACCTGTAACCTTAATACATACTGCCGTTCTATATAAACCGGAAGTATCAATAATTTGTTCAATTTTTTCAACTGTTCCCGATACTGAAGAGTGAACTCGAGCCGAAATAAAACCCGCAGATTCACCAATACATGTTCCTACTTTTACATAATCACCTACTTTTACGGTTGGAGAAGCAGCAACACCTATATGCTGAGAAAGAGAAATTTGCACATAATCGGGTACACGAAACACTTCAATAGGTTTTGAATTAGATAATTTATAATCCAAGGGGTGAATGCCACCCTTTGAAAATGTTTGTGTAGAATATTTTTTTCTCAACTTCATACTATTCAAATTACTTCGTGTTATCCTTATTCTAATTCAGAATCTGTTTCTTGCTTCTTTTTTTCGGGAAAATTAGTTTCTATAATTGCATGTGTAGGACAAACATCTACACATTTACGACATAATTTACATGCTTCGTCGTCGATATACGCTAAGGCATTCTGGAGAGTAATTGCGGTATGCGGACAAACCTTCACACATTTTCCACAACCTATACATGCAACTTCACAAGCCTTTTTGGCAACTACTCCTTTATCTTTATTAACACACGAAACATATACTTTTAAATCTTTTTTATTTGTTTTTCTTAATTCAATAATAAACTTAGGACACGCATCGACACAAGCTCCGCAAGCAGTACACTTATCTGTAATTACTTCGGGAATACCTGTTAGTACATTTACATGAATAGCATCGAACTGACATACCATTTCGCAATCGCCAAGACCTAAACAACCAAACGAGCAAGCAGTTTCACCTGCATACAATTGAGCGGCAAATGCACATGAAGTAATACCTTCATATTCGTTAGTAATAGGACGAACATCGCATGTACCATTACATCGGACCACAGCAACTTGCATAGCCTTTTTATCTACAGACTTACCTAAATGTTCAGCAATTTTTTCCATTTGCTCTTGTCCGGCAGGACTACAAAACAAGCCATCTAAAGATTCAGAATCAACTAATACTGCGGCAAATTTGCGACAACCAGGATATCCGCACCCACCACAATTTGCACCAGGAAGCATTGCTTCAACCTCATCTATCAAAGGATTTTCGATTACATTAAATTTCTTTGCAACAAAATACAATGAAATACCGGCAATGATGCCTAACGATGAAAGTACAAGTATAGAGTATAAAATTGTCATGCGATATGAGCTAAATGAAATGATATTTTTTTATGTAATACACTTTTGTACTTGGAAAGTACTATAAAATATAAAGCAAGTAGAGTAAAAGAAATGAGTACGGCTAGTATTTCGCCAACAAAATAAGTGCTTGCAACTAAAGCTAAACAAACAACAATACAAGGTAAAATATATGCATACATAACAGCTAACAAAGCTGTTTGTTCTGAAATAAGCACTTGTACTTTTTGCCCAACGGAATAAGATTGGGCTTCAGAACAAGCAACGCGAATTAATTTTTGACTTTCGGAATCGACACCACATGCACCTTTGGCATGACAGGCACTGCAAGCAGTTTGAGAAACAATAGACACATGTATCTGATTTTGAAATACTTTATCAACAACACCAATATGTGAAATTGTTTCGTTCATGAATGCACTTATTATAATTACATGAATTTATATACAAATCGCATGTGTATAAATATATACAAATGTAAGATTATTTTTTGTTACCCCAATACAAACTGTAAAAGTTTCAATAATTGACTTTAAGAAAGATAAATGACTTCGGGTTCCAATTCAATACCAGTAGCTAAAAATACTTTCTGCTGTATATATTCTGCTAATTGTTTAATATCTTTACCTGTAGCTCCTCCGGTATTTGTAAGCACAAGAGCCTGCTTTGGATGCACCTGTGCATTGCCCATACTATAGCCTTTAAGCCCCAACGCATCTATAAGCCAACCGGCAGCAATTTTCACAGAATCATTATCGGCTGTAAACCAAACTATCGAAGGATACGCCTGTTGCAACGATATAAGTTGTTGTTTACTTATAACAGGATTTTTAAAAAAACTTCCAGCATTTCCTATTTCATCGGGATTTGGCAATTTTTGATTGCGAGTAGCAATAATTGCTTGACGAACCGAATGCAAATTTACCTCTCCCCGAGCCTCAATTTCTCGTTGCAGACTTCCATAGGATACATTACATTCACCCTGTTTTTGCAAAGTATACACAACCTGTGTTATCACTTGTGATTTCATATGAATTTGCTTAAACAAACTACTTCTATATGCAAAATCACACTGCTGGTTGCTATATACATAAGTAGTTCCATTACGCAAATCAATAGTATGAACTTCGAAAATTACCGACGAAACTTCGGAACCATACGCACCAATATTTTGCA
>MWCJ01000047.1 GCA_002069975.1 Bacteroidetes bacterium ADurb.Bin217 | reverse complement strand
TAACAACTTCGACTTGAATATCAATAATTTACATGAGTAAAATAACGATTATTGATTTTAGTCGGTTAATAATGATAGTAAATATAAGTTTTGTAACGAGTAAAATAGAAATATTTTACTTTCGATCCCGGAAGAGTGGTAGGCTTTCGGGATCATTTTTTTATAGCTACCCCAATCTGTTCCAGTGCTTGTATCAAAACAGAACGCGGACATGCATAATTCAAACGCATAAACCCCTCGCCTCCTTTACCAAATTGAATTCCACTACTAAGCCCCACTCCTGCCTTCTGAACAAAAAACGAATGTAATTCATCATCGTTCATCGAAAGAGCCCTACAATCGAGCCAAGCCAAATACGTTGCTTGTGGTTCTATAAGACGAATGATATTTGACGTATCGGTAAATTCTCTGATGCATGTTAGATTTCCTTCTAAATACTGCAACAATTCGGTAAGCCATTGTTCTCCCTTAGTATATGCCGATTCAAATGCTTTCATATTGAGTGGACTCATACCATGCAATTGATTGCGTTCTATAAACAATTTGATTTTACTTACAAAGTATTGGTTTTGACACACAATTGCCGAAATAGATAATCCGGCAATATTGAATGTTTTACTGGGTGCCACTAATGTTATAGAATTATCGCGAGCATATTCGCTGAGTGTTGCCCAGGGTATATGCGTGTTGCCACCTAACAAAATATCGGCATGAATTTCATCGGAAATCACCAAAATATTATGTTTTTTACATATATCATGCAATTGCATAAGTTCATCACGAGTCCAACACCTTCCAACCGGATTGTGAGGATGACATAAAATCATAAGTTTTGTCCGTGGTGTAATACATTGCTCCAAAGCATCAAAATCCATTTGATATTCACCATTGTGCAACACAAGTTGATTGTTTACCACAATTCGTTTATGAGTTTCAACCGATTGAAAAAACGGGAAATATACCGGTGTTTGAACAATCACCTCATCCCCAACTTCTGTAAACTCTTGAATTATAAGATTCAACGAAGGTACAATCCCATGATAAAATAACACATCGGAAGCAGTAAAATGCCAATTGTTGCGACGAGCATTCCATTGAATCAAAGAATTATATAAATTCTCATAAAAAAAGGTATATCCATAAATTCCATGCTGAGCAGCGTGCGTTATATCTGCTATAATTTCGTCAGCAATTTTAAAATCCATATCGGCAACCCACAGTGGAATTACAGACGAATCTCCAAATACTTTTGAACGCAAATCATATTTATAACAATTGGTTTGCTCACGAGAAATTATTGTATCGAATGAATATGACATAGGGTGCAATTTATAGATTAGACAATGCGAGAGACAAATCAGCAATAATATCTTCACAATTTTCTATACCTACCGACAAACGAATCATAGTATCATTCACGCCAATTTCAGTTTGTTTTTCGAGAGAAAATTCACTATAAATAGTTGATGAAGGGTGTATTATTAACGTTTTATTATCATGTAAATTAGTAGCTCTACGAATTACTTGGACCGCATTTATAAGTGTAAAACAGTTTTGTTTAGATGATAATTCAAAACATATAATTGAACCCGGATATGTAAAAAACCGTTGAGCACGTTCATTATAAATATTACGTTCCAATCCGGCATATCGAACCTGTTGCACCTTTGAATGCTGTTCGAGAAATTCTGCCACCTTTTGAGCATTAGCACACGCACGATCAATTCGCAATTCCATAGTTTCTAAACCAAGAGAAAACGACTGTGCTGCTTGAACTGACATACATGCACCTAAATTTCGATAGGTAAGCAAACGGAGTTTACGAATAAACGAAAACGCACCAAACTTTTTAGCTTCTTCCGAAAAATTCGCATGATGTTTCCAATCGTACAAACCATTATCAATAAGCAATCCACCTATTGCGGTACCCCCACCCGAAATAAATTTCGTAGACGATAATACCGAAATATGAATTCCATGCAATTTTGCATCGAACATATATGGCGGTGTTGCAGTAGTATCGGCAACCAATGGTATTGCATATGAATTAGCTAAAGCTACTAACTCGTCAATAGCATATATCTCAATTTGAGGATTTGTAATAGTTTCGAAAAAAATTGCACGTGTTTTATTGGTAATTGCATTTCGAACGTCGTCAATAGAATTAAAATCGACACATTTTACAACAATTCCATATTCGGCAAATGTATCGGTAAATAAAGAATAGGTAGTACCAAACAACTTATTGGAACTCACAATTTCGTCGCCCGACTTGCACAATGCAAGTAAACAAGCAGATATAGCCCCCATTCCCGACGAAAAACCAATACATGCTATTCCTCCGGTAACATTCAAAATAGTTTTTTCAAAATTTTCTACTGTAGGATTAGACGAACGCGAATACGCATGTGCAGGCTTTGTTCCCTTAAATGCCGCTTCAATATCTTCAGCACTCGCAAATTCAAATGCAGCATTGGCATATATCGGAAACCTGAGAGCTCCGTATGCATCGTTTTTATTGGGTTTTGTATGTAAAACCTTAGTAGTAAATCCCATGTATGTATTTAATCAAAAAGAGTAGTACTCAAATAACGTTCGCCGGTATCGGGCAAAATTACTACAAATGTTTTACCTTTATTTTCGGGACGTTTAGCAACCTGCAAAGCAGCATATACCGCAGCACCCGACGAAATCCCACATAAAATACCCTCTTGTTTTGCAAGCTCTCGAGCTGTTTCAAACGCTTGGTCGTTGGTAACACGAACTATCTCATCAATAATAGATGTATTTAAATTATCGGGTACAAAACCCGCACCGGTACCTTGAATCTTGTGCGGACCGGGTTTTCCGCCTGAAAGAACCGGAGAATCATCAGGTTCTACCGCAATTGCTTTGAAAGTTGATTTTTTAGACTTTATAACTTCTGCTATACCCGTAATTGAACCACCGGTACCAACTCCAGCCACAATAAAATCGGCAGAACCATCGGTATCGTTCCATATTTCCAGAGCTGTTGTTTTTCTATGAATTTCAGGATTTGCGGGATTTTGAAATTGTTGAGGAATAAACACATTACCCAATTCTTCTTTGAGAGCATTTGCTTTAGCAATAGCACCCTTCATACCTTCGGGAGCAGGAGTAAGAACCAATTCAGCTCCTAGAGCCTTAAGTATTTTCCTTCGTTCTATAGTCATGCTTTCGGGCATCGTAAGAATAAGTTTATACCCTTTAGCTGCACATGTCATAGCCAAAGCAATACCGGTATTGCCACTGGTAGGCTCTACTACCACAGTATCTTTATTTATTTTACCGTCGCGTTCGGCAGCTTCTATTAATGCAATACCAATACGGTCTTTTATAGAACTCCCCGGATTAAACGCTTCTACCTTTACCAAAACAGTAGCATCTATGCCTTGGGCAATTTTATTTAATTTCACTAAAGGCGTATTGCCAATAGTTTCAGTTATATTATTATAAATTTTTGTCATAGTATATTATATATAAAACATTACTAAATCATTGTTTTTCTGAATTTTACTTTGCTCTTGCACCAAATCGTGCAAAGTTTTTGACTGGAGATACGTAATTATGTGGTCGTTGAGACCACACCAAAATTGTTGGGCTGCACATAATTTTGTTTTACAACATTCATTATTCGACAAACAATCTATCAGTTGCAAACTCGAATTAAATGCTTTAAACACAGTATATGCTGTTATTTTCTTTGGGTCACCATTAAGTTTATACCCACTCTTTTTTCCTCCGGTATTTACAATTAAATCTGCAGATTTAAGCTCTGCAATAATTTGATCTAAATATTTATTGGAAATATTTTGTGTTTGGGCTATATCCTTTTGCAATACCCCATGCTCACTGCTATTCATTGCAATTTCTATAATTGCACGCAGACCGTATCGTGTTTTTGTGTTTAATTTCATATTATCCTATCGGATTAGTAGGATACAAATATACTACATTTAATAAAAAAGTCAATATTTCAAGGAGAAAAAATTACTTTTTTTATAAAAAATTAAACAGACTGAGCAATATTCGATGCTTGCAATACCCTATCAGCCATGCCTATACCATTGCGAATACTTCCGGCGATTATCAAATTTGGATTAGCTTGTTCAATACTTTGAATTGTTGTAAGCACTTGTTCCATATGAACAGTATATTGAGCAATAGCATGTGGATACCTGAAAATTTTAAAAATATCGGGGTTCCAATCTGGTATAGCAAGCATTGTTTGCAATTCGCGAGCAACTATTGTTTGTATTTCTTCGTCGGTTTTTGAAATAATATCAGTACGTAACATTCCACCCAAAAATACCGAAAGCATAGCTCCATCTTTTGGTGCTCTATTTTTGAACATTGAGGAAGGAAACAATATCCCCAAAACATCACGTTGTTCTTTGGGAGGAACTAAACCACCAAATGCACCTAAAGACATTCCCTTCCAATACTTAAACCCAACAGCTACCTGAACTACCGGAGCATATTGCATATCAGCAAATACCTGTTTTGCCTCATTGGTAATACTCGGTAATATTGTAGACAAAACATGAGAATTACATGTAGTTATAACATGAGTAAACGAATTCGTATATTCTTGCCCTGCATGGGTATAAGAAATAGTATATATACCATCGTGCGGATTAATCGTAAGATGAGAACATTGCGTAAATACATTAGCTTTTGTATAATGTAACAATGCGTCAACCAATTTTTGCAATCCGCCTTCGCAAGAAAACACCTGTTTTGATGGAGTTGGAATACCATGTTTTTTATTATACTTTGCTTTAGCTATTGCTCCTCTAATAAAACTACCATAGTTTTGTTCCAAAGCATACAATTTAGCCAAAGCAAATCGAGTAACCAATGTTTTAGTATTACCGGCATATACACCGTTAATAAAAGGAGCAACGGCATAATCATGAAAACTTTTACCCATTCTGCGAAGCACCATTTCATAAATAGTTTCGTTAGGATTTGTTCCAGGTTTTCGAAACGGCTCACCAAGAATTCGAAGCATATCTACAAGTCGAAACAAAGGTGTTGTAAGTGCAGACCAAAGTCCGGAAGGTATTGCATGCCATGCTCCCTGCTTCCAAATTAATCGAATTTTTGATGATTTTTGTGCTGTTTCGAGTGTACAACTTTGTCCTAATTCTGCAAATAACTTCTCAATTTCAATAGTACCCAAAACACCGGTATTCGGACCACATTCATAGGTAAAACCCTGTTCGTGAATTGTTGCAATAACCCCTCCACATCGCTCATTTTGTTCAAATATAGTACAAGCAATTCCTCGTTTACTTAAAAAATAAGCAATACTAAGTCCGGTTAAACCACCACCAATAATTGCAACAGTTTTATTTTGCATGGCTTAAATTGTTTTTGAAAATGTTTTTACACTCGTTGCAAACTTTGTATCAAAAGCAGCAGCAATATTTCGCAAAAAGAATTTACCGAGAGACGTAACATCAAAACCCAATTGAGTAAATACCAATAAGCCATCAATTTCAAACTGCTTACATGACTTGAGATGCGATGCGAATGTATTTTTCAAAGAATCTTCCGATTCACCGGTAATTGAAGCTATATCGTTCCAATGTAAACCTTCGTTACACAATATATATTCAATTACAGCAGCAGTTATCAATTCACTTTTTGATAACACATACCCCACTTGCGGAGCTACATGTAACGACGCTATATGTTGCGAATATTCAGTAATATCTTTAGTATTCTGAAAAAACGAATCGGCTAATTGAGTTATACCTGATGTTCCAAAAGCATACACTTGTCCGGTAGTTTCGCGAGTACAATATCCTTGAAAATTTCGATGTAATGTATGATTTTGTTTTGCTATACTTAAACTGTCAGTTTGTTTTGCAAAATGATCGAGTCCAATTGCAATGTAACCTGCATCTTCCATAAGTTCAATGGTATTGGTAAGCATATGCAATTTATCAGAAGCTGATGGTAAAGCTATTTTTTCTAATTGTTTTTGATGTTGTTTAACACTTGGCACATGAGCATACGAAAAGGTAACCAATCGATCGGGTTGTAAAGCTATGGCTTGTGTTATAGTTTTCACAAAACTTTGAGGTGTTTGCAAAGGCAGACCATAAATAAAATCGAAATTCACTTGAGCATTGAGAGCATGTATAGTATCAACAAATGATTTAATCGGAATTGTTGGAACTTTACGATGTACAGCAGTAAGCACATGTGCATCAAAATCTTGAATTCCCAAACTAATTCTATTTAACCCCACAGCTATACATTGTTTCACATAGGTTTCGTCAATATCGGCAGGATTACACTCAATAGCAATTTCTGCATGAGATGCTATTGTAAATCTTTGTGAAATTAAATCAATACATTCGCTCAGTTGTTTAACCGACAAACTATTGGGCGATCCTCCTCCGAAATGAATTTGTGTAACTACGCGAGATGTGTCTAATAATGAAAAAACATATTTCATTTCGGCATGGAGCAAATGTAAATATGAATCGATAATACTTTGAGTATTGCAAATAATAGTATTACAGCCGCAGTACCAACATAATTGTTTGCAAAACGGTATATGAATATATATAGAAATTGAATTATGTTCTACCAAATTGGAACGATATAAAGCTTGAACATAATCATTGGCTTGTATAGGTTCGAAAAAATTTGCAGGTGGATAACTCGTATATCGAGGTGCTGCAGTATTGTATCGTTGTATAAGAGAATCGTGTGGAATCATTTTTTTTGTTTTTTGGGAAACCAACCTTTGGCAACCCGTTCTTCTTGTTCAATAATTTCGTGAATACCCCATATGTAAGTAAGACCTGTAATAGCAGCAATAGCACTAACTATAATTGATTCTGTAACCAATGATACAGGAATAAGAATTAATCCAATTATTAAAAATAGTATCCACAAACGCTTTGTAAAGTGATATTCACCTATAATGCAAGCCCAACGAGCCACAATAATATTACAAAAACTATATGCTCCTACTACTACACCACTCAGATTTATAGTATCAAACACAAATAATGAATCAATCATAGCTGCGATTCGGATTCTTTTTTGCTCTACCAAGCACTACACGATGATGTTGTTTTATAATTTCCACACTCGACCAGAAGAGCGAAAATGCACAAACGCCAAGTATTATAGAAGGAATAGTTGAAACAAAGAGAGATACTACAAGCAATAAAAGTCCAGGAATTACAAGCCACCACCACGATTGTTTACCATAGTAATATTCCATTTTCACAACTAAGGGATGACAAATTCCTGTAATAACAAAAGAACCTATACCTATAATAAACCCTGTAAAATACATAGCATCTAAAATCATACAACAAAAATAAGAATACTTTATAGATGAGTCGAGATTTTATGATAAATAATTACAAAAAAAAAGGTGTTACTCCTGCAACACCTTTTTTTATTATCTGTAAAATATATAATTTAAATCCATTTAATATATGGAAAATCTTGACGATACGGTAAATTTTTATGCATAGGATACATACGCACACTATAATTAAAAATACCTGACTGTTTTGGAGAAATTTCCACTTCGTAAACCGCATAATTTTCGTCCATTTCTTTGTACGAAAACACTTGTTTTTCAATTACTTCCAACTCACCTTTTTTATTAGTCTCTGCCAATACAAATTCTAATTCTACATCTTGAGGTGAAAGTCCTTTTAAATCAACTTTAACAGTACCCGAATATGATTCTCCAAGAGTTAAAGCATCAGTAGATTTTGCAATATCACATGAAACTACATATAAAGAGTCCCAATTTTCTGCAATTTTCTTTTTCCATTGTACAATTTCTTCGGCTACTTTATAATCGTTTTTGCGAACCAAATCAATTCTATCTGCAAGTTTTGAATAAAAACGTTGATGATAATCGTCAATCATTCGTTTGGTTGTGAACTCAGGAGCAATTTCAGCAATACATTTTTTCACATATTGAACCCAACCGTGTGGAATATTATCCATTCCGCGATTATAGTATAGAGGAACTATTTCGTTTTCTAAAATACTGTAAATAGTTTCAGCATCTAATCTATTTTGGAATTCTTGGTCATCGTAGGTACGTTTTTCCGGCAAAGCCCATCCGGCACCATCTTTATACCCTTCGCACCACCATCCATCAAGTACACTAAAATTCATAGCACCATTCATTACAGCTTTCATACCACTGGTTCCCGAAGCTTCGAGTGGACGAGTCGGAGTATTTAACCATATATCAACACCTTGTACCAACTGTTTAGCCAAATTCATATCATAATTTTCCATGAAAATTATTTTACCTAAAAATTCGGGCATTTTAGAAATCCGTACAATTTCTTTTATAATATCTTGTCCCGGTTTATCGTTAGGATGAGCTTTTCCGGCAAAAAGAAATTGAACAGGAGTTTCAGAATTATTTACAATTTTGCTCAAACGTTCAAGATTACTAAACAACAAATATGCACGTTTGTATGTAGCAAAACGACGAGCGAAACCTATTGTTAACGTATTTTTATTGAGCGATTGAGAAATCTTCATTAATTTTTTAGGATCTTCAAAACGTTCTGTCCATGTTTTGTGCAAACGTTCTTTTACAAATCCAATTAATTTTTCGCGTTGAGTTTGACGAATGTCCCATATTTTCTCATCAGAAATACTAAATATTTTACTCCAATACGTTTTATCTGATTGATTTTGAAGGAATCCTTCACCAAATGTTTCTGCGTATAATTTTTGCCATTCTTTAGCAGTCCATGTACCATAATGTACCCCATTGGTTACATATCCAATTTGCGATTCTTCAACTGAATATCCCGGCCATAAATCTTTAAACATATCTTTAGATACATCGCCATGTAAACGACTAACCCCATTAACTTCTTGAGATGTGCAAATAGCAAGATTACTCATCGAGAAATGCTCACCATGATTGTCGGGATACATACGTCCTAAATTCATAAATTCGTTCCAATTTAATTGTAAACGTTCTGGGAATTGACCAAGATACGTCATCATTAAATCTTCGGGGAAAGAATCGTGTCCTGCAGGAACAGGAGTATGCGTAGTATATAATGTTGAAGAACGAACAACTTCTAAAGCTTTAGGGAAAGAGAAATTTTTATGCTTAATCAATTTACGTAAACGCTCAAGGTTAATAAATGCAGCATGACCTTCGTTACAATGGAACACATCAATTTTTTCGCCTACCGCTTCCAATGCACGAATACCACCAATACCAAGAAGCATTTCTTGTTTCAAACGATTTTCATTGTTACCACCATACAATGCATGAGTAATAGTTTTATCATCGTCGCGGTTTTCAGAAATATCGGTATCAAGTAAATACAATTTGATACGTCCTACGTGAACCAACCAAATTTGAGCATTTAATAAACGACCAGGCAAGCCCACTTGAACGGTAATAGTATTACCATTGGCATCGGTTACTAAATGAATAGGTAATTCAGATGGATACTGCGGATTATATATTGCCATTTGGTCGCCATCGAGCGATAATTTTTGTTGGAAATATCCATATTTATATAAGAAACCAACAGCTACTAAATTAGTATTTGTATCACTCGCTTCTTTTAAATAGTCGCCGGCAAGAATTCCAAGACCACCCGAAAATATTTTCAATGAATCGTCAAGACCGTATTCCATACTAAAATATCCCAAACGAGCCGATTTAGAATCGGGTTTTTGAGCTATATAATCATTGAATTTTTTCAACACTTCAGTATAGCGAGCCATAAAACCTGCATCTTTTTCGAGTTCTTGTAAACGCGAAATACTTATTTCTTTAAGTACTAAAATTGGGTTTTGTGTTTCGTCCCATAATTCAGAATCAATTTCTCTGAATAAATCCTTTACGTCATAATTCCACGTCCACCATAAATTTGATGCTAAAGTGTTTAAATCTTGTAACTTTTTTGGAAAACTAGATTGAACAACCATATTTTTCCATTGGGGAGCATTATGTCTGTTCTGATTTAAATTTGCTGCCATTTTGTTTGTATTTGTTATTATTTACTTATTTTCTTAGATTTTTTTTGTTTTGATTTTAAGTCCATTAATTGCTTCAACATGAGTGATGCTTTTTCTATTTCTTCATCTATTTGCTCGGTACTCATTGTCTGCAAATCGTTAGATTTTGGACATTTTTTAACTCGTTCGGCAAAATCGGCAATCACATTCATATAATTTATAAATGCTTCGTATGGGGTTGGATATGGGTTGTTATGGCCTATTGTATTAGCTGTTGCAAAGTATTTGGTACTCATATACTGAAAGTTGTTTGAACTTTGCAATTTATACCAATCTTTAAGTATTGATTCATCGGTACACAATCGAACTTCATCAAGTAATGAATATACGTTTTCAAAAGCTTCGCGTTGTAAATTATTTCCTAACCACGACGATAAATCTCGTTCTTCATCGGACCACGAAGTGTTATTAGGTACACTCAATACAGAAACCGGTTGATATTGAGCAACAATTTCGCTTGGTGTTGCAAATTCCATCGTTGTTTGCGACAATATTTCGCCTACAAACGCCTTGAAAAAATCGAATATACCGGTATGAATTTTATGATATTCTCCAAATGTTTTATAATCCATTACTAAATTGAGTACTTCTTCATTTGCAGGAATTGATTCAATCCATGTGCGGAATTTAGATGCAGTTAACGGCCATTCACTCCACGACTGATTTGAAAAACGTAATGATATATCATCACTTAATTTATAATTACGTAAAAGCACTTTTAAACGAGGGTTATTAGCATTACAATACACAAAGTTTGGACTTTTCCATCCTAACACTTGCTTAGCTCCTTCGGCAATTATACCTTCGAACCCCATATTATATACTTGTTCGCCTATATAATCGGAATATATTAATTCAGCATTTGAGAATACTTTTGGTTTTTTTCCGAATAAATCTTTTATTTTTTCTGCATGTTTTTGAACTTGAACAGCAAATTCTTCAGGCGATTTTACCGATACTAATGAATGTGCATACGTTTCGGCAGTAAATTCTACATGTCCTGTTTTTGCCAATAATTTAAAACTTTCTATAACTTCGGGTGCATACATTTCAAAATGGTCGATAGCACTTCCCGAAATTGAAAAATTCACTTTAAACTTACCTTTATATGTTTTAAGAAGCGAAAGCAAAATTTCATTCATTGGCAAATAGCAGCGTTTTGCTATTTTCAACATGTTTGATTTATTAGAAAAATCATCGTAATAATAATGATCGTGACCTATATCAAAAAATCTATACGATCTTAATTGAAAAGGATGATTAACCTGAAAGAGCAAACAAATATTTTTCATCTCGTTTATTTTGAAAGTGTTTTTGTATAAATATCTTTAATTTTTGCAGCAGCAGTATCCCATTTTATGGTTTCCACTTCTGCTTTAGCGTGGCTACTAAACATATCACGTAATCCGTCGTATGAAATTATACCATATATAGCATCTGCCATTGAATCTACATCCCAAAAGTCAATTTTAATAGCATGTTGCAAAACTTCCGATACACCCGATTGTTTTGAAATAATTACGGGCACATTAGAACGCATAGCCTCAAGAGGTGAAATACCAAATGGTTCAGATACCGAAGGCATAACATACACATCGCTTATTGACAACATATGTATAACATCGTCGCCACGCAAAAATCCGGTAAAATAGAAATTTTTAGAAATTCCTAATTCAGCAGCACGCCACATCATTTTTTCAAGCATGTCGCCACTTCCTGCCATTACAAATTTTACATTACTTTTACGTTGTAAAACTTTGGCTGCTGCTTCTAAGAAATACTCTGGACCTTTTTGATATGTAATACGACCTAAAAAAGTAACAATTTTATCGTCAATATGTTTTTCAAAAAACTTCTCTTTTTCATTTTGTACCGAATCTACCCCATTATAAACTGTTGTAACTTTATATTCAGGTACACCATAATGATTTAATACAGTACTTCGAGTTAGATTACTTACCGTAATTACCTCATCAGCCATATGCATTCCACGTCGTTCAATATCATATACATATTGATTTACATGCATACCACTTCGGTCAAATTCGGTTGCATGCACATGTATAACTAAAGGTTTACCAGAAGCTTGTTTTGCAGAAATTCCGGCATCGTAAGTTAACCAATCATGTGCATGTATAATATCAAAGTCAAATTGTTTTGCAATTTGCGATGCTATAAATGCGTAATTACCAACTTCTTGCAATAAACTTTCGCCATACCCACCTACAAAACTTATGGTATCGAGTTCTTTAGTTTTTGTATGTTTTTTTAATTGCTTTTTAATAGTAACTTTATTATTTACAATATCATAATATTCTTCAACAGTAACATACGGAATTAAATTAGCACCAATCTCTACATATTCTAATTCATTTGCTTGTGCAACATCTGATTCAGAAAATTGATATCTATTTACTTTAACACGAATATTATTAGCTCCTACCAATTGCATGGTACTTTGATCTTCGTCTCCCCATGCACGCGGAACCACAAAAATTATTTCTAAATCTTGTTTAGCCATAGCTTTTGTCAATCCGTAACAGGCAGTACCTAAACCGCCAGAAATGTGCGGAGGAAATTCCCATCCAAACATTAGTACTCTCATAGTTAATCTTTTTATTTTAGTTGTTCATCGGCTTCAAAATTTTCAATCAACTTCTTCAAACGCAATACGGCAGCTACCGACCATGCTTGTGAAATTGCACCACGTCCTTCGTGAGGTGGATTTCCATCGTACACTTCGGAAATAGTTCCTATACCATGGGTATTCATAAGTGTTTCCATACCATAATATATACGTTTAATTTCGGTTACCCCCGAACGCCCGTGTAATTTTAAATATGCTTCGGCATATGGAGCAAGTAACCACACTAATACACCACCTTGATGGTAAGCTATATCGCGTTCTTGAATTGTTCCCTTAACCTCACCTTTATATTGTGGATTTTTGGGCGACAAAGTACGTATACCGCGAGGTGTTAATAATTCTCGTCTAACGATATCAAGAACCGCATGTTTTTGCATATCATCGAGAACTGAAAATGGTAACGATGCTGCAAATATTTGACTTGGACGTACGCTAAAATCCTTATAATCATTGGCACAATAATCTGCCAAATATCCTTTGTCTTCGTCCCAAAACACTTCTATAAATGATTCCTCAATTTTTGCAGGAATATGCTTCCATGTATCTTGAAACGATTTTGATTGTATAAGCTCAAGAGCAAATTTAATAGCATTGTACCATAATGCATTAATTTCTACCACATATCCCCAACGAGGAATAATCGGACGTCCTTCTATTTTAGCATCAACCCAGGTTAATGCTTTATGTTCAAAAGGTAAATATAATAACCCATTGTCATGCATAAATACATTACTATTTTCGCCCGACATATATGTAGAAAGAATTTCTTCAACTTTTTTTGCAAATAATTTTTTAGTTTTAGCAAAATCTTTTGTATTCCAATTGTACTGTTGAACCGAACGAATAAACCACAACGCAGTATCAATCGATTCAACATTAGAATGTTCAATATTTCCTTTATTTCTGTATACAAAACCATCAATTTCATCAGAAAATGACAGTAATACATCTTCACACGTTTTAATATCATTCAAAGCCAAAGTCAATCCCGGTAAGGCAATCATACTATCACGCCCCCAATAGCCGGGCCATGGAAAACTAGCAACTATTTTAGTTTTATTTCCACTACGGGCAATAAATTGTTGAGCTGAATTTACCAAACAATTTTCGAAATTACTTCGAGGAGTTCGTTTTTCTAATTCTTTAGAATACGTAGCTGATAATGTTTTAGTCTTAACTTCCTGAATACCTGCTGAAAAAATAATAGATTCTCCGGGTTTAATCTCAAATTCAAAATATCCAGGAGTAAACAAATCTTCATGACAGGCAAAACCACGTTCACGTTCTTTGGCATATTCAAAATTATTGTACCAATCAGGAGCAGTAACAAATTCATTTTTCTTAGAAATTTGCATATACAAATACGGAAATTCTTCATATAATTTTGATGCGATTCCATGTTCCGCAGCTATATGGCGAGTATTTGCAAACATATTTGCATGTGTTAACTCATGAACTTTTCTAAAAGCTAAAAACGGACGCAATTGCAATGTAGTTTTTGATGTAGCTTTTAGTAAAGTATATTTTACCAACACTCGCTCCTCTTCTTCTACCAGCAACATTTCTTTTTGCAAAACTACTCCACCAACTCTATACACAATAGTAGGCGTAGGATCATTCTGAAAAGATTCTATATATTTATGCCCCAACGGATTATAATCGGAAATATATTTATGAATAGCTAAATGAAAAGGGGTATCATGTTGAATTACAGTTTCATCAAGAGAAGAAAGCAACACATAATTGTCTCCGTCAATTTGTTTAAGTGGACAAACTAACAAGCCATGATATTTACGTGTATTACAATTAATTATAGTAGAGCTTGCATAAGATCCGGCTCTATTAGTTCTTAAGAATTCTCGTTTAAGAGACTCTTGCAAATTTGTAACTTCCTGTTTTGTAAACTCTAAGTAACCCATTAGTGGAATTTTTTTAGTTCAGTGCAAAAATATAAATATTTACAAATAAATAGCTAACATCGGCATCAAATTGCTCATGTTTCACAAAATTAATATCATTTTCTACGCAATACAATAGCTGTTTGCGTAGGAATATATAATTTTAATTGATGTTCTGCGTATGGCTCATTTTGTATTGGCACAGTAGTGTATGTCATTACTTCATCAATTCTATTGAGTCCACCAAATTTAACAGAATCAACCGTTAAACACACTCCATAATCACCTTGAGGTACCGTAATACCATAATCGGTAAATGATTTTAATGGATTGAATGAAAATACAAATAATAACTCGGCACGTTCAAATACCAATATTTGGTCTTGAATATTTTCGTGAATAAAACGTGGTCGAGTATTAAAAAAAGCGGGAGTTTGTTTTATCAAATCTATCATTGCCTGATCAAAAGCTCCTAAAAATTTATACCGTAAATTTTCGTCTTTTTTCAAATTCCATTGACGGCGAGCATAGTGATAAGACCAATTATTGCCTTCGCGCGGGAAATCAATCCATTCAGGATGTCCGAATTCATTTCCCATAAAATTTAAGTATCCGTTTTGAGCACAAGTTAAGGTTATTAAACGAATAATTTTATGCAAAGCCATTCCACGGTCAATTATTAAACTTGGATACGCCACATGCATACTATAATACATTTCTTTATCCATTAATCGAAATGCTATGGTTTTGTCGCCTACCAATGCTTGATCGTGTGATTCGGCATACGAAATCACTTTTTCATCGAAACGAGCCTGTGTTAATTCATGAAACATCATCCCAACATGCCAGTCTTCGTCGCGTTTTTCTTTTATTAATTTTATCCAAAAATCCGGAACACCCATTGATAAGCGATAATCAAACCCGTATCCTCCATATTTATAAGGAGCTGCTAATCCTGGCATTCCACTCATATCTTCAGCAATAGTTATTGCCGAAGGCTTACATTCATGTATTACTTTATTTGCCAAAATTAAATACATAATAGCATCACCGTCTTGACCACCATCATAATATCGTTCAATAGAATCGAACGATCGTCCTAATCCGTGATCCCAATACAACATACTTGTTATACCGTCAAAACGATACCCATCGAAATTAAATTCTGTTACCCAAAATTTACAGTTTGATAATAAAAAATGTAAAACTTCATTTTTCCCATAATCAAAACATTTTGAATCCCATGCATCATGGTTTCCTTTATTTCCTTTATGAAAAAACTGAAAATCGGTACCATCGTATTTTCCAAGCCCTTCTATTTCATTTTTTACCGCATGCGAATGAACCAAATCCATAATAACACGCAAGCCCATACTATGAGCTGTATCTATTAATTCTTTTAAATCTTCGGGAGTACCAAAACGTGATGACGCAGCAAAAAAACTTGAAACATGATATCCGAATGAACCATAATAAGGATGTTCCTGAATTGCCATAAGCTGAACGGTATTGTATCCGTTATTCTTAATTTCGGGCAAAACTAATTGTGTAAATTCCTTATATGAACCTACTTTATAATCTTCGGTTGCCATACCAATATGAGCTTCATAAATCAATGGAGCTTCATTACTTAATGGCACATCATTATATTTCCAAACATAAGGTTCTGCATCCCAAATTTGAGCACTATAAATCTTAGTTACATCATCTTGAATTACTCTACGAGCCCATGCCGGAACACGCTCACCTTGTCCACCCTTCCAATAAACTGAAAGTTTATATAAATCTCCATGTTTAATTCTATCAAGGGGTACTTGCAACTCCCAATACGATTCTTTTTCATCGAACACAAATTCCACATGTTCTTCCCAATTCGAAAAATCACCAATTAAACAAATATTTGTAGCATTTGGAGCCCATTCACGAAACACCCAATGAGAATTAGTTTTATGACAACCAAAAAACAAATGTCCATTTGCAAAATCAACTAAATTTGAATTGATACCGACTAATTCTTTTTCACGCTTTTCTGCATATTGCAATCGCCCAACTATTGCATCTTCAAAATTTTTAAGCCAAGGGTCGTTTTTAACAAGTAAAGGAGTTTCCATAGTAACCATTTATCTATCTTTTCCAAAGGTACGAGTTTCAAAGGAATTATAAACTTTTTTTTATTATTTTTTTGTATAAATGTTTACTAATCATACTGCTTTTTACTTTTCCAACCCAACTTCTCAAAAAAATTAAAATCCAACTTTTTGTATATCAGCTATATAACTATTTTTCTTATAAACACTACGTTTTTTAAGAAACGTAGCGGTATAAAATGGCTTATTATCTATTTTTATATCTAAAATATACAAACCATCGGACATATTATCAGACAAAGGAATTGAATGCAAATTTTCATTCAATGAAGACACCAAATTATGCGTTTGCACGAGTGTCCCCTGCTGATTATACATAAACACTTTAATTTGTTGTTGCTGTTGTGTGAAATTAAAAAATTGCAAATTCAACACATCGCTTGCTGGTAAAGGAGAGATAGTGATTTCTCGCGATGCTTGTTTACAAAACACACTCATTATATCAAATTCTTGTTGTGTTCCGTCAAAATCAGTTTGCACTAATTTGTAATATGCATAAAAGGGCACATCAGTATCGAGCACATGATATGATGTGAAAACTTTGCTTGTACCGGCACCACGTAAGGTAATTAATTCGTCCCATTGTGTACCGTTAAAACTTGTATACACTGTAAAAAATTCATTGTTAGTTTCGGAAGCTGTAGTCCATTTTACATGCACAGTATTTTTTTCATCACAATACCCATCAATTGTAACCAATTCTATAGGCAATGGATTTTCATCGTTAGACGACCCTAACGTAAAAGGACTAAAATTAGAAACCGCTTCATTCGATGTAATTGTCATTTGAAGCTCATCTATAGTAACAGCACCAACACTTTCCCAATAATTTTGAATTGAATTCCAATGAGCAATAAGCAAAAATTCGGGGTGTAACACATCGCTTTGCACATTCCAAGTAAGCGATATTTTTGCTGTGCCACCGGCAGTTTCGGGCGAAATATCCCAATACTCTACATTAGACACATGATGTATTTTAGGATTATCGAGTTGATTAATTGAAAATGAATTCCCAAATCCATCAAAAAAATATGCAGCACTCCACGTATTATTTGTAGGTTCTTGAATATGTATAGGACGATAAAAATCACCATCGCCAATAGGAAAAGTAAAAACACTTAATGCATTAGTTACTTTTTTTACAGTTCCTACCACATGACTTTGATCTGAGGCTCCTGTAACAGTTGCATTTTCTAATAGTGTTAACGAAAAATCTGTAGCTTGTAATATACCTTGACTAAAGGTAATATTATTGGACACAGTAGTTTCCGAGAGTAATGTAACCGCAATATCTGAACTTGTATTATTTATAGTACATTGATAAAATTCAACTCCTTGAATTGTCTGATTTGCGATTCCATTACAAGTAATTCTTCGTATTCCTGTATTAAACGTACCTGCAGAAACCAAAATATTTCCCGCGACATTTATATTGGCAGCTAACGACTTAGTTCCCAATGTTGTAACATACAAATTTCCATAAGTAATTCCTCCTCGAACAGTTTGATTGCTCCCACAATATTCTACGGTAGAAGTAGATGATAATGATATTGTTGAATAATTTGAAGGAAATGTATTTGTTCCACCTATTTTTAGTAAACCGTTACCCGTCATTGTTATACTTCCACCTGCAAAAATTCTATTTCCGGGATTTGTAATATCGCTTTTAGAAACATCAAGAGTTCCTGCTATACTTAAATTACCACGAACGCTAAGCCTTGTAGCATGGTTATCTATTCGCAAAGTACCCGATGTTATTGTAAGATTTCCATAAATTTCTAAAATATTATTTACCGTAGCAGGAGCTATCCAACCTTGAAACAATACAGAACCCGATGATTTATTTATTACAATATTATTATACGATCCATAGGAAGTGAAAATTTGATTGCTTACGCCATTAAACGTAACAGTACCCGAACGTTCAATAAAACCATCAGCAGGATTTTTGTGATACCAATTACCGGCACATGTTACCGAATAATTATTGGATGAAACGTCAATTTGCCCTGCATATCCAGTACCTAAATCAATGATAAGATTACCCTGAATTGTAAGATTAGAAGCAAGCGTGGTTATACCATCTCTAACAATAAGATTATTTACAAACGATAAGGGAAAAGTATTAGACGCATTTAATTGCAACGTTCCACTTCCGGGCGAAAACAATACATTACCACTCCCTAAACTTATACTATTACACTCAAGCACACCGCCAAAAGTCATTGATAATGTTCCGTTTCGGTTAAGAGTATTTCCACTTAATACAACAGGACCCAACACTACCAATTTTGATGTTGATTCCGTAAACACAACCGATGCTGTACCATCAACATTATTATTGATTTGAAGACTTGCACATACAGCATCTGATACATTTATATTTACAGTAATTCCTGAATTAATAGTTACATCATCTAAAGATGTAGGAATAGAACTCCCCCCCCACGTTGAAGTATTGTTCCAATCACCATTTACAGAAGCAATCCGAGGAGCTGCATGTAAAAATGCCACACACATAAGCATAAAAAATATAAGGAATACAGAACGAAAAGCATACGAAATATCGTTGCGAGTAATCATTGTTTTCATAACATTAATATTTAGAGGGTTAAACATTAATGTTTGCACTCTGATTATCAGTTCGATAATAAAAAGAACAAACGATTTTTTGCGAAATTAGAAATAAAACTACGAAAAACAATAAGCATGAATCAAGCTAACAATCAAAAAGTTATGCACTTTTATGTTTTTTTTACTCCATCATATAAATATGCATAGTTCAAACACGCTAAATAATGTTCAAAACAATAGTATTAAAATAAATATTAACATAAACATATGTGATTAAAATGATTTTTTATATATTTGAACAACAATTTAAAAATTATAAACATATGGCTCTCAGTTCAAGTGCAGAAAGGTTAAAAGAAGCTATTTTAAAAGCTATCGAAGACCATAAAATTACTCGTGCCGAGTATGACGAAATTATAAATATTGCAACAGAAGATGGACATATTGACCCACAAGAAAAAGCTCTTCTTGCAGAATTACAGAATATGATAGAAGACAAATCGGTAAAATTAGTTGCAAAATAAATATTTGAATTGCAATGACATAGAAACAAATTAGCTAAATCAGAGAATAAATACTACCATATTTTTTAATAAAAAATTATCGAAGTATTGATTTACTTAAAATAATTTCTATTTTTGCACTCCGAAAAACAATAGTATTGTTTTTTACAATTGCGAGGTAACTCAATTGGTTAGAGCGTCCCGATTGATTATCGGGAAGGTCGCAATATCCGTAATCTTAGAGTAGATTACTATATAAAATAAAAATAATGGCGAGGTAGCTCAGTTGGTTAGAGCGCATGATTCATAATCATGAGGTCGCGGGATCATGCCCCGCTCTCGCTACAGAAAGAAGCTTGATAGAAGATGTCAAGCTTTTTTTATTGATTTTTT
>MWCJ01000046.1 GCA_002069975.1 Bacteroidetes bacterium ADurb.Bin217 | reverse complement strand
TTAACAACTTCGACTTGAATATCAATAATTTACATGAGTAAAATAACGATTATTGATTTTAGTCGGTTAATAATGAATAATTATGATGAAATGTAATTTTTCTATCGCCAACATCGGTATCGGAGCTGCCAATGAGGTGCGATTTATGGTGGTCGTGAAAATAACACCATGAAATAGTAATATATTGACTTCCATTTTTTGCATCAATCAATCCGTCGTATAAATCAATATTTGTTTGAACTTTTGGGTCTTCCGAAAATAATTCGCAATGATCAATCCATATGTTTTTGCTGGTTCCTTGAATAGCTATACAATCGCCGCCGTTAGTTAATATTTGTGGACGTCCTTCGTCGCCGGTTGAACTGTAAACTCCCGATTTATCGACACGAGTTGTAACACCTTGCATGCTTATTCGTAAATTTCGAATTATTATATTGTTGTACCCGCTTATAGTAAAGCCAACTCCCCATAACAATGTGTTATTTCCTACACCTATAATTGATTTATTAGATTTTGGCCGAATTGACCCTCCATCGGCACCGGCATCTATAGTTCCCGATACATAAATAATGTAGGTGGTAGATGATTCGCAATATGTTTTTAAATCGGCATAATTATTTACATACACTTCTGTACCACCCAACCCACCGGTAGTTCCACCATTTTGTGTGGCAAAACCAACAAGCGAAAAATCGGGTTGCTGAGAAAACCCAACAAAAGCCAAACAGAGAAAAAAACATAAATAATACGTACGCATATTCGTATTAGTGTAAGATTAACACAAATATATAAAAAAGAAAATATAAAACAATAGTGTTTCTGTAATTAATTGATTTATAGCGAAAAAAAAGAGGCAGAAATGAAATTTCTGCCTCGCATCCTAAATAAATACTAACCTAATAAGGTTTAATGAAGAAGATACTACAAGATTTCTCTTGTTGAGCATAGCTGCTCTGTAATACTGTTTTTATAAGTCAAAAATACATGTAAAGGCTTTCTAATTTATATAATAATAGGAGAAACTAACCTCCAATTTGGTAAACGATGTAAAACAAAGGGTAAAAACGCAGTAATATGGGGTGAAAAAATATGTTAAAATAGTAATAGATTTTAATGTAACATTGTTGTTTACTTGTAAATAATTTTTTAAAAATTATTACTTATTGAAGCTTTTTCTACAATGAAATTATTGTTAATTGTTTTGAATACATACACCTCAAAATCCTATCTAAACTTCAACTTCCCCAATTCTCTCCGCACAATTTATTCCATCAATCGCCGACGAAACTATACCACCAGCATAGCCCGAACCTTCGCCGCAAGGGTAGAGGTTTTGTATACGAACGTGGGTAAGTGTTTCGGCATTACGAGGAATACGAACCGGCGATGATGTGCGTGATTCTACCCCTACTACAATACCTTCCTCACTGGCATATCCACGTATTTTTCGGTCAAAAGCGGTAAATGCTTCGCGTAATCTGCTCGATATATGTTCGGGTAACCAAAAGTGCATAGGTGAACTCACAACACCGGGTACATATGAACATTCAGGTAAATGCTTCGACATGCGTTTTTGAATAAAATCCCTTATTGTTTGTGCCGGAGCTATTTGATTGTGTCCCCCATTTCGGTATGCTAAAGTTTCTAAATATTCTTGATATTTGAGTCCTGCCAATACGCCATGTTCGGCAAATTCTACAAAATCTTCGACTCGTAATTCTACCGCAATGCCCGAATTGGCAAACGGAGAATTTCGCTGCGAATTAGACATGCCGTTCACTACTGTTTGTTGCTGTTCGGTAGCCGAGGGAACAATAATTCCGCCCGGGCACATACAAAATGAATATACGCCTCTGCCTTCTACCTGATGTACCAACGAATAACTTGCAGCAGGTAATGCATCAGAGGTATTGCCATGATATTGATTATAATCTATCATTTCTTGCGGATGTTCTGCCCGTACTCCCATGGCGAATGCTTTTGCTTCGAGTTCTATGCCGTGATTGTGCAGCATATAATAAATATCTCGTGCCGAATGACCTGTAGCCAGAAGTACCTGTTGTACCGGTATATCGGTACCATTACACACAATATGAGTAATGCTATTGTCTTGACTACGAACACCGGTAATTTTGGAATCAAAATGTACTTCGCCACCCCACGAACGAATAGTTTCTCGCATGTTTTGTATTACCTGTGGCAATTTGTCGGTTCCTATATGTGGGTGTGCATCTATAAGAATATCGGGCGATGCACCGTGAATTACAAATAATTCTAAGACCCGTTTGTTATCGCCTTTCTTTTTGGAACGAGTATATAATTTACCGTCGGAAAATGTGCCGGCGCCACCTTCACCAAAGCAATAGTTAGAATCGGGGTTTAATGCTTCGTTTCTATTGAGCAATGCTACATCGCGTTTGCGACCGCTAATATCTTTACCGCGTTCAAATACAATAGGTTTATAGCCTAATTCTATAAGACGAAGAGCCGCAAACAAACCTGCCGGACCTGCTCCAATAATGTGTACTTCGGGTTTGTGCGAAACATCTTGAGGGTTGAAAACTAACGTGGGCGATGGAATTTTTTTTGTATGTTTACAGGCACATATCAATTCTAAATTTACTAAAATATTTCGCGAGCGAGCATCTATCGACCGTTTGCTTATGCGTATATCATTGATTTGATGAGGTCCAATAGACAACTTTTGAGCAGCAGTTTTGCGTAGTGCATTCATATCGGCTGCTATGTCTGGTGTTACTTGTATAGATATGGTTTGTATCATGTTATTCGAAATGTAATGAAAGTACAAACATACGACTACGTAACTCATCTATAACTTTAGAGTATTCAATATTTTCGTGAATCAGTATATTTTTTGTACCATAACTCCATTTGAGCTCGGTACACAATTTAAAATACACCAAATACCAATCTATACCTACACCAAATTCATAAAAATAATCGAGTGGTATTTGCTCTATTGTATATTCTTTGTTTTGTCGAATTACTCGTTTGGTTTCTAAATCATATTTTACGGCTACACCTGCTATTATATAGGGACGGTAATTATTGATTCTATTGGCACTAAACTTTATAGTAAGAGGAGCATCTAAATATATGCTTTGAATTTCCATAGGATATTCATAAAATTCATACACACTAGGTTCGGTTTCCATTTTACGCATAGTGTAGACCAAATTCCGTTGCCCAAATATCAATCCGGGTGTAAAGCGAACATTCAAATTTTTGTGTAATCGTAAATCGCTTATAATACCTAAATTTATCCCAACTGTTTGATGACATTCTACCCGATACACCGAATCGGCAGATGATTGATATAATAACTTGTAAGCGGGCAAGATTCTATAGTCGAGCGAATTGAATGCAATGGTAAAGCCCATATGAAACAAGCGTGTGTCATATCCGGGATTGTGCTGAATTTTTTTAGCCTGCCCCCAACTTGATACAGTTGTTACAACAAATAGTATTGAAATGATGAGCTTGTTCAAAATTTTATTGGTTTACTTAATTTTATTTCCTAACAATTAACAATTATTTCCTACAAACATACAAGGTGGTAATACCAAACGACAAAGGTATACATTTAGTATCCGAAAATCCAGCGTTACGAGCTTCTTCGGCAAATGCTTCGCCATACGGAAACGCATCAACCGAATCGTACAAATAGGTGTATGCCGATGTATCTTTGGAAAAAATTCGTCCTATAGTTGGTAGTATATATTTAAAATACAAAGTATACAATTGTGCTATTGGAAATACACGAGGTTTCGAAAATTCCAAAATATATGCACACGCACCGGGTTTAAGTACCCGTACAATTTCTTGTAAGCCTTTTTGTAAATTTTCGAAATTGCGAACTCCAAATCCTGTGGTACTTGCGTCGAAGTAGTTGTTGGAAAATTGTAATGCTTCGCAATCGCCCAAGTCAAGCGTAATGCATGAATCTAATTGTTTTTTTAGAATTTTTCGCTTGCCTATTTCCAACATTTTCCGCGAAATATCTATACCTATTATCTGTTGTGGTTTGAGTTTTTGTGCTGCTGCTATAGCAAAATCACCGGTACCGGTAGCAACATCAAGTATCACTGTAGGATTGGTTTTACGCATTTCGCGAATAGCTCTATTTCTCCAAATTGTGTCTATTCCAAGCGAAAGTACATGATTCAGAAAGTCGTAAGAATGGGCAATATTGTTAAACATGCCTGCAACTTGTTCTTTTTTGCTTTTATCTGAATTTTTGTATGGAATAGTCATTTTATTTTGTGATTTTTGGAAAAATTTTTAGCAAATATACAAATGAATGTTATTATGGCTTTGTGTTTTACTGCTATTTTTATAGTTGTAATTCGCAAACATAGATTTTTTAAGGACTCCGGGCTGTCGTTCCAAATACTTATCGGAATATTTTCTTTGAAATTACTGTCGGCTATTGCATTGCATCTTTTATACAGTATATATTATACCGAACGATCCGAAGCCGATATTTTTAAATATTTCGACGATGCGTTGGTATTATTTGAGTCGTTCAAAGATTCTCCAACAATATTTTTCAAATTATTTTTTTCTGTTGATATTCAGAATGCGGCACTCACACCTTACTACGATGCTATGAATTTTTGGGAGCGAAAAATTGATTACGGAATATTTAATGACAATCGCACCATAATTCGTTTGAATGCAATACTTATGTTTGTATCGTGGGGAAATATTTTTGTGCATCATTGTATAGCCTCATTTGTATCGCTTATTGCATGTATTTGTTTGTATAAAGTGTTTCGTTATTATTTTCCTACCCAAAATATACTCATTGCTATTGGTATATTTCTTATTCCCTCGTCGTTGTTTTGGACTTCGGCATTGCTCAAAGAAACGGTGGTAATGTTGGGATTGGGACTGACTATGTATGGATTGCATAGAAACTTACACAAATCGCAGATGCATGCTATAAGTATATTATTGCTAGGCATTGTTGTATTGAGTACTGTAAAATTGTATGTAGTTGCTGCCTTTGTGCCGGCTATTGCAGCCTTTATACTTTCGCGAAAATATGATACTATACCGCCGTTGGTTGTATTTGTAGGTATCTTTATAGTTAGCATTGCTGCAGTTGTAGTAAATCATATTCTTGGTTTTGTACCATTTTTAGAAACATTGGCATCGAAACGAAACGATTTTATAATGGATGCAGCTTACTATGCACATGCACAGAGTTATATAGAAATAGGGATGATTCGCCCCACCTTAGCAGCGTTTGTTTCCGAAACTCCTATTGCATTGCTGCGAGCATTCCAATTACCTATTATTTTTTATATACAAAAACCATTGGAATTGATGCCTGCGCTCGAAAACCTTGTATGTATTGTATTGATAATTTGTATGGCGTTTTGGTTCAAAAAACCTGATAAAAAACAACGTGCTATCATTTGGTTTTCATTGTTTTTTTCAATAGGTTTGCTGTGGTTTGTTGGCGTTAGCACACCCGTTGTGGGAGCCATTGTGCGTTACAAAATGCCGTTATTACCGTTTTTATATACAAGTTTGGCTCTTTGTATCGATTGGAAAAAAATTACGGATTTATTATTGAGAAGGAAAACATATGGAAGTTCAATTATTTAATCACACACAATTAATTTCGTTTACCACACAAGTTTTGCATGCAATAGGACATAGTGCCGAAGATGCTGCATTGGCGGCAGATGTATTGATTTCGGCAGATTTACGTGGGGTTGATTCGCATGGAGTAGCTCGATTGCGCGGGTATATAAATTTGTGGAAAGCACAACGTATGAATCCAAAACCGGTAATACGTATAGAACACGAAACTCCTTCCACGGCTACTGTTGATGGCGATTTGGGTTTAGGATTGGTAGTTGCTCCAAAAGCTATGGAAATTGCTATAGCAAAAGCAAAAGAGGTTGGAACCGGTTGGGTGGCAATCAACAATTCTAATCATTACGGTATAGCCGGGTATCATGCAATGATGGCATTGGAACATGATATGATAGGGATATCGCTTACCAACGCAACGCCTACCACCGCTCCTACGTTTGGTAAACAGCGAATGTTAGGTACCAATCCTATAGCAGTAGCATTTCCTACAGAAAATCAACCTCCATTTGTTGCCGATTTTTCTACTACAACAGCAGCTGTGGGTAAATTAGAAATTTTGCAACGAAAAAATATGGATACTCCTTCGGGCTGGATTCAAGATGCCGATGGTAATGGAATAACCGATGCACACGGGCTAAAAAAAGGTGGTTCGTTATTACCTTTGGGTTCCGATAGAGAACATAGTAGTCACAAAGGATATTGTTTGGGGTCTGTGGTAGATATTATGTGTGCAGTATTGTCGGGAGCAAATTATGGACCTTGGGTGCCACCGTTTTTGGCATTTATGCAGCCAAGTGCCGAACAAGTAGGCAAGGGGATAGGGCATTTTGTAGGTGCTATGCGTATCGACGCATTCCGTCCTGCCGATGATTTTAAACGACATATGGACAATTGGATAGAAACATTTAGAACATGTGAACCAATCAATGAGAATCAAAGTGTAATAATTCCAGGCGACCCTGAAAGAGAAATGACTCAGGAGCGACTAAACGGCGGAATTCCATTGCTTATGCCTGTAGTTGAAGATTTGATGGATATAGGCAAGACGTTTGGAGTGAAACTCTAAGATTACAGATTGAGTTAGAAGTTTGTAAAGTTACAAGTTCATAAGGTTTTGTTCTTGTGCATATTTGGAAGTCTTCCCTTGAGGGAAGTGCCGTAGGCGATGGGTGACGATTTAGTTTTGAGTTAATAATTAACTATTATTTATTTGGTTTTTGAATCCCGTAGGGATGACAGTATGGTAGAAAAAAACAAACAACGCAATTAAAGTCCTGTAGAAAAGGCATTCGGTGTATCAGTGGAAAAATAGAAAATGACAATAGATTATTGATGAATCAATTAATCATTAATAATTAACAATTAATAATTACAACATGATAGATTTACAGAAATTGACGGAAGATGTGTGTGCCGGAAAAGCACTCACCCATGAAGAAGGAGTTGCATTGACACAGTATCCCGATAAAGAAGCATTATACGAAGCTGCCGATAGAATTCGTACTCATTTTTGTGGAAACAATATGGATTTGTGCTCGATAACTAATGCAAAATCGGGACGATGTTCTCAAAACTGTAAATGGTGTAGTCAATCGGCGCATCATACTACTAATATCGAAGAATACGACCTTATAGAAAAAGACAGAGCAGTGCACGAAGCATTAGAAAGTGCAAAAGCAGGAGTTCATCGTCATTCGCTTGTTACGAGCGGTAAAGCAGTGAGCGACAAAACTTTGAATTCGCTCTTAGATATTTACAAAGAAATTCGTCAGCAATCTTCTATTAATTTGTGTGCTTCGATGGGATTGATAACCAAAGAACAATTACAAAAACTCAAAGCTGCCGGTATTTCTCATTATCATTGCAATTTGGAAACAGCACCTTCGTTTTTCCCTAATGTGTGCACCACTCATACCATACAAGACAAAATAGATGTAATTCTTGCTGCTCAATCGCTTGGTATGCGTGTATGTTCGGGGGGTATCATAGGTATGGGCGAAACCATGGAACAACGGGTAGAATTGGCATGTGCTTTACGTGATTTGAATATATTGTCGATACCAATAAATATATTGACACCTATAGAAGGAACACCGCTTCAAAATTCTAATGAACTCACCGAAGAGGAAATTCTTACTACGATTGCAGTATTTCGATTTATAAATCCAAAAGCAAATTTACGATTTGCAGGAGGTCGGCTCAAAATTAAAACCTATCAGCACAAGGCATTGCATGCAGGAATAAATTCGGCACTTACCGGGAATTATCTTACAACCATAGGTTCTAATACTGCCGACGATATTCGTGATTTTACAGCAAGTGGTTTTACTATTGAACGTTAGATTGCGTGTACCACGCATATAATTTTGCAATACCTTCTTCTATTTCTATCGCATGATGCCAACCTAATGCATGTATTTTCGACGGGTTTGTTAATTTTTTCATAGTTCCGTCGGGTTTGTCTGCATTAAAGAATATATCGCCTTGGTAACCAATAATTAGCTTAATGGTATATGCTAAATCTTTTATAGAAATGTCTTTGCCGGTTCCTATGTTTATGTGGGTATTTCGCACTTCTTTATCGGTTCCGCGTACGTCAGAAAAATCAACATTTTCTATGCAATACACACAAGCTTCAGCCATTTCTTCGCTCCACAAAAATTCGCGGAGTGGTGCACCGGTTCCCCAGATTTCAATTTTCGGTATAGGGTTTAGGGTATAGGGTTTAGGGGTTATTATTCCATATTTTTCTAGTATTGCAAGAATTTCTTCTTTTGTATTTTCCCCTGAAATACCTTCGATAGGACGTTTGTTTAAATCGTTTTGTATTGCTTGCCAATCGTTGGTCTCTATGCATTTGCCTAAATAAATTTTGCGAATAAGTGCAGGCAATACATGTGATGTTTCAAGATTGAAATTATCGTTGGGTCCGTACAAGTTGGTAGGCATTACAGAAATAAAGTTGGTGCCATATTGTAAATTGTAACTTTCGCACAATTTAATACCTGCAATTTTTGCAATAGCATAGGGTTCGTTGGTATACTCCAGCGGCGATGTAAGCAAGCAATCTTCGGGCATTGGTTGTGGAGCCTCTTTCGGATAGATACAAGTGCTTCCTAAAAACAATAACTTTTTCACCCCGTGCACATAGGCATTGTGAATCACATTGTTTTGAATCATCAAATTCTCGTAAATAAACTGAGCACGATAGGTATTGTTTGCAACGATACCCCCTACTTTAGCTGCAGCAAGTATCACATACTCGGGTTTTTCGGCAGTAAAAAAATCAGCTACTGCTTGCGGGTTCATCAAGTCCAATTCGTGTACACTTTTTCCTATAAGATTGGTATATCCTTTATTTTGTAGGATTTTCCATATTGCCGAGCCCACTAATCCAAGGTGTCCGGCGATGTATATTTTTGATTGTTTTTCCATTTTTTTAATTTTGATATAGGGTTTAAGGTATAGGGTTTAAGGTATAGGGTTTAAGGTTTAGTAGTTTTTCTTGATAGGATTAATTTATAGAGCATTGAAGATATTTTTATAGCTTTATCATGTATACATGTGTAATCCTCTATGGTTAAATAACCTATCTCAAGAGCTATTATATATTGAGTCCGCAATTCGGCTAAAGAACCTTTTGCAATATAAAAAAACGAATTGATTGAGGATTAGAACCAGATTCTTCACCTTCAGCAATATTAGATGGAACACTTACTGCAGCTCTTCGTAATTGATTACGCATATCATAATCTTTTGAAAATTTCTCGCTCGCAGTTAATGAATATATATTAACAGCTAATTCTTTTGCCAATATCCAAACTTGTAATTTTGTAAAATCACCCATACACCTTATACCCTCTTATTCAAAATAATTCATAGTTCTATAGCCGCCTTCACGTAAGTAAGCATCTTTTTGCATTAATTTCACATCAGATTTCATCATGTCTTCTACTAATCCTTGTAGGTCGTATTTGGGTTTCCAGCCAAGTTTTGTTTGCGATTTGGTTGGGTCGCCTATAAGCAATTCCACCTCGGTTGGTCGGAAATATGCCGGGTCAACTCCCACAATTTGTTCCTTTTGTTTTGCACGTTGAACGATATTTTCCAAGAAAGCATCGCCTACCGTTTTACAGAATTTTGCTTCGTCTACAGCAGTTATAATCCCTTTTTCGGCAACACCTTCGCCTACAAACGATATTTCTATACCTACCTCTTCGCCACTCATACGAATAAAATCGCGGATAGTGGTGGTAACACCGGTAGCTATTACATAATCATCGGGCGTGTCTTGTTGTAGAATTAAATATTGTGCTTCTATATAATCTTTGGCATGTCCCCAGTCGCGTTTGCTGGCAAGGTTGCCCATAAATACTTTGTCTTGCATACCAAGAGCAATACGACTTAATGCACGTGTTACTTTTCGGGTTACAAATGTTTCGCCGCGTATAGGCGATTCGTGGTTAAACAAAATGCCATTGCTTGCATGCATACCGTAAGCTTCGCGGTAATTTACCGTAATCCAGTAGGCGTATAATTTTGCCACCGCATAGGGGCTGCGTGGGTAAAACGGTGTGCGTTCCGACTGCGGAACCTCTTGTACCAAACCGTACAATTCCGACGTAGATGCCTGATAAATACGTGTTTTTTTAGTTAACCCCAACAACCGTACAGCTTCTAAAATACGCAATGTACCTATACCATCGGCATTGGCAACATATTCGGGCATGTCGAAACTTACTTTCACATGGCTCATAGCAGCCAAGTTATATATTTCGTCGGGTTGCACCTCTTGAATAATTTTGGTAAGATTCATAGAATCTGTCAAATCGCCATAATGCAGAATCAAATTACGATTATCTACATGCGGGTCTTGATACAAATGGTCGATTCTATCGGTATTGAACAACGACGAACGACGTTTGATACCGTGAACAATGTATCCTTTTTTTAATAAAAATTCGGTGAGATATGCACCATCTTGTCCGGTAACACCGGTAATAAGAGCTATTTTAGGCATAATAAATTAGATATTGTATTAAAAAACAAAAGTAAGGAATTTATACAAATTGCATGTAGAAAAATAGAAACAATTGTATGCTATGATGTGACGTTTTTCGCGGTGGCTTCTGGTAGATTTCGTGTTTCTACGTTCTTTGAGCAGCTATACACATGCAAGCGAACAAGAATAACATTACTTACAGAATCACAGCCATGAGTTGTAGCGTTTGTGTCTATCTATGTGTCTTTATTCTATATCAAGAATAATTATTATGTTTTCCTTCACTTTATCAATTATTTCTACAGGCAATTCACCGACCTTTTTTATCAACCGTTTATTATCAATAGCTCTTATTTGATCTATTAATATATCACAATTTTCGTGTAAATTTGCCATCCCTTTTTTTAAATGAACTCTTAAAATATCTGCGTTATTTTCAACTTTTGTTGTTATAGGGCATATTATTGTTGATGGATGAGGAATTTTATTTAATAAATTTGTTTGTATAATTAATACAGGTCTTGTTTTTCCAGGCTCTGTTCCAATTTGCGGATTTAAGTCTGCAATCCAGATTTCATATTGTTTAATCAACATAATCAATGTTTTCAAATTCTTTTAAAACGTTCATTGTTTCATGCGCCACTATACTTGACTCTGCTTTAAGTCTTTTTTCAATAATTTTTCTCTTTTGTAATTTATTATAAAATTCAATCGCTTCATTAATATATCTATTTCTTGGAATATTAATGCGAGAAAGTATATTTTCAGTTTCACCGAAAATTGAATCATCTATTTTTAAAGATACTGTTTTCATAGTATTCAAATTTTTACTATACAAAAGTATATCTTTTTAGTATATATGTCAAGTATATATTACTGTGTTTTTTATCTTTCGGCATGAGATATAACACTTTGGTACAATGTAATTTTTGAACATTTGTATTGCTGTTTGAGTAAATATGCCTATATTTGTTCGTACTATCCCTAAAATAGAAAATTATGAAGAGGTTACAATTTTTATTTTTTTATTGGATTTTGTGTATCGCAGTGAATCCTCTAAAAGCCCAAGAATGCTCATTTGAAGCTCCAATAATAGAGAATCAATATCAATTTATTACGCAATATCAGGCAAGCTTATATGCATATTCTACAATCCCTATTGATGAATGGCGTTGGTATGAATCTGATGGTATAACGCCAATTCAGAATAATTCACATATGTATACATATAAAAAAAATTATCCATTATTTGAATCTGATACTACTTTAACTTTCTATGTTAGTTACATAGCCACTGATGCTACTACAGAATTGCAATGCGAAAGTGAGAAACGTGAAGCAAAAATATTTTTTGTAAAGGGGGATTGTCAGCCGATAACTAATGTTATATTAAGTTCTTCGGATTCCGATGTAACTTTATGTCCCGGAGATTCACTTACAATTAGTTCAAACAATCAGCAGAATACTACTGATTTTGAATTTATATGGTATAAAGATTCAATAACTCCATTTACAAAAATATATGGACCAATTGCACATATCTCTGCTTCAAAATATATTGTTACATATGAAAATCCTGGAACTTATTTTTTATTGGTTAAAGATAGATGTGTATTTAATCAACCTGTATGTTCTAAACATGCTTCTATTACAATAACTTCTGCTGACTCTCCCACAACCCCCATTACAACGTCTGCCACCATGTATGAAGATGATGTAACGATACCCGAATTGCGTACCGATGCGGATACTGATGTGTGGTATAGCGATGTGTTGTGTACAACTCAATTATCTGTTGGTAGTTCTTATGTCCCTTCACAAAAACCTGTGCAAACAGAAACATTTTATGTGCGGAGAAGTAATCAATATTCATGTTATTCCGATACGGTTCCGGTGCGTTTGGTATATATTACAAACGAGCACATGCTTGAATCGCAACAATTACAAGAAACAATAGATTCTGCCGAAACACTTATAACTCAAGCACAAGAATTAAAAGCCGATAGACTACGAACATACCAAGCAGGAGCAATTGCCGATTTACAAGATGAAATTGATGCTGCTCAAGCTGTTATAGAAAATGTATTGGCAACCACACAAGATGTACAACAAGCGAATGCTTCGTTGAAACAAGCTATTGAAACATTTCATAGCATGGAAATTACGGATATTTCGTATACATCATCGCTCTTGTATATCTATCCAAATCCTTGCAACGATATATTGTATATAGCAAATACATCGGAGTATATTGGCGTTCGCATTACAAATGCGGTGGGTGTAGTTGTGTTTGAATCGGAACAAAATACGTGTTCTATTGCTCATATACCCAATGGAGTGTATACTGTTGAGGTGCTTACTAAATCGGGTGTATATAGAGAATTGGTAATTAAGCAATAATATTTTGTTGCCCCGTAGTGGGTAAAAAAAACATTGTTGTACCGTACCTAACGGCACGGCATTAATTCCGTATTATTCAATTTCTACCGAGATTATGCACCTAACGGCAATATTCAATACCAAACAATTGATTTATATACGAATTGTGTAGTGAAAATAATGTCGCTCCCACGGAGCTTAATGTAATAAACATGTTACGAGCTACCATACTGTCACTCCTCCGGAGTTTTCATGGGAGGTAAACATCGATAGATAGTATCAAATTAGGGTTGTGCACGAAGACGTTTAAATCTTTTGACTTTTAGACTTTTCAGACCTTTTAAACGTTGAGACAATCAGACGCTCTGACATTCCGACAATAGTTATTTTTACGTCTTGCCTCTTGCCTCGTTAGAGGCAACATATCGGTAGAAAACCAAATATCCACAGTAACCCCACCCCGAAGTGGGTGGAAGAAAAATATCTTTGTTCCGTACCTAACGGCACGGTATTAATTTCGTATTATTCTATTTCTACCGAGCGTATGTGCACCTAACGGCAATATTCAATACCAAACAATTGATTTATATACGAATTGTGTAGTGAAAATAATGTCGCTCCCACGGAGCTTAATGTAATAAACATGTTACGAGCTACCATACTGTCACTCCTCCGGAGTTTTCATGGGAGGTAAACATCGATAGATAGTATCAAATTAGGGTTGTGCACGAAGACGTTTAAATCTTTTGACTTTTAGACTTTTCAGACCTTTTAAACGTTGAGACAATCAGACGCTCTGACATTCCGACAATAGTTATTTTTACGTCTTGCCTCTTGCCTCGTTAGAGGCAACATATCGGTAGAAAACCAAATATCCACAGTAACCCCACCCCGAAGTTGGTGAAAGAAAAATATCGTTGTTCCGTACCTAACAGCACGGTATTAATTTCGTATTAATCAATTTCTACCGAGATTATGCACCTAACGGCACATTATTTTATATAGTTTAGGGGTATCCTATGACTTTTCAGACCTTTCTATTTTTACCACTTTTTAATTTCCTCGTCAAACTGTAATTGTTTGAGATTTGCAAGCAGATGTAAATTGTCTATAGTTCCGGTAAATGTATATACTTCGCCGGCAACTAATTTTGTATCAGAAGAGCCGCCAATACCACCGCCAACTTCAATTTTTTTGCCTGTATTGTCTATCATAGTAGCACTGGTATATGGCCCCATAAAGCTACTGCTGGCAACAGCTTGAACCAATGCTTGAATATGAAGCTCGTTATATTTAGCTCCGGTAAGCCATACTTTTTGAATTTTTATACGGTGATCGTTTTTTGTTTGTGTAAAGTCTAACACTATCGTGTCGGTAATCGATGCAAATAAAGCTCCTAATACACTGTCTGCTTGTTGTTGAACTAAGGTAATAGAATCATTTATTTTCATAAATGCATCGATATCTTGAGGATTTAAACGCGATTCAAGACTTGCAATTTTTGTTTGATACTCTTGTGATTTTTCAGCTAATTGAGCTATGCCAATTTGCGGTTTTTTTTCGGTACATGCTACTGCCAATAGGGTAGTGCATACAATCCATACAAGTAATTTTCTCATATTCATATTTTTTAGATTATTTTTTTTGAGTTGCTTTGTCATACGATTTTACAATACCTTTTATTAGGGCAGAACTGAATCCGTTATGTTCCATTTCATTAAGTCCTGCTATAGTAATACCGCGGGGGGTTGTAACCTTGTCAATTTCGTCTTCGGGGTGTGAATGCAATCGGAGTAACAATTCTGCGGCTCCTTTGGCTGTTTGTGCTGCTATGAGTTGCGCGTCTTCGGCATGAAATCCTATTTGTGTTCCGCCTTGCGAAGCCGCACGAATTGAGCGTAAGAAAAATGCAATACCGCACGAACCTAACGCTGTTGCCGATAGCACAAAATCTTCATCTATTACCAATGTTTTTCCAAGTTTGTCAAACAATTGAACAATTTCTTCAAATTCTTTCGAATCGGTTTTGTTGCCCGCGATACATGTCATAGATTCTTGAATTTTGATAGCAGTATTGGGCATAGCACGAGCTATACATATTTTATTGGTAACAATCGATGCTATTTCGTCTATGGTAACACCCGTAACTATAGAAACAAGTGAATGTTTTTCGGTAATTGCAGGAGCTATTTCGGTAAGTATCGATTGGGTGATAAGCGGAACCACAGCTAATACAACAATACGACATTTTGTAACCGCATCAGCATTATTCTCTTGAAACGTAAATCCACCTTCGGTACGATTTTTTGGTAAATCAGATTTTTTTCTGGTAATGATAATATTTTCAGGCTTATACGTGCCGGAATTTACAAGCCCTTGTGCTATTGCCATGCCAATATTTCCACCACCAAGTATTGCTATAGAATTGGTAAAACTCATATCTGTATGTTTTTTAGGCGAAAAGTACGCTAATTTTATGAAATTTCAAAATTTGATATAAAATCATTAACCATTAACCATTAACCATTAACAATTAATCATTAACCATTAATTGTAATATATCCTCAATATACTCTCTATTATTTGCCAATCGAGGAATTTTATGTTGTCCACCCAATTTCCCTTTTTGTTTGAGCCAATTGTAAAATGTACCGTCGGGAGCTATATGAACTTTAGGGAATTGCAATGTCATGTCTTTATAACGTTTTGCTTCATAGTCGGAATTCAGGGCTTTCAATTGATTGTCGAGTAATTCGGCAAACTGTTGAATATTTTGTGGTTTTTGTTCAAATTCTATAAGCCATTCATGTCCGCCTTGCGCATGTTTGTTCATATAAATAGGAGCAGCGGTATATTCACGAATTTTTGCTCCGGTTCGTTTGCATACTTCGGCAAGGGCATGGTCGGCATTGTCTACCATTAATTCTTCGCCAAATGCATTTATAAAATGTTTAATTCGTCCGGTAATTTTTATTTTGTATGGATTTTTTGATGTAAATACGACCGTATCACCAATGATGTATCGCCATAAACCGGCGTTGGTGGTTATAATAATTGCATATTGTTTACCTATTTCAATATCGCTTAAAATACATGCTTCGCGATTGGGAGAATCAATTTGTTCTAATGGAATAAATTCATAGAAAACGCCAACATCGAGCATGAGTAACATGTCGTCGGTTGCAGGATTGTCTTGTATGGCGAAAAATCCCTCTGAAGCATTATAGGTTTCCATATAGCGCATTTTATCCGAAGGAATTATTGTTTTAAATTGCTCTCTATATGGAGTAAAACTTACTCCACCATGTACAAATAGTTCTAAATTTGGCCAAATATCTAGCACGCTGGTTTTGTTGTACATTTCCATCATTTTTTTGAGCAGGACTAATGTCCACGATGGAACTCCTGCTATAGAAACAACCCGTTCACCTCCGGTAATTTCCGCAATTTTCTGTATTTTTTCTTCCCATTCGTCCATGAGTGCTACAGATAAATCGGGTGTGCGATAAAATTGTGCCCAAAACGGCATATTTTGAATTAAAATTGCCGATAAATCACCAAAATACGAATCCATAGAAATCTGACTAATTTGGTGACTTCCGCCTAATGCCAAACTTTTGCCTTTCCACAATTCCGAATCGGGATAATTGTGATTGTATAATAAAATAGTATCACGACTTCCTCTGAAATGACAATTTTCTAAAGCTTCTTTACTTACAGGTATAAATTTGCTTTTATCATTCGTAGTACCACTACTTTTGGCAAACCATTTAATAGGTGAATGCCATAAAATATTTTGTTCGCCTTCACGAATTCTGTCGATATATGGTTTTAGTGAGTCGTAATCGTGAATTGGTACTCTTGTTTGAAAATCGCGAATACTTTGAATTTTGTTAAATGAATGAGTAGTGCCAAATTCAGTTCCTTCGCATTCTTTTATGAGTTGAAATAAAACTTCATTTTGAATGTCCTGCGGATAAAGTTTATACCAATTTATTTGCTGTAATCGCTTAACTGTTAACCACGAAATTATAGAATTAAAGAGAGGCATGTATTGTTCAATTATAATTTATAATACAAACATACAAAAAAGCCTAATTATATGAAATAGAGTTATAGTAAATTTTAATACTGCTTCATAAAAGGTAAAACTTCAAATATCATTCTACATCGTCCACGGTTCAGCATGCACATCTACCTCGTCAGACCAACGATATTGTAAATCCGTTATTTGTTTTACAATAGATTGAGGTAGCAGTTCAATATGTTTTGTTGCTGTCAAAAATTCTTGCAATCGTTCTATTTTACTGCTTGTTCCTACAGTAGCTTGTACGTTTTTGAAACTATGAGCAAAACGAACACAAAATTCTGTCCATGTTGCAACTCCCGATGCTTCAAAAATAGGAGCTACTTCTACAGCTCGTTCTTGCAAATATGGAACCCATGCTGCTCCGGGCACATCGCGTAATGCATGTATATGTCCACCCGAAATGGTACGCATAGCAATTACAGGATAATTACGAGCAACTATTTCGTTCCACAAATTATTTGCAGCAAATCGTTGTAAAGGATTTACATAAAAAATAAATGCATCTATGAGTCCGTCGCAATAGCCCTGTTGTAATGCTTGTAAAGGTTTTTTTGATGTCCAAGGAAACACCTCTAACACAAAATTTTGTACAAGCCCCGACTTTTTAAGTTCATACAAATCTTGAATTACAGAGCCTCCTTGTGCGAAATTTTCGGCACAATTGTCCCACATACACAATTGACCTATCGATAGTGTTTCGATTCCTAATACATTCATGTTGTTTTTCACATCGGTAATCATCTCAGCAACAGAATTTCCGCCCATTTTTATAATAAGATTGGGTACATGTGCACGGTCTTCGTCGAACGCTTTTCGAAGTATCTGCTCTGCACTGCCATATTGATGACTGGTATGAAACCAAACACCCGAATCCATTGCTGCACGAGCAACTGCAATGCGATCTTTTTCAGAAATTTGCTCGTCGCCTAACCGAGTTGTTCCATAAATATAAGGAGAAATTGTTTCTAGTACGCTTGAATTATCCATTGTGTATACATTTTTTTTGCGAAGATATGAATTTCGTAACAAAGTGCAATATGTATTTACGATGAACTTACATTAAAATATTGTGGTTGTATGTTCATGTTTTTTGTTTCGTTTCACGTAATTTTGTGTTTTATATATACTATGACAAAAAAGAATAACACGTTCACGCCCAATAAACATGTACCTAAAGGGTTTACAATTTTATATGAAGATATTGATATAATTGTGATAAACAAAAATTCCGGCTTGCTAACTATAGGTACCGAGAGAGAACGTGTACATACTGCATATTCACTTCTTACCAATTATGTTCAAAAAGGAAATCCTAAGTCAAAAAATAGAGTTTTTATAGTTCATAGGTTAGACAGAGATACATCGGGACTGCTTATTTTTGCCAAAAACGAAAAATCAAAACGGTTTTTGCAAGATAATTGGCAAGACTTTACGAAAACGTATTATGCCTTAGTGCACGGTGTTTTGACCGAAAAAAAAGGGGAAATAACATCTTATTTGATAGAAAACAACGCGTACAGAGTGTTTTCAACAACGAACACTGCCGAAGGTAAATTTGCAAAAACCGGGTATGAAGTTCTTAAAGAATCAGAATCAAAAAGCTTGGTAGAAGTAACCTTGTATACCGGACGAAAAAATCAAATACGTGTTCATTTTTCGGAAATGAATCATCCAATAATTGGTGATAAAACATACGGTCAGGCACAGCAAGACAGTACACGATTATGTTTACATTCGGCATCAATAGAATTTGTTCATCCATACTCTAAAGATAAAATGGTTTTTGCAACCGAGATCCCGAGTTTCTTTAAAAGTTTGGTTTGAGTCTGTGTTTGTAGGATTTTAAACCATTATTTTTTATTCTATATAATTGAATTTCAATTAAAATTGAACATTTTTTCATTGTTTTTGAATTATTTGTTATATATTAGTGTCCGTATTACACCTAAATTTGCTATGTATTACCAAATTGCTCAAAAAATAATGAAATTATTGATTTACAACGTTTTGTTGTTAGTTGTACTTACAATATTGGTGTTGTTCTCATCGAGTGTAGCATTTTCGCAACGACAGTTAGAAACTCTTGATAGAGGGGTAGTTGCAATTCGTTCGGGGACAGGTAATTTAGTAAGTTGGCGTTTGTTGGGCTTAGAATATAAAACCAATATAGGTTTTAACGTATATCGCAATGGAACTAAAATTACGGCAAATCCTATAACTACAAAAACAAACTATTACGATGCCGGTGCAGCTACAACAGCACAGTATTCAATTAGGGCAGTTGTGAATGGCGTAGAACAAACCGCTTCAAAAACGGCAACGGTAATCAATGCAAAATATTTACGAATTCCCTTAAGCGTTCCGGCAGGTGGAACAACACCTGATGCTGTAGCATATACATATTCGCCCAACGATTGTTCTATAGGCGATATAGATGGTGATGGTGAATATGAAATTATTGTAAAATGGGATCCATCTAATTCAAAAGATAATTCGCAAAGCGGATATACGGGCAATGTGTTTTTAGATGCATATAAACTAAATGGAACATTTTTGTGGCGAATAGATTTAGGTTGTAACATTCGTGCCGGTGCTCATTATACTCAATTTTTAGTGTATGATTTTGATTGCGACGGAAAAGCAGAAATTGCTTGTAAAACAGCACCGGGAACCAAAGGTGGTGATAATCAATTTTTAAAAAAGGGACCTGCCGCTACCGATAACGATGCTTCAGATTATAGAAACAGTTCTGGATATGTGCTTTCGGGTCCGGAATATCTTACCATTTTTAATGGACAAAGCGGAGCCGAAATGCAAACCATTTATTATACTCCACGTCGGCATCCAACTACCGAAAATCCTACGGGTACACAATTAAACGCTGAATGGGGCGATAATTATGGAAATAGAGTTGATCGATTTTTGGCAGGTGTAGCATATTTAGATGGAAAAAAGCCCAGCTTAGTATTTACTCGTGGATATTATACTCGAACCGTTTTAGCTGCTTTTGATTGGAATGGAACGAATATTACAAATAAATGGACGTTCGATACCGGCAATAATTCTTCGAATGCATACTATGGTCAAGGAAATCATAATTTAGCAGTTGGCGATTTAGATGGTGATGGTTTCGACGAGATTCAATTTGGAAGTATGGCAGTAGATCATGATGGTAAAGGATTGTATTCTACAGGTTTTGGTCATGGCGATGCCGGACATTTAAGCGATATGGATCCTACTCGACCGGGGCTTGAATTTTTTATGCCACACGAAGAAGCTAATGGAACTACAAAGCCTGCATGTGATTTTCGTGATCCTAAAACGGGGCAAGTGCTTTGGCGAAAAGAAGGTGATGGTGATTTTGGTCGAGGGGTGTGTATGGATATTGACCCTAATTATTATGGATACGAATGTTGGGCAAGCGGTTACGGCGTATATGATTGTAAAGGAAATCAAATTTATACAAATTTTCCTCAATCCACGGGAGGAAGTCAATCGATTAATTTTGGTATATGGTGGGATGGCGATTTACTCCGCGAAATTTTAGATAAAGTTGT